>NZ_CP032687.1:0-300000 GCF_003627795.1 Rhizobium sp. CCGE531 | reverse complement strand
AAGCGCGCCCAGGCTCACCCCATGATAACCGTTGGTGAATGAAACGATGCTATGACGTCCAGTGACCTTGCGTGCAAGTTTTAAAGCTGCCTCGACGGCGTCGGCGCCAGTGGGACTGACAAACTGGTATTTGTATGTAAGACCACGCGGGCGCAATATCAGCTCGTCAAAGAACTCCATAAACTCTCGTTTCGCCGACGTAGCCATGTCTAATGCGTGGACAACCTGATTTGATTGCAGGTATTCCACGGCAGCACTTAGGATATCGGGGTCGTTGTGACCGTAGTTGAGGGCACTCGCTCCGGAAAGAAAATCAATGAACGCACAACCATTTTCGTCCTCGAGGATGGCTCCTGCCGCTTTCGTGAACACCACGGGGAATGATCGTGAATAGGATCGCACGTTGGATTCGTGGTTTTCAAAAGCAAATAGGGAATTGGAAATGCTGTCATTACTCACGATTATTTCCTCAACCAGATGCCATGACCCAGCAGCGCCTGTACCCTTGACGCCAGCTACCGCGAAATCTAGCAATGCCTCGAAATCCAGCGTCCATTTGGAAGCTTTTGCAACTCTATACGACCATTGCTAACTGTGCTCCTACCTAGAATGATAGCTTCCTACTGCCTATAGCTGGCCTGTAGCAGGAAAACAGAGCTGCGGCAGTGGCAGCTTGCCGCCTAGAGAGACGATCGCCTCCTACAGCTCGATAAATCCGAGATTTATTGCCTTAATAGCCGCAACCGTTCTGCTGGCAGCGTCCAACTTTCGCATAACGTTTTTAATGTGAAAATTAACAGTGTTTTCGGATATACTCATGATAATTCCTATGTCCCATGACGATTTTCCGCGTGCCACCCAGAGAATACATTCTTTCTCCCTGAGCGAGAGCTCAGGCACTTTCTCCAGGGCATTCGAATTCGCCACATTTGTAAGTCTCAGGTGGAAATGTATCGCCGCAAGTTGTAAGTAGGCGATTGCCCTTTGGTGGAATTCACGCTCAATCTGCTGGGCAAAGCTCATGATGGCGAAACTTCCAGCCGAGCTGCGCAATGGAATAGTAATGCCTGACCTTACGCCAAAGCTTGCAGCCTCGTCGAAGATGCGCCGTTCGCTTGGAGTTGTACTCGGGCCAACGTATGCCTCCCTCCATTGAATAGGGCCTGATCGCATTCGACTTTCCTTGATAATAGGAGCTTTCCGATCATAACCCATTTCGAGACATCGCTTCTGCCATTCATCAGGATAGTTCAGGATCTCAAATGAAGGGCATCGAACCGGCTGTAGAACCTTGCGCTCGGTTGTAAGAGGACCGTAGGCTATCCACGCGCAGCCAAGATTCAGAGCAAAAGCTGATAAGTGCTCAAATAACTGTTTAGACTGAGCGATGGTGTGTGTCTGGTCAAGAAATCGGCCGAACTCGACCGCAAGTTCCCCTCGATTTAAAGCTTGAGAAGGTGGCGAGAGGTCCGAGGAATTCAGATCGGTAACTCGGCCGGTCTGATTACTGACTTGAGTAGAACCGCAACCGTCCCGAAACAATCGATGCTCTCTCTCGGGCAAATAATGGCACGCCATGTTGCCGTCAGATGACGTCGCTGGCCGTGAGCGGCTACGGCTCTCCGAGCCTCCGGCGAACTTGATCGCTAAAGCTTTGGAAGCGGGCTGTGGAAGAGCTGACATCCTGCTTTCCTCTCGTTTTTCCGAGGGGTCGGAATTGCTGTCCGTAGTTCAAGAGTCGTGCCAATCTTGAAAGAACCCACAGAGCCTCTACAAATTTTAACCGCGTATGCGAAATGCAGCATCGAATCAGCCGAGTACGTCGCGCCCTGAGCCGGATAAGGTTGACAATAGTTCTGCTATGAGTCACCAACCTTGTGACGCCCAATCTGCGTCAGGCACCAAGCTTTGCATTTCGACAACAGGAACCGCATCTGGGGCCTCAAAGATTGCGTGCGCCGAAGGAACAGGGTTGCGGCCAGGTTCTTCAGTTGCGGCACTCAAAATCTTGCTGCATGGATGTCGTTGGTTCATCGTATTTCGCCCGGTTCGGCGCACATGACATAGATTGGATGACCGTGAAACCCAAATGCTGCTTCAAAGAACTCCGGATCGTCATGCGAGCGACGTTGCCGCCTCCGCGCAATCCTCCGAACTAACGCCGCATCAAATTTATAAACGCCGACGAGGCTCAAATCTGCAGACGCACTTTTATGGCTGTCGGAGCCTTCGGGTACAATTGCTGTAAGGCGTTGCGCTTTGCCCGTCAGCACTCGTAGCGATCGTTTGCCGAGTGACTGGCTCACAACGACAATGTTGCGATATGATGACCGTACCAAGCGCTCCAGCATAGTGAAATTGATCACCGTTTCCGCGGTAAATATCAAAACTACTCCATCGACATCAGCGACTTCATCTGCCGCTGTCACATCAATAAGACGCCCGGGATATGGCGTACGCAGTGGGCGTACGCGGAGCTCCATACCATACAGCTCGTGACAGAAACGATGGTCGACCTCGCCCACGCCTCCTAGCCCAAGGATAATCGTCTTTTGCACGCCAACACGTGCCAATTGAGATAATAAATGTTGCAGAACGGACGTGCCGTCGACCATAACTGCGCTGGCTGGGAGGCGCTCTTTGCCAGTTAATCTAATATGTCGGGGGCTTGCGATAACGATCGCACATTTCTCCATTAGCAGTGCCCTCGGATCGTGCACAGAAGGTGAGACTAACTCTGCAACGTACTCGGTCCACTCCCCAATCAGATAGTTGACTGGTTGGTGGATCAGCGCCTCTTCCGGGCTCATGTCCAAACGCTATTCGCAGCCATCGGCGACAGCGAAGCATCAAGATCAGAGGGTCGAACAGGTGATCCGCGTCAAGAGTGTGTGGCTGTTCTTTCTGCCGCTGACATGTCCATTTCTTCACGAACCGAAAGCGCGTGTTAATGCAAGGTCGCTCGCTACAGATCCGGTTGGAGTATCTTTGCTTTAGGGACAAAGCGCTCAAGTCCGAGACTTCAAACATATGCGCTCAGTTTAGAGCCATGGCACTGTTTCAAAACAATCTTTACATTGGCACGATGTGTGCATGGTTATCCGCAAAACTGCCGACTGAGGAGTGAACTCCCTCCAGGATCAAGCCCATTCGCCGACGTGCCGTGATGGAAGGCTTCTGCGTGAGCCGCAGTTCTACAAACTGGATTTTGGAGATAAGTGCAAAACTTTGTTGTCGAAAAAATCTGAAGGTCGGTCGAACTTTCATTCGAGGATTTCACGCGATGTCGAAGAACGAGACTAATCGGGATTTCCACTCAGCGGCGGTGCTGATCACTGCACGAGACGATTGCTCTGGTCAGTTCTTGGAATGCGCATGTAAGTACATCAATACCAGCCATGGGAACGCCCTCGCCAAACACTTCCAAGAGGCAACGCCAGATGTGGTGTTTCTTAGGACGCATTTCCCTGACGTTGAGACGCAGACGTTCTGTATTCGCCTGCGTCTTTCTCGCCGGGCGCGGTCAACGTCGATCATTGCGATTGCGGCGGTTGCTGACGAAGTAACTCAAGAAGACAAGGTCGCGTTCGATGACAATGAGCATGTTAGCCGATCGCGAGAGATAGCGCTGACGAGCATCGGCAGAATCTTGGACGGCTCGTGTCGGAGTTCCATTCCCAGCCATCAAGAACTACTTGCCTTTCACGACATTGAATTGGATGTGGCCACCCACTATGTGCGCCGAAACGGCCGGACGATTCATCTAGCTCCAACCCAGTTCCGCTTGCTGGAGCACTTTATGAGGAACCCATACCGGGCGTACTCGCGAGATGAACTAAAGAATGCAGCTTGGCCCCATGCCGTTCATATCGGGCCTCGCACCATCGATGTTCACATCGGTAACTTGCGCGCGGCACTAAATAGGGATAGCGACCGCGATCTGATACGGACTGTAAGATCTGTCGGCTACGCGCTTTCCGAAAAACCGGATTCGTAATTGCGGGATCGGCCTGAAGCTGGCCGTGTAAGCGGCGCCAATTTGGCTGCGTCTTGATCAGTCAAAATAGGCATACCCAGTAGAGTAGGCATATTAAAACAGCGCTTGATATTCAGCGTTTTCACACGGAGGATTTTTTAGTTGCCAACGGTATGCCATTGTTGCTGATGTTAGCGCATCTTCATATTGCTGAGATTGGTGAAAACGGGCTGTCACCGACAGAACTTTCGCTTGTTGGCATCGGTAGAGCCTTCAAGTTTGGGGGCACACATGGAGACTCTATCCTTCGGGATCAGCCGTCGCGAAACGTGTCGCTGTACGCATTGATTGCCGGCGCGCCGCCGAGATGCGCGAATAGGAGCCTTGATCCTTTCGGAAAGAAGCCTTTGCTGATGAGATCTATCATCCCTTGCATTGATTTCCCCTCGTAGACGGGATCAGTCATCATGCCCTCCAGCCGAGCACAAAGGCGGATGGCCTCGTTTGTTTCTTCGGAAGGAATGCCATAACGGGGGTGCGCATAGTCCGCGAGCAGTACCACATCATCATTGGCGATTTCTCTTCCGAGTTCGACGAGCTTTGCAGTTTGCCGGGCGATGTTGAGCACCTGCGACTGGGCTTGGAGGGGAGTTGCCGAAGCATCGATGCCGATCACATTGCGCTGTCGTCCATCCTTGGCGAACCCAACGACCATGCCGGCTTGCGTCGAACCCGTCACAGTGCAAACCACGATATAGTCAAAGGCAAAACCAAGCTGTTTTTCCTGCGCGCGCACTTCCTCGGCAAAACCCACATAACCCAAGCCGCCATATTTATGGACAGACGCACCGGCTGGGATCGCATAGGGTCTGCCGCCCTTTTGCTTGACGTCGTCGAGCGCCCGTTCCCAACTGCTGCGGATGCCGATATCGAAGCCGTCGTCGACCAGCCGGACCTCCGCTCCCAAGATCCGGCTTAAGAGGATATTGCCAACGCGATCGTATACAGCATCCTCATATGGTACCCAATCCTCCTGCACCAGAAGGCATTTCATGCCGATCTTGGCGGCAACTGCGGCAACCATACGGGTATGGTTGGACTGCACGCCACCAATGGAAACAAGCGTATCGGCATTGGACGCGATCGCGTCGGGGATGATGTACTCGAGTTTGCGGAGCTTGTTGCCGCCGAACGCCAGACCCGAGTTGCAGTCCTCGCGCTTGGCATAGATCTCCACCTTTCCCCCTAGATACTCGCTGAGGCGGTCAAGCTTTTCGATAGGCGTAGGGCCGAAGGTTAGGGGATATCGTTCGAATTTTTCAAGCATTTTTGCTCCAGATGTGGCTTTAAATCGAAGTCAGCTATGCACGATCCTTAAGCTGTTGCGGCGCTCTCCCACGTTCGAAACATTCCCATTGTCCCCTCGCCTCCGTTGGTCATCAAGACGACGCAACTCCCAGGCCGATCCTCCGCGCTTCAACGTCAACGCAACCGAACAGCAATAAACTCATTAGTTTGCTATACCGTAGAAGCCATCGCCGACGCTCATGTCGTGTAGTTGTTCCAACAACGTCATGCTCTAAGAGCAATGTCTTCCAAGCAGCCCGAGGCTCAAGACTGATCTATTCCCGGTACTCAAGGGCGTTAAACGGCCCCATCAAGCCAAGCTGGCGGACATCGGAATCCTTCAGTCTTTCTCTCCGCAATGGTCTGGCCGGTAGCGCATTTCCTCGAGATCATCAAAACGCAAGGCACGCTGGCTCCTCTTTGAAGCGCAACTGGCCCGCCAGATCAAAAAAAGCACGCTTGCGAAATAGGCCACCTGAAGAAGGAGCCAAATTTCCAGCGTCGTGACCATTGCTCTGCGGATGGAATGTGAAACGAGGTAAGTGCCTAGAAGGCTGACGCACATGATTAGTTGCAGGAGGCGACAGAAAATTGCAAAAGGCACCGCCGTTCTCCAGGTTTATGCGCCAGCACATGAAGCGAGCTTGTCAGCCGCGATATGAATTTGACAGTTCTTCGGGCAGACGCGGGCGCAGGCACCGCAGCCGATACAGCGCCCTGCTTCGTCCACGACCATGACCATACGATTGAGTTCGCCATCGAAGTCGTCGTCTTCGTCATCGCAGATACCGAGGATTTCACCCGCTTCATTGGCGCCGTAAAGATGCATGACATCGCGCGAGCAGACCTTGAAGCAGCGGCCGCAGCCGATGCAGGTTTTGCCATCGATAGCGGTAAGATACTCCGGCACCCAGGTGGATCCATCACGGGTAACGAAGGTCCCCGTCATCGTGAATCCTCCAAGGCGGCAAGCTCTTTCTTTGCCACATTCAACTCGGCGAATACCGCGAACGTTTTTTCTGCGATCGTCTTGATCTTGGGCCAGTTGACCGGCAGGTCCTCGGCAAGGTCATGCAACTCCATCTTCGCAGTTGCCGCTCGTGACTGCAGTTTGCGGACCTTCTGAAGCTGCTCCACAATGTCTGACATTATCTCTTTCCTCAAAAACTGATTTCATGGCGCCCGCGCCACATCGGGATGGGCTTTAATGGCGATGACGGCATCATCGACCAATCTCGTGCCGGCCTCGGTGAGTTTGCGAAGCGTCTCAAAGCCGAACCGATGGACGTCTCGGAGCGTTTTCGACAAAACGACCAAACGCCCTGTCGTGAGAACCACTCGCCCAAAGCCCTCGGGATTCATCGTCACGATCGAGGATGCAACGAGGCCGGAGTGCCCCTCGATTTCAAGCCCGACGCAGGTGTAAAAGATTTGAAGCCTCCAAATTACGTCCGGATCGGGGTCGCCGATGATCGGCATCTGCCGGCGCTGCTCCTTCGTCACGATGAAATCGGCAAGCAGGTCAGTGTCCGATTTTCCGTCCCACGACCCATGAGCATCCTGCGCCCTCACCAGGCGAACCAGACGTTTCATGAACGGGGTTGCCATAGCGTCGCTGTCATCATCTGCGAGTATGTTCGCAAGGTTGCTGGGCGAAGTCATCGCCGATCTCCTTTAATCTTCGTCGTCGAAGAACGGCTTGGCGAGACCCATGCCGGCATCTGCAAGCACCTTGCGCAGCCATGGCGGCGGGGCCGTTTTCAGCATGGTCTGGGTGCGCGTCAGCACCTCCTCGATGGAAGATGGCTCGGGCACCTTGATCGGATGGATTTTTGCCGCGACGACCTTCGCGGCGGAGGGGCCGCCGATCGCAAGGCAGAACAGCAGATGACATCCCTTCAACGCCTCGACCCTCATCGCGATGCGATCGGTGCCGCCGTCGTTCGTGTGCTTGCCGCTTTCGTCAGTTGCCTCACCAAAATCGACGGCTTCGACGATTTCCCAACCGGTTGGGGTGACGTCATAGACTGCAAAAAGCTTGGCAGATCCGAAATGGGCATTCAGCCTCTTCAGGTCCTGCGTCGCGATCGCAACGCGCAGAACTCCCTTCGGGCACTCTGGCGCAGGGGCAGGCCCCTCGTCAGTGACGAGTGAAAGACGTCTGACGGCCGTCATTTTTTGCCTCCATGTCTTGCAAGGGATTGAGCGCTTCGGGGCTCGGCCGGCGGCAGTTCGACTGGAAAATGTTGGCGGCCTCGAACAGGAAGTTGCGCGCGCCCTCATAGAGAATGGTTTTCTTATGCTGGCTGCCCAGCCGATCGAAGATCGGAAACCCGACCCTCATCAGCGGAACGCCAAGCCGCTCGGCCGCCTGACGGCCGTGGGAATGGGTCACGATCAAGTCACCGCCAGCGTGACGCGCCATGGTTTCGAGATCGGAAAGGTCGCCGACCTGCACAGCGTCGGCTGGCACCTTCTGCAGAATGCAGCTGGTACCGGTGGTCGTCACGGCGGCGACTATTTCGGCGCCCATCCCTTTGAAGAACGTCGCAAGTTGAAAAAGATGATCTGGCTCCGCCGCAATCGCAATGCGCTTTCCGCCGAAATAAAAATGGCCGTCGAGGAGTGCGTCCTGCAATTGTGCGCGGCGGCGGCGCACCGTGGCCGGCACGGGATTGCCGGCGATCATCGCCAGCATCGTCATGAAACGGTCGATTGCTTTCAAGCCGACAAGCTGCTCGAAGAGGACATAAGGCACGCCGGTCTTCGCCTGCAGGGCCGCGGCGGCCGTGCGCATATGCTCGCCAATCGCAACCGCCTGGAAGCAGGTGCCGAGTTCGCGGATTTCCTCTACCTTCGTGCCGCCATAGGTAGTCGGCACCCAGCGGTCGTCAGGAACCGTGCCGTCGAGCGAGCCCGAGACGTCCGGCAGGATCACCGGCTTCAGACCAAAGCTTTCGACCGTTTCGCGCAGAAGCTCAATATCGGCGACCGTCAGGTGCCAACCGGGGAGGATCGCAATCTTCTTCAGATCGCGGGGCCGGCCGCCTGGGGTCGTAATGCCTTCGATCATGGAGGTGACTGCCTTTGCCCAACCCTCCTCGATCGCACCGTCGAAATCGGGTGTGCTCGCTAGCACGACCTCGGTACCTGCTAGCTCTTCGGCACGCTCCAGCTTGATATTGACAAGATCGCCCTCGAAATTCTCGCCGCGGGTTTCCACCAGCGCCGTCGTGCAGATCCCGATCAGCTTCGGTTTAGCGCGTGTTTTGATATTGAGGAGCGCCTCTTCCAAATTGCCGGCGCCGCCGAGGATCGTCGCGACTGCGTCCATCGCCGTTGTCTGCAGGGGGATGGCTTCCTTGAAATGGCGCACGAAGAGCACCAGCGCGAAGCTGGTGCAGCCTTGGCTGCCGTGGAACAGCGGTATCGCACCATCGACGCCAAGATAGGCTAGAGCGGCACCGAGGGGCTGCGACGATTTCAGCGGATTGACCGCCGCCGACTTGGTCTGCGGGAGAATGCAGGCCATCAGCTTTCCTCACCACCCGCGGAAGCCGCCGGCGGAGGCGCCGACGAGATCTGTGAGGCGGGGAACGTCTCGCTCTCGCTTTGCGTGCTTTGCAGTTCTTCCTTCATTGCGGGCTGGGCGTCCCATGGTGCCGGCTCCCGCACCTCGCTCCAGATCGGGTTGTGGATAGCAAGATCGATCTGGCGAACGAGCTCCACCATGCCCTCATAGCCGGCATAGGGATGATGGCGCTCCTGGTTGATATCAAGCCAGGGCGTTTTTGCCTTCAGCGCGACATATTGCGTACGCCCACCAGACAGCATGATGTCGGCTTTGTGTTCTGCGAGAATGTCGTACATCTCCCGCGATCCCATCGACTCGAACATGCGGTGATCCTCCTTCAGAATTTCCTTGATGCGCTCCTTGTCTTCGGCCGTCGATTTCTTGGTCGAGGTGCCCACAATTTCGACGCCGATCTCCATCAGCGCGTGGGCAATCGACCAGGCCTTCACACCACCGGTATTAAGGAGCACACGCTTGCCTTGAAGCCGCGACCGGTATGCCGCGAGCTTTTTCCAGGCGATCGCCTCCTGCTCTGCGATCAGCGCCTCGGTGCGCTCAAGAATCTCCGGATCGGCGCCCTTCCTGACGAGCAGCTCAGCGATCTGCCGCAGCGATTGCGACGTGTCGGTAATGCCGTAGAAGGACCCTTCGAAGAACGGAATGTCCCAGAGTTCCTCCATTTTGCGGGCAAGATTTATGAGTGCGGTCGAGCACACCATCATCGCTGCCCGGGCACGATGCGCTGAGGCAATGTCACGATAACGCGCGTCACCGGGGATGCAGGCGCGCACGCGAATGCCAAGCCGATCAAGAAGCGGCTTTACCAGCCAGAACTCGCCGGAAAGATTGAATTCGCCGAGGATATTGATGTCGTAGGGGCCGGCATCATCGGGCTCCACCGTGCCGATGACATGATCGAGCAGCGCCTCGCCGGCGAGCTTGTTTCCAAGATTCTTGGAGCCGGAAAAGCCGGGCGCATTGATCGGCACCACCGGCAAGCCGAATTTTTCCGCAGCGCGCTTACAGACCGCTTCGATGTCGTCGCCGATTAGCGCCGTAACGCATGTCGAATAGACGAAGATCGCCGGTGGCGCGTAGGTTTCCTTGATCTCGCGGATCGCTTTGAAAAGCTTCCGCTCGGCGTGGCCCATCACCACGTCGAGTTCGGTAAGATCGGTGGTGAAGCTCGTGCGCCAGAGCATCGGGCCGGACGAAGCCGTACCACGGTTATCCCAGGAATTGCCTTCGCAGGCGAGCGGAGCATGGATCAGATGCGCGACGTCGGTGATCGGCTGCAGCACGATCTTTGCGCCGTCGAACGCGCAGCCACCGGCTGCCGCCCCGGGGGTGAGCGGCTTGGAACAACCCTTCTTGCGGACATTGGCATCTTTGCCGCGGTTCATCTCGCAAGCGGGTTCCTCGAAGACGTCCTGGATCCTGGCATCGAGCGACCGGCTTGCGCCGGTCTTGGATGTCGATTGCAAGACACTCGGCGGCGGAGCCGAGCGTTTGCCGTTAGCGTGTGAGGTCATAGGAATAGTCCGTGACACCTGTTTGGCTCGTCTCGCGGTCGAGTTTGTCGAATATCGTGTCGAGGATTGTCGTTAAGACACGCAGCCCGCCTTGGTAGCCCATCAGCGGGAAGCGATGATGATGGTGCCGGTCGAAAATCGGAAACGTCAGCCGGATCAGCGGCGTGCCGGTGTCGCGCTCCAGATATTTGCCATAGGAATTGCCGATCAACAGGTCCACCGGTTCGGTGAAAAGCAGTGAGCGCAGTGCCCAGAGGTCCTTGCCCGCCCAGACCTTGGCATCCTTTCCGAACGGCGAGGATGCAAGCAATGCCTTCATTTCGCTTTCCCACGCAGATGTGCCGTTGGTCGCGAGGCAATGTGTGGGCTCGCCGCCGGTTTCCATCACGAACCGGGCCACCGCATAGACAAAATCTGGATCGCCGTAGATCGCGTATTTCTTTCCGTGCAGCCAGGCTTGGCTGTCCGCCATGGCGTCGACGAGGCGCCCACGCTCCAGTCCGATCGCGGAAGGGATTTCCTTGCCGGAAATCTCCGAGATTTTCACCAGCAATTCGTCGGTTGCTTTAACGCCAAGGGGATAATGGAAGGAAGCCGTCGGCTGTCCGAACTCCTTGCAATATTCCAGCGTCTTGCGGGTGTTGTAGTGCTGCAGCGATAGTGTCGCTTCGGCGCCAAGAGCTTCCTTGACGTCTCCGATCGTCGTGCCGCCATCATACATGCGATACATGCCATCCGAGGGAGTATCGAACTGGTCGGATGCGTCCTGGATGAGGGTATACGATACGCCCATGAGGTTCAGCAGGCGCTTGAGCTCGCGGTTGTTGCCGACGCAGAAGCCGTCGAACCCGGGTATGATGTTGATGGTGCCGTTCGGTTCCTTGCGCTCCCTGCCCTTCCAGAAGTGCTCCAGGATGCCCTTGACCATGCCGTCATAGCCATCGACATGGCTGCCGACGAAGGCGGGCGTGTGGGCGAAAGGAACATCGAAGTCTAAGGGGACCGAGCCTTCGCTCTTGGCGTTTTCGATAAAGCCGTGCAAATCGTCGCCGATAACCTCCGCCATGCAGGTGGTCGAGACGGCAATCATCGACGGGTCGTAGAGCGCATAGGTGTTGGCGAGCCCGTCGACCATGTTCTTCAGTCCGCCAAATACCGCCGCGTCCTCAGTCATCGAGGACGAAACCGCCGACGAAGGCTCCTTGAAGTGTCGCGAAAGGTGCGACCGGTAATAGGCAACGCAGCCCTGGCTGCCGTGGACGAAGGACATGGTCCGCTCGAAGCCCGCAGCCGCAAAGACGGCCCCGAGCGGCTGGCAGGCTTTGGCGGGATTTATCACCAGGGCTTCGCGGGCAAGATTTTTCTCCCTGTACTCCCAGGTCTTGGTGAACTCGCTTTGATCGGCAACGACCTGGTCCGGGTGCGGACATTCGAAATTCAGCTTCTTTTCGGCAAGCATTCGCCTGTATTCCGGCTCGCGGAACAGAGGCGCGTGGTCGAGAATTTTTTCCGCCGACTGCGGCATGGTAATCGCCTTTCGTTTCATCGTGCCGCACCAATGGCGGCAAAGGACGTCGAGATGTTCGAGGTGTCAGGATCAAATCCGCGGCGAGAGCCTAGCCTGCCCCTGCTCCAAGACAGGCCAGGCCCTCATTCGGCCGCAACCGCCTCAGCCGGCGCGACCTTTCTCTTCCAGGGGGCGTCGTAAAGATCCCAGACTGGATTGTTGATGGCGAGGTCCATGTCTTTGGCAAAGATGGCAAAGCCGTCGTAGCCATGATACGGGCCGGAGTAGTCCCACGAATGCATCTGGCGGAATGGAATGCCCATCTTCTGCACCGGGTACTTTTCCTTGATACCGGAGCCTACGAGATCGGGGCGGATCCCCTCGATGAATTTTTCCAGTTCATAACCGGTCGCGTCGTCGTAGATGAGCGTGCCTTTTTTCACGTAATGGCCGGTGCGCTGATAGTCGTCGTTGTGGGCGAACTCGTAGCCGGTGCCAACGATCTCCATGCCGAGATCCTCGTAGGCCGTGACCACGTGACGAGGGCGCAAACCGCCGACGTAGAGCATCACGGTCTTGCTTTGGAGGCGTGGTCGGTATTTGGCGATGATGGCGTCGACCAAAGGCCGGTACTTGGCAATGACTTTCTCGGTCTTTTCCTCAATTTCCGGCCCGAAATGCTTGGCAAGCTTGCGCAAAGAGGCTTCGATCTGCGACGGACCAAAGAAATTGTATTCCATCCATGGAATGCCGTACTTTTCCTCCATGTGCCGACAGATGTAGTTCATCGACCGGTAACAGTGGATGAGGTTGAGCTTGGCCTTCGGCGCCCGCTCCACTTCGGCAAGCGTGGCGTCTCCAGACCAGTTGCCGACCACGCGCAACCCCATCTCCTCCAGGAGGATGCGCGTGGCCCACGCATCGCCGCCGATATTGTAATCGCCGACGACGTTGATGTCGTAAGGACTCGCCTCGAACTCGACATCCGTTTTCTCGAAAACCCAGTCACGGATGGAATCGTTGGCGATATGGTGGCCAAGTGATTGCGATACGCCGCGGAAGCCCTCGCAGCGCACCGGCACGATCGTCTTGTCGTGTTCCTTCGCCTTCTTGCGCGACACAGCCTCGATGTCATCGCCAATCAGACCGATCGGGCATTCCGATTGGATGCTGACGCCTTTGTTCAGCGGGAATAATTCCTCGATCTCATCGATGATCTTGTCCAACCTCTTGTCGCCGCCGAAAACGATGTCTCTTTCCTGGAAGTCGGAGGTGAACTGCATCGTCACGAAGGTGTCGATCCCTGTCGTGCCGACATAATAATTGCGACGCTGCGACCAGGAATATTGGCCGCAACCAACCGGTCCATGGGAGATGTGGACCATATCCTTGATCGGCCCCCACACGACACCTTTGGAACCGGCATAGGCGCAGCCGCGGATGGTCATAACGCCCGGAATGGATTTGATATTCGATTTGACGCTGCATTCGGAAAGAACGTCGTCCTCCTTGTCGGTCGCGTCTTTGCCCGTTGCAACGCCGAGGTGCTTGTTGCGGCGCTTCGCCGCCTTGTCCGGATATTGCGACAGCACGTCCGCTATAAGCTTTTCATGCAAAGCGCCGTTTTTCTCGTAGTCGAGGCTCATAGGGCCTGCCCTCTTTTAAGGTTCGGATGTCGCCTCGCGCTGAGGCGCGTTCTCGGGAAGGACGCGCCGGGTCAAGGGCCGGCGCGTCCGTCGAAAGCGGCGGTTATTGGGCGGCCGCCACCTTCGATTCCTTGGCCTGAAGTTCCGCAAGCATCTGCTCGTCGGTCTTCATGATGCCGAAGTCGAGCAGCATGTCCTCGAGCTCTTCCATGGTGATCGGGGTCGGGACGGTCCCTTGACCCGAATTGGCATGAATTTTCTCAGCCAGGGTGCGATATTCTCCGGCCTGTTTGGAATCCGGCGCATACTGGATGACCGTCATCTTCCTGAGCTCGGCGTGCTGGACGATGTTGTCACGCGGCACGAAATGGATGAGCTTGGAATTGAGCCTGGAGGCCAGGGCCTCGGCGAGGTCGATCTCGCGGTCCGTCTGGCGCTCGTTGCAGATCAGACCCCCGAGCCGCACGCCGCCTGCATGGGCATATTTCAGGATGCCCTTGGCGATGTTGTTTGCCGCGTAAAGCGCCATCATCTCGCCGGACATGACGATGTAGATTTCCTGGGCCTTGTTCTCGCGGATCGGCATGGCGAAGCCGCCGCAAACGACGTCGCCGAGCACGTCATAGGAGACATAGTCGACATTGTCGTAGGCGCCGTTTTCCTCAAGGAAGTTGATGGAGGTGATGACGCCGCGGCCGGCGCAACCAACACCCGGCTCTGGGCCGCCGGACTCTACGCACTTGATGCCCTTATAGCCGATTTTGAGCACGTCCTCGAGTTCGAGGTCTTCCACCGAACCTTCCTGTGCCGCTAGATGCAGCACGGTGTCCTGCGCCTTCGAGTTCAAGATCAAGCGGGTGGAGTCGGCTTTGGGATCGCAGCCGACGATCAGGATCTTCTGGCCGAGATCGACAAGGGCTGCGAGCGTATTTTGTGAGGTGGTGGACTTGCCGATGCCCCCTTTGCCGTAGAATGCGATTTGACGCAAATCTGACATGTTGCCTTCCTTCTTTCGTTCCATCCATCGCGGAGTACGGTCGGCAGCTCGCGCCGCCCGCCAAGAAGCGTTTCAAAACGCGTGCCAAGTTGGCGGCCGACTTGAAGGGAAACTCTCTTGATTGTTTTTCAGCTATTTAGCTGCGCCAGACATGCGCTCCAACTGGACAAGCCTTTGTCGCGGGCCCGACAAATCGGACGCAAGGTGTCGCAGTAAACTGATAAAGCCTGGCGATCGGAGGGTGCCGCAGGTTGGCCAAGACCACAGCGGGACCAAAGAATTTTTAAAATTGGAGACAATCCCACATCAAATCGTGCCACTGGCGAAGCACCCGGGTTTGCCTCAAAACAATGCCAAACCAGTTGAGACCCCAACTGGTTGTTCGGCCGCATCATGCCCCAGGATCGAAAGCGGCATATCCATGCGGCGCGACCCACACGAAACGGATAGGACAGCCTTGGCAATTTATGCGTTTTTAGACTCAGCGGTAAGCGCAGGGATCCAGGTAAGCTGCGCAATATTCCCGGTGACCGGTCGCGGACAAGCTCGCATGCCCAATGGCTTGGAAAAGTTTGAATACATCACAGCCGCATCAAGCGAGCCGGCCGTTTATCCGGCGTAAACTTTCGGACGAGTGGGCTTCATCGTCGGAGCATCTTGACGTTCCGCGGCCGGCGACGAAACCATCCGGGCAGCCTCCCGAATTAATGTCTCCCGCATCCAAAGGCTTGCCGCATCGCTATTGTGGAGCGCGGGCCATTGGACGGCCTCGGTCAATGTGGCGATCGGAAGCGGAAGCTCCATGATGCGCAGGGGCGTCGTTTTCGCACAGTGCTGCGCCAGCCGCAAAGGCATCGTCCCAATGCGGTCGGTACCCGCCAGCATGGGCGGTATCATGCTAAAGGATTGCACCACGACCTCGATACGTCGCTTGAAACCCCGCTCGCGCAAATACCACTCGTCAATGGCGGACTTGCGACTATTTCCAAACTTGACCGCAACATGGCCCATCGACATGTAGTGCTCGAAGGTGAACGGCTCTGATAGCTGCTTGTTCGTACTGCACCCTACGCACACGAATATATCGTCGAACAGTGCAGCATGAGGATGCTTCGACATGAACACTTCCGGCATAATGAGGAAGTCGACGTCGCCGCGCTGGAGGAGCTCATCGAAGTCGTCTGAAACAGGTAGAAACTCGAAGCTGATGGCAGGAGCTTCCTGCGCCATACGCTCGACGACCTTTTCAAGAAACACGAGTGTGACGTAGTCGGATAGGATGATCTTGAAGCAGCGATCCGAATGAGCCGGATCGAACGGTTCCCAGGCAATAACGGAGAGCTGGATATACAGCAAAGCCTCTCGGACGGCCACGGCGAGCCTTTCGGCACGTGGCGTTGGGACAAGTTCACGGCCAACCATCGTAAAGAGATCGTCGCGGAAATAGCTTCGCAGCCGCGCGACGGCCGCGCTCATCGCGGGCTGGCTCAGATTGATGCTTCGTGCCGCTGCTGTGAGGTTGCGCTCGGTCATGAGGGCGTCGAGCACGACAAGGAGATTTAGATCAAGACCTTTAAAGCGCATGTTTTCCTTCATCCACGGCGTGGAGGTGTGCCATACACGCCATCGATCATCGTGCCTATTGAAAGAATATAAGTTGACCGAAATCAAGTAAATCGAGTGCACAGTTGCATTGGCTCGCCCGAACGGTCGCATAAAACGGTTTTGGGGATGTTTGCGGTCTACTCTCGTTGCGCGGCTTGGCAATCTCTTAACCGGGCAACCCCCTTGGGGGCGGTCGTGAGACGACAAGACGTGGAACCTTCCACGCATCGTTGCATGGTATCGGACAAAATTTCGGGCCACTCAAGGAGCTCGGCATAAAGGCCTCCACTCACGTCATCGCGGCAAGAGCAATCGCTTGGTTCGAATATCAGAGCGAACGTGGCAAGCACCCGCCGTTGCCGAACACGCCGCCGTACGGGATCCACGCGAAGGAGATCGGCTATCAGCGCGCGTTTTAAGATCCGCTCAATCCCCATGCCTTAACGCCTTTGGCGATCTGACATCCGGTGGGGAGTCTTCAACAGGAAACTGCCGTACCGAAATGCCGGTGTAGATCGGCATCATGAACGGGTCTCAGTCCCTGAAATTGCGGAGCTGTCTTGATTTATCCATATCGTAAATAAGCGTTATCTAAACAATAGATTTGCAAACGAAGTCAAGAATCGGTTCCTATGCCCCGACTTTGATCGTTCGAAAACAAACTTTAGGGAAAGTGATGTTCAGTCATGCAATCAAAGCCGGTGCTCCCGATTTCCGCTCATTGGGCTAGGTCCGACCGCGCCTAATGTCAAATCTGGTTTCGATAAGAGGAGCAACGAACACATTCCCTTGAACGAATCCTCCCCTGGACAAGGCCAGCAAAGGCGGCGTGCGACAGCACACCGCCTTTGCACATTCCGTTGATCCGTTACTGGATTTCATAGCATCAACAGGAACACGTTTTGTCGAGACTATCCGTATCGAGTGCAGGTTCTTGCCCGCAGGAGGAACTTCCATCATCCATGAAAGGCCATCGAATGCTCAGCTCCGCAAACTCCAACCCGAAGGACCTCGAACAGATCGCGCGCAACGGCGGGGTATTTCGTCGGATGGTGTCTCGAATTCCAACCTATCTCACTGATATGCGGGAGAACCCGGCTTGGCTACCAATGTTCCTGCTGGCACGCACGATGCCGTTCCGCAAGGCACATTGGCTGACCGCAAGACAAGCGCCGCGGCTGGAAAGTCGCAAACCCTCGATGTTTGGTGACCTCAAGGCAGAGACGATCGCAGCCGAATTGAGAAGTACGGGCCTTTTTGCCGGCTTGACGCTTCCCACCGCAATCTGCGAGGAAATTGCCCGTTTTGGACATGAAACGCCTTGCTTCGGCAATTTCGACCGAAGGTTCGACTTCTTGGCCAGCGACCATGTCGAAGCCGAGGGGTGGTTTGGCAGGACGATACTAAGTGGCCACCATTACGAACGGGCGTTACGATGTGATGCCGTCGTTGCCGTGCAGCAAGATCCGCTGCTTCTCGACGTGGCAAGGCATTATCTCGGCGGCAACGCGAGATTGATCACCACGCGGACGTGGTGGAGCTTTCCGACGAAAAATGCTTCGGATGCGGATCTGAGCCGCGCTTCCTTCAAGTTTCACTTCGATCTTGATGATTGGCGGATGCTGAAGTTTTTCTTTTACCTCTCCGACGTCGATGGCAATTCCGGTCCGCATGTCTACGTGCGCGGCAGCCACAACCGTCGGCGCTTGAGGCATCAATTGACTCTGCTCGTTGGCCATCCGGCGCACGAGGTGCTTGATTTCTATGGCGCAGAAAATGCCATCACTTTGACCGGCAAAGCGGGTTCAGGTTTCGTCGAGGATCCTTTCGGCTTTCATATGGGTACCCTGGCGAAGCAGAGGCCTCGACTGATGATGGAGGTCGGTTTTGGCGTCTCAAAACCATCAAAACGCCGTTTCCATGGAGAGCCGGTTCTTCGCTAGACGAGCAACCGTTCCGGCGCGGATCCAAGTTCTGACAGACGGATTTCGCCTGTTGGAATGCACTCCGACTGCCTTCTTGGCAGGCCCTCTTCTGCCATGCAGTTGCCGCGCGGCGACCTAAGGGTCGATGATACCGTTTATGATGGAGGGAGTGCCTCGCCGCTTCAAGTCGATCTGCTGCTTTCCTCAACCAGTCACAGACGTTCCGAAAAGCCGATCGCATCGCGAAGGAAACCGTAACCTAGGGCTAGGAACGCCGCCTGCTCGCGATTGTCCGCGCCGGCGCCATGACCACCGACCTCAGCTTCGTAGAAGTAAGCGGGGCAGCCGAGTGCCTGCAGCTTTGCAGCCATCTTACGTGCGTGCCCCGGATGGACGCGGTCGTCCCCTCTTCGGGTTGCGAGCAGGATGGGCGGGTAGAATTGCCCGGCTTCGGCCGTGTGATAGGCAGACATTTGACTGAGAAAGGCCCAATCCTCCGGCTTGTCGGGATCACCCTTTTCGTCAATCCGGCTCGCGCCGGCGAGGAGCTTGGTGTAACGACGCAGATCGAGAACGGGTACTGTGCAAAAGAGTGCGCCGAAACGCTCCGGATATCGAGTTAGCATGTTGGCGATCAGGAGACCGCCATTTGAACCGCCCTCGGCAGCGATCCGTCCGGGACGCGTGACACCCCGGCGCACCAGGTCGGCGGCCACGGCGGCGAAATCGTCATGGGCAAGACGCCTTCCCGCCCTTTTTCCAGCCTCGTGCCAGCGCGTACCGAACTCGCTGCCGCCGCGGATGTTGGCCACCACGCTCGTGCCGCCGGGTTCGAGCCACAGCTTGCCTATCGCGGAGTTGTAATGGGGCAGAACCGATTTGCCGTAGTCGCCACAGGCGGTGAGGTGAACCGGCGCATTTCCGTTTCCGTTTTCCGGCCCGACCTGTGTATAGGGGATTATTTCACCATCAGTCGAACCCGCCTCGTGACGCGTGACCAGCAATCCGGATGCATCGAATTTGTCTGGATCGCGTTTCAGGACGACGGGGGCGCCGAGCCGCGGCGCCCCGTTAAGATTGAACAAGAGAAGCTGCGGCGGCGTCACTGGATCTTCAGCCGAGACAAGGACTTCCCCATTGCTCTCGTGAACTTCCGCATCTAAGGGCCAGGCTCGAACAGTCGTCGCAGCGGGCATGGTGTCCAACGTTCGGTGCGTCCAATCCTGTCGTCCAGGCGTGAACATATCGAAGCGAGGGACGAGATTGTCGAGGAGGGATACCACGAGCTTTCCATCGTTCCAGAAGAAGGACTGCAGGGCGCACCTTTCGTCCGGTTCAAACAGCGTAGCAAAGTTACGCGCGCCGGCGATGAACGAGGACAGGGAGATGCCGATCAGTGCGTCAGCTGCATGGGTCGTCCCTCCGACCGTCCATGCGTTACGCAACTTCACAGCCAGCCAATCACCGAAGACGTTCCAGCTAGCATCTCGAGGAAGATCGATCTTGGTCTTCGGACCGCTCCTGTCGCCGATCCAGCCGACCGTATTGAAAAAGCCCCGCTCGATGAACCAAACGCGTTCGCTTGCGGCGGTACGATCCAGAAAGCCGAACACGAGGATGGAATCGGGACCCGCCGCGAAGATAACCGGTGCGGCGAGCGGATCGGAGTCACGCGTCCACAACCGCACTGTGCGCGCATAGCCGGAGCGCGTGGCCATGCCATCGCCGAGAGCGATGGAAAGCAAAAGAGTGTCGTGATCGAGCCAGGCAACATCGCCTTTGGCCTCCGGGAGATTGAAGCCGTCGGTAACGAGGCTTCGCGTGGTTAGATCGTACTCGCGATGCACGACCGCATCGCTGCCACCCAGCGACAGGTGAAGGACGGCGCTTTCGCATCTGCCCGGTTCGATCGAGGCACTGTCCCATATCCAGTCCTTTCCCTCGGCCTTGGCAAGGGCATCCACGTCGAGAACGATCTCCCACTCCGGCTCCGCCGCCATGTAGGCGGCGAGTGTTGTTCTGCGCCACACGCCTCTCGGGTTTTCGGCATCGCGCCAGAAATTATAAAGGTATCGGTCCCGGCGCGTGATCCCCGCAATCTTGTCAGGGCAGTCGAAAATGCCCGCGAGCGTGTCGCGGTCTCCTTCGAACGGCGGCCCGCCAAAACGCGAAAGCGTTCGCGCCGATTGCTCAGTGACCCAAATCAAAGCTTTCTCGCCATCGATGTCTTCGAGCCAGAGATAAGGGTCGTCATCGGGGGCATTCAGTGTCGGCCGAGCATCGATAACACTCATGTGCGAAAAACTCCTAATCGGGAAGACTCCGTTGTGCGGGGAGGTAAGTCTGTGATGGCGGGCACGATGGCCGTACGATCTGTCCCGAGAACGGATGGTATTGTCCTTGCCTGGTTTTGTGTTGCCGAGCCTCCGAAGGTGAGAAACACGTGGCCGTTTTAGCCGAACAAATGGATTTGGCCCTGCCAGAAATCGTTACTGCTCCGTGGCCGCTGGCGATGATCTCCGCAAACGGAGCAATCGTCAGACGGTTCGGTCTAGGCTCGCGGAAAGCTCGCACAGTACTTCGGCCTCCACTCAGCTCCGCAGGAAAAACCGTAGCTGGCGCGGCAAAGAAAAGGCGGTCCTCCATTTGGCGCAGAAGGGCTGATCACCGCCGCACCCACCGACTTTTATCCGACGAATGCGAAAGTCCGGTAAGCACAGGTTCATTGAAACCAGCGGGGGTTCATTGGCGACTATTGGTCGAGCCGAGTTATTATGAGAATCGCCGCCACTCCAGCAATCGAGCGTTCCGATGCCAAGCGGGCAACGGTCCTTCGGGCTGAATGCGGATCTGCGCCAGACTTGGCATGATGCCTTTCTCGTCATTCTGTCGGATCGATCTCGGCACAGGTCGTCGTTCCTATCACCTCCTGGCAAAGGGAACTTCAAAAGCCGTGCCAGCTGCGCATAGAGCGTGAAATGACCCGCTATCCCAACGGTTCAGGCATGGATGCGTCAGTTGGCGAACACGTCGGTGTCGCGGACGGAACAAACCCGACATCGTCCCCTCGATCAAACGTAAGCGCGAATTTCGCCGCACCTTTTTGCATTGAGCGTGTTTTGGCATGAAGTGTCCACTTAACGGAGGTGGACACCACGTGATTGAGAGCGATGAACAGAAACTGGCGGTGAGGCGGATTTTGCGCAACGGCCGCCGTCGATACGATCCGGCGTCGAAAGAGCGGCTGGTTGCTGCCTGCCTGGAGCCCGGCGTGTCGGTATCGCGGCTTGCGCTTGAACATGGGATCAATGCCAACCTTCTTCGGAAATGGATAAAGACGGCCAAGGACGCCGTTGCTTTGCCGCCACCTGCGCTGTCGGCGTTCATTCCGGTTCAAGTCAGCGCTGCGCAGCACAGTTTGCCGATGCAGAGCAGTTCGGTGGGCTGGCCTGCTTTGCCTGGTGAGGAGCGGCTGTCGAGGTCGTCGCCACTCCCAGCCAAGGTGAGCGCGGCTTTGCCGAATGGCGTGAAGCTGACGCTGGAATGCGGTGATGTGGATGCATTGACGGCAATCATCGGAGCTCTCGGCCATGTTCAGACTGGGCGCTGATCTCAACGTCTATCTGCATCGCGAACCGATCGACTTTCGCGCCGGCATCAACAGCCTTGCGGTCCTGGTGCAGGAGGTGATGGAGCTTGACCCGTTCGCGCCTGCGATCTTTGCGTTTTGCAATCGCCGCCGCCAACGACCGACATTCTACATACGGTTTTCGATATTCGACGATCGCATATCCGTGGCATCCGCTGTTCGGCTGCAGGGTGCAGGTCTCGCGTTATCGCCGCGGGAAGACCCTGATGTGCATCTATACGGACGAGCGTCCCGATCACCTCTCCCGTGAGCTGCCGAACTGGATGTTCGACGAGAGTTATTGCAGCGGCATGAGGCTTGGATCACCCGAGATCAGCATTGATGGCCTGAATGAATTGGCGGCCGCGTTGGCGTCGTTCGGCGCGACTCAGGCAGGAGGCGCAAGCTCTCGTCCTTCGAGGAAGAAGGAGAAGGGTAATGCGAAACAGGCGACATCAAAATCGCGACCAACTCGTTCTGGAGTTGGAGCGTCAAAATCGCCAGATTCCGGTGGTCAAGAACGTCAAAGGACTGGTGGAAACGCTGGCGGATCTTCTGTTGGAGGCTTTGGGAGCGAGCAAAACGGCGAAGACGGGAGGCGTAGATGAACACGAAGATCACGTCTGACCATCTGGGCCGCGCCGCGATTGTCTATGTCCGCCAGTCAACCATGGCGCAAGTGACGGGCAATCTCGAAAGCCAGCGCCGGCAATATGATCTGGCTGGTGCCGCCGCAACGACCGGGTTTGCATCGGTAACTGTGATCGATGATGACCTTGGACGCTCAGGCTCAGGCAGCGTGGAGCGACCTGGGTTTGAGCGGCTTGTCGCGCTGGTCTGCTCGGGTAACGTAGGTGCGGTCTATTGCATCGAGGCATCGCGTCTGGCGCGCAATGGGCGGGACTGGCATCATCTGATCGATCTGTGCGCGCTCACTGGTACGCTGGTCATCGATCCAGATGGCGCCTTTGATCCAAGGCTTGTCAATGATCGTCTGCTGCTTGGGCTGAAAGGCACGATGTCGGAGTATGAACTGAGTTTGATCCGTCAGCGCGGCATTGCCGCGCGCGATTCCAAGGCGGGACGCGGGGAGTTCCGGTTCATGTTGCCTCCGGGCTTCTGCTGGAGTGAGGCGGGCAAGATCGAGATCGATCCGGACGAACATGTGGCGGAGGCGATCAGGCTTGTCTTTGACAAATTCCGGGAACTGGGAAGTGGGCGACAAGTCTTTTTGTGGCTGCGGTCGGCCGATATCAAAATGCCCGTCGTCTTGCGCAACGTGGAAGTGCGCAAGCTCGTCTGGAAGGCGCCAGCTTATCATAGCGTCATGCAGATCCTCCACAATCCACTCTACGCGGGCGCCTATGTCTTCGGAAGGCGAGCACAACGAACGTTGATCATCGATGGTCGCGCTCGCAAGGCCAACGGGCTGCGCAAGCCCAGGGATGAATGGAGTGTATTGCTGCGCGACAATCATCAAGGTTACATCACATGGCGGGAGTATGAAGAGAACCAGAAGCTTCTGACCGAGAACGCACACATGAAGAGGAATTGTGATCGCAAATCGGCGCGTGGCGGTCGTGCGCTGTTGACGGGACTGATACGATGCGGCCGCTGCGGCCGAATGATGCGTGTCTTCTACGGCGGCGCAAAGGGCAACGCGCATCGCTATCAGTGCCGCGGCGACGACGCTCGTGTGGGTCTCGGGCTTTGCATCGGAATTGGCGGCGTGAGGGTCGATCGTGCCGTGGCCACTCAGATTCTGGAAGCGGTTTCGGATCGCGCTGTCGAAGCGGCGATCTTCGCCTCGGATCAGGTTGAGCGGTCCGCAAGAGATGTTATAGCGGCAATTGAGCGGGACCTTGAAGGCGCACGCTATGAGGCGTCACTGGCCGGACGCAGATACGAGCTGGTCGATCCGGCCAAACGTCATGTCGCCCGCGAACTGGAAGCTCGTTGGAACGATGCACTGGAACGTGTGAGCATGCTTGAGCGCAAGATCGAAGAATTGTCCGCGCTGTCGACAGCACGTCCAGCAATTGATCGTGGCCGGCTTCTACAGCTTGCCCATGACTTACCGACAGCCTGGAATGCACCGTCAACCGATACGCGGACAAAGCAGCGGCTCATCCATATTCTGGTCCAGGAGATCATCTGCGATCTCGACGATACGACCAACCAGGCTGTGCTGCTGATCCATTGGACCGGTGGCCGCCATACTGAGGTACGCGTGGCGCGTGTCAAGACTGGCCGATATCCGAGCGATATGGCCCCGCCCGCCGTAGAGGCACTACGAAAGCTGGGCGGACATTGGCCAGATCGGGAGCTCGCAGTGTCCCTCAATCGGATGCTTTGCAAGACCGGTGATGGTGAGGGTTGGACGGCGGTGCGTGTTCGTGACATGCGCGAGCGGTTGGGCATTCCAGAATATGATCCCACAAAAGCGGGCAGTCCCGTGATTAGCCTGATGAAAGCTGCCGAAAGGCTCGGTATCTGCATCGGATCGGCGAAAAGCCTTGTAAAGAAGGGCATCTTGCCCGCAACGCAAATCTTGCCAGGCTCACAGTGGATGGTTCCGATTGAAGCGCTAACCTCAGAGGCTGTTCTGATAGGGGTGCAGGGTGTGGTCGGGCGACGGCCCAAGATTTATGAAGATTATCAATATGATAAGGTTGTCCGATTGCCCGGACTTTAACAGAGGGATGCATTATGAAACGCGTTGGCGCGACCGGATGAAGTTGTTGTTCTTCGATCGGTCCGGTTTTGTGATGGTCCTGAAGCGCTTGACGGAAGACAGGTTCCGATGGCCACGCCGGGAGACTGCGGTGGTGACGCTTTCGACCGAGCAGCTCCACTGGATTCTCGACGGCATCGACATTGACGCGATGGTTCGCCATCCGGTGCGGCAATATCAAGTCGCTGGCTGAAGGATATCGAATTGAGCGGTTGACGCGGCGGCATGCTTTCGATTCAAGAATCTGATGAATCGAACTGGCGAACCGACTGTTGAGGAGCTGATGGCGCGCATTGCCGCGCTGCAGGCGGAAAACCGTCAACTTGCCGAGCGCGTCGTCAAACTCGAGGAAGAGCTGGCGCTTGCTCGCTCACATCGTTTTGCGCCGAAGAGCGAAAAGCACATTGATCGCCTCTTCAATGAAGCCGAACAGGTCGCCGGTGAGGATGACAGCGAAGAAGGCGATGTCGTCGATCTTCCGGACACCGGCTTGCCGCCGGCAGAAAAGCAGGAAGGCAAGAAGCGCGGCCGCCGACCGTTACCGGAAAACCTGCCGCGCGAACGCGTCGAATATGACCTGCCCGACGATCAGAAGGCTTGCCCCTGCTGCCATCACCAAATGCATCGCATGGGTGAGGCCGTTAGCGAGCAGCTTCATATCGAGGTGAAGGCAAAGGTCCTTCAGAATGTGCGGTTCAAATATGCCTGCCGGAATTGCGACCGCACCGGCATCAACACGCCGGTCATCATTGCGCCGATGCCCGCGCAACCCTTGCCGGGCAGCATTGCCACGGCCTCGACGCTAGCCTTCGCGTTGGTGCACAAATATGTCGATGGCACGCCACTCTATCGTCTGGCACAGGCCTTCGAGCGCGCCGGCGTTCCTGTCAGCCGCGGTGCTCTGGGGCACTGGGTGATCGGCTCGAGCGAGAAGCATCTCGTCCGCATCTATGACGCGCTGAAGCTGCGGCTTCGATCACAGTCTCTCATCCATGGCGACGAGACGACTGTTCAGGTCCTGAAGGAAAAGGACAGAGCGGCCACCGACACATCCTTCATGTGGGCTTATCGCAGCGGTGAGGACAGTGCCGAGCCGATCGTGCTTCTCGATTATCAGCCGGGCCGCGGACAGATCTATCCGCAGGCCTTTCTCGGCGATTACCGCGGCATATTGATGAGCGATGGTTATTCCGCCTGGCGCACGCTGGAGGGGGCCACCCACATTGGATGTATGGCCCATTCAAGACGGCGGTTTGTCAATGCTCTCAAGACGAGAAACAAACCCGGCGGCCCACCGGAGCAGGCCCTCAAGTTCTTCGAACAACTCTACCGGATTGAAAAGCAAGCGCGCGACGAAATACCGGATGACGGCGAAACGCGAGATCATTGCATTCGCCGCTTTCGCCAGGAACATAGCGTTCCCATCCTGAATGCCCTGAAAAAATGGCTCGATGAAATCGCCCCGAAGGTCTTGCCGGACAGCAAGCTTGGCGATGCCATCTCCTACACGCTGAACCAATGGGAATATCTGACGCGTTACACAAATGATGGCAGGATGCCGATCGACAACAACCTTCTGGAGCGTGACATCAGGATTTTTGCAACTGGCAGAAAAAGCTGGCTGTTCAGCGACACCGTCGATGGAGCAAAGGCCAGCGCCGTGGTCTACAGCCTCATGCTGACATGCCGGGCTTGCGGCGTCGAGCCACTGGCCTACTTGCGCCACGTCCTCACCGAATTGCCGCAGCGCGCCGACGACGCCGACATCTCTGACCTGCTGCCATTCAACTTTCCAAAGGCCGCAGCGGCCTGATCAACGCAGAAACCGTTCCCAAGTCGAACACCGCGCCGGAATCGCGGGCGTCAACGTGCAGGGAAATGAGCGTTTACGATCAAACTACAACGCAAAGACTTATTGAGGTTTCAGGCGAGCGCGTGCCGGTTCATCACAGACCTGGTAATCGCGCCAATCGGCCAGAAAGCGGCACTACCGTCGGGAAGCTGACAGACAATTGACAGGGGCCGAGGCGCTGTTTGGCAAGCTGTTTGCTAGCAGAGCTTGGGGCAGCAAAGTCGACAAAGCATGGTCGGCAGCCAGTGGCGACATTGGGTTCTACTAATCAGCCCACAGGAGGAGCGGCGGCGGATGACATGCATTGTCGGTTTGATCAGCAACGGATCTGTTCACATCGGGGGCGATAGCGCTGGTGTGGCCGGCTATTCGCTTACCCTCCGAGCCGATCGCAAAGTTTTCCGCAACCGGGACTTTCTCTTCGGGTTTACCTCTTCGTTCAGAATGGGCCAGCTATTGGCACATTCCCTCAAGCCGCCCAAAAGAGATCCTGAAACGGATGTCTATGCCTTCATGGTGACGGATTTCGTCGACGCGCTTCGCCAGTGCCTGAAGGATGGCGGCTACGCACGGCGGCAGGACGAAGTCGAGCGCGGCGGCACCTTCCTCGTCGGCTATGCCGGAAGGCTTTTCAGAATTGACGATGATTACCAGGTTGTTGAGCCGGTCGATGGCTTTGACGCCTGTGGATGTGGTCAGCAAATAGCACTGGGCGCGCTCTTTGCATCATCAAGCTCACCGCCTCGCGAAAGGTTAGAGTTGGCTCTGAACGCCGCCGAGCGTTTTTCCGCTGGGGTACGCGGCCCATTTCACTTCGAGACACTCAATCTGGCTGAGTTATGATGGTCACTACGGCAGTTGATTGTGGCGAGTTCGCCAAAGTCTAAATCGCCGTCTCTTCTGGCCAGAGATCCGGATCGTCAGCGAGGGCCGTTCGCCGTGAACCGAGACCGACTTCAGTCATATCCAGACGGCTCATCATCAAAAATTGCTCTCTGATCTCGGAAGGGAGTTATCCGGTCATGGCGGGCGCATGACCGAGCGACTTGTTGACAGCCGGGATGATCTCGTCTCCCCAGAGTTCGATTTGCCGCAGCATCGCCTGATGATCGAAATCGCCCAATTGGCAGTGAATTGCGATCTGGGACGGCTTCAGCACACTGATCTCTTCGAGCAGGCGATCGATCACCCGATTCACACTGCCGATTGGTAGATTGTCGCGCATCGTCTGAAACGACAGGTCCTGCTTGGTCGGGGTTTCCTGCAGAAGATAGCCATCCTCGGTTTGTTGGCGGCGCTGATGAAGCGCTTCCGATAGCCGGCGCTGGAAACGGGCGTTGTCGAGATAGCTGTTGATCTCCGTTTCGTTGTCGCTGGCATAACAACAACGCAACAGCGAAATCTTGGCATCCGCGGCATCCTTGCCTTTTGCGAGTGCCGCGTTCTCGATGCTCTCGCGAAGCTTGCTTAAAGCGCCCAAGCCATCGTGGAATGCCGTGACGAAAAGATTGTGTCCTTCCCGATAGGCCCGGCCCATGTTGTATCCGGACGCCGTAGCGATCCAGATTGGGGGGGCCGGCTTCTGGATAGTCCGCACCGAAATCGCCGTCGGTGGTACCTTTAAATATTGGCCGTTGTGCTCAAAAATGTTTTGCGTGAGGCCCTTGAGAAGGACGTCCAGATATTCCGAACAAACAGCGGGCGCCTCATCGATATCGACACCAAAGCGGTCAAACTCAAACTGCTGATATCCAGAGCCGACGCCGAGCTCCAGGCGGCCGCTCGAAACGATATCGGCGAAACCTATCTCGGAAAGCAGACGCTGCGGTTGATAAAGCGGCAATACGCAAACACCAGTCCCGAGGCGGATGGAGTTCGTCCGGCCGGCGCAATGGGCCACCATCATCAAGGGCGATGGAACGAGGCTATAGTTGTTGAAGTGGTGTTCGGCAAACCATGCGGTGTTGAAGCCAGCTTGCTCCGAAAGGACTGCCTGTTCGATTGAGTTGCGGATGATTCTGTCGGCCGATTGATGATAGCCCCGCTGGGAGGCAAGGATGAAGGTCGCAAATTCCATAACGTTTCCTCATTCACGTTGGGTCCATTCGCGAATGGTCAGCGGGCACGTATCCGTGGCCTCGGATCCAATCCGCTTTTTTCGGTATTCGGGGCTTTCAAACAAAATCGCTTGCCGTTCCCCGGCCGCAAGTGCTCCTTAAAACTGTCAAATTCGATGACGCTCCGCATGCAGTTTGGCACACAGTGTCGTTTTCGATTTCCCGTGAATGTTTCCGATCGTGGGAGAATACAACATTGGCCGAAGTCAGCCGCCGCCGACGTAAAGGGTCGAACCGTTGATGTATGAAGCATCTGGCGAAGCTAGGAAGAACGCGGCGTTTGCCATGCCTTCGAACTGCCCCCCGCCAAGGGCTGGGTTGCGGCGGCTGATCGCGTTCTGTGCGCTATCAGGTGTGTGAATGAAGCCAAGAGCAATCGTCGCAGTCCGAATGCCAACCGGCCCGAGTTCGGCCGCCATGCAGCGGGTCAGCATTTCCAAGCCCGCTTTTGATGCGCCATATGCATGGCGCTGGGCAATCGTCAGGGAGCGGTTGATGGATCCGATATTCAGGATTACCCCGTCGGGCCGCATCATTTTGATAGCCTCACGCGCGCAGGTGAAGGCACCGGTGAGGTTGACATCAATTACGCGCGCGATCTCGGCAGGCGTTTGCTCAACTCCCGACTTGCAACTGTCGGGCCAAGCGGCACTGTTGACGAGAACATCAAGCCCCCCGAACCGCTCCCGCAAATCGTCGAACAGTGCTACCACCTGCATTTCGCTTGCAATGTCCACGGATTTTCCAATGTGCTCGCCGCCGAGGGATTTTGCGAACTTCGCCGCCGCGGCGCCGTTTATGTCGGCGAGTACGACGGTATCGCCATTTGCTGCAAAGCGGCGAGCAACGGCCGCGCCTATGCTGGTCGCGCCGCCCGTGACGAGGACAATCCGCTTATTGGTTGATTGTGGCGGACGGGAAAGTTCGGCTTGTGGTATTTCGCTTACTCGCGGGTGCGCGTCGCCAGGCTGGTTGAAGGACATCCACCCGCCATCAATTGTCAGCACCGTGCCGTTGATACAATGCGCATCCGGGCTGGCGAGAAACCGCACGGCTCGTGCAATTTCGTCCGGACGCGCCATGCGCCCCATCGGCACACGGCTGCGCACCGCCTCTAAGTTCGTCTGGCCAGCGTGTTCCAATTGCGCGACCATCGGCGTTCGCACATAGCCCGGCGCCACTGCCATCACGCGGATGCCAAGTGAAGCCAACTCGCAGGCGAGCGACTTCGTAATCGAGATAAGGCCCGCTTTCGAAGCAGCGTAGGCGTTGCGTTTTGGATTGCCAATTATCCCCGCCATCGAGGCGACGTTGATAATCGCAGCACCTGGCTGCATCCGCCGTGCGGCTTCGCGAGCCATGAGGAAGGGCCCGATCAGATTTACCGCCAATACGCGTCGGAAGTCGTCGATGGGGGTCTGCGTGGTCGCGGCCATGCTGGGCCCCATCGCCGCGTTATTGACAAGAACGTCGATGTGGTCGAACTGCGCGTCGATCCGCTCATAAAGGGCAAGGATGTCCTCTTCCCGTGAGACATCGAATTCAAGTCCGAGATCCGCAGAGCCGAAACCGCGAGCCAGTTCAAGCACACCGCTGTCCGGGAGGTCCGCGGCAACAACAATGTCCCCGACATTGAGATGAGCGTCGACGAGTGCGCGGCCGATCCCGCCTGCAGCGCCTGTAATGATGACGACGCGTTGCTTTCTCATGAGGAATTCTCCTGACCGTTTCCCGGACCTTTTTTTTCCGGACAACCATCCCGACATGGCAGTAGACAGAGACGTCGCGTGATTTCCATTTCGCCGCCGACGAAGATCTGAAACCGCTCATCACCGAGGCTTTTTCGCCATGTGGTCTTCACGTTTCTGAAGAAAACGACGGTTCAAGAGCGCATAGACCGGATCGATTGGATATGATGCCCCGATCGGCTGCCGGAGACCGAAACGCTCCGTCTCGGAGGTCACTGGCGCGGGCTGTTCCTCGAACCAATCGTAGACGACAGTCCGCTCGGCGATGCGCCACTCACCTTCCCTTTTCTGAAACAGATCGCAATAGCGGCCGCACAAGAGAACCTGACGTATTGTCCTTGCCCCGTCCGCTCCGCGTTGCAGCGCAGTGAAGTAACTCTCGACGGCAGCCTTTGCCGGGTCGATGAACTCGATCAGAACGTTCGTAATCTGATGGATGTTGCGAGGTTCGGTCTTGAAGACACCGCGCGCGAGCTCTATGAATCCCTCTGCCGAGCCGGAATAAGCGCCGTGATTGTCATGCGCATCCGGCCAGTACGCACTGCGTAGCGCCGCCTCGTCTGCCCGATCTATCCCGCGACAGTATCGGTAAAGACAATCACGGATCGCCTTGCGATCAAGTAATTCGGTAATTTGTTCCTGACACATCGCTTTGTCGCTAATTCCAAGATGGGGAGAGGCACTCGTGTATTAAGTGACGTGGCAACGACGCCAGGATGCTCGTAGCCGGGGACCATCGAGGAGCTGCTGCACTTTGCACCTGGCACGGGGCGGCCCGCCAATATGCTTCCCATCTGTCAAACCGTCGTTTGGTTCGACGTGCGTAAGTTCGCTCATCCGCGGTTGAAAGTTATCGGGGATATGGCCCGTCAGACCGTTCGTTCTTCTGGCTTCCATTGTTCTCTTCTTTGACTAAATCCGACTGGACGATTTAATACGGTCCGCCTTCCCTCCTGCCGACCGGATCGATTAATGGTTTACAGGTCAGCATCGCCATTACAGCACCCACGCCATTCAAATCTCACGCCAACGCGACCGGTGTCGCCGGACGGGGTGTCTCCCCGTTTAATTTCAAATGCTTAGCGTGGAACGGCGAGAGATTGACCTAACAAAGCTCGTGTCGGTTATCTGACAAATTGGACAGTGTGTGCGTTTGAATCTTTACGACGCCGCCTCTGAGGTGTTCGCTATTCAGCCCTAAGTCGGGAAGAAACATTGAGAAAACTTTTCGCGGGCTCGCTCTGCAAAGTTGGCATGGTTTTTGAGGTTGTTGCAAACGCAGTGAGAGCCGCCGAGACATATTTCTCTCGTTGGTCGCTGCGTGGAACACTGGATCATCTAGGCCCAAAGCTAAATGAACGGGCCCGTCAGCTTGAGCATCCCGGACAAAGAGCCGTAGCACGTTCGAGACGTCTCCAACATCGTTCGGTGAAGAATTGCGGAGAAATGGAGGAAGAGCGACTTTTCAAACGCGACGAAACTTCTCGACATTAGGTTCAACGTAATCGAGCTTGCTCTCCCAAATGGCGTTGAACGGATGCAGTTGTACACTGCGGCTTTTCAGAAGGTCTCAGTTCTCCATCTGACATCGAGAAGCCCTCAAAACCTACATGGGGCCTTCACAGTGGCAGGGCGAGGTTAAGACATGTTCACCCAAAGTCTTCCCCCATGCGGCTTTTCAATAGTTGTCAAGTTCCACGGAAGTCTCATGCATGATCTGTCGGTTTTTAGGACGGCTGTCGCCGAACTCGAGCGCTTGGTCGAGCGTGGACATCGAATTTTGGTAGTTCCTGGCGGAGACTTAAACGACAAGGCGATGGAGCGTGTTGACGACCTATATCGTCCCCCATCGGTGATGACCCACCACGCGTGCGCTCGTGTCCAAGACGAGACAGGATATTTGCTGGCGAATCGTGCCTTTTCTTCGAAACTTGTTCCGTCTGCAACGTTGAGCGAATGTCGGAGCCTGGCAAAGGTTGGCAAAATTCCAGTTCTGCTTGCCTCGCGCATGCTCTTCACAACGGATTCGGTCGAATGGAGTTTGGACATAACGTCTAACGCTGTGGCGGCGTGGATTGCGTGGGTAACCAATGCTCCGCTACTGGCAATTCTGACCGATGTAGACGGCGTCTATCGCAATGCGGCAACTCACGATCCGGAGGCGTTCATCGAGGAAATAGATGCCCACGATCTTGCCGAGCTTGGTCAGGCGTCAGTCGATTCTTGTGCAGCCCATTTCATGTCATTGCGGGGTGCTGCGGGGGTCGTTATCAACGGCACCCATCCAAACCGGCTGCGTGATTGGACCGAGGGAAAGCATGTGAAAGCGACCTACATCACCACAAATGAAAGGATCCCATCATGTTCGCCTTAGTTAACGACAATGCCGATCTTCAAACGGATGATCATGGTACCTTCCTGCGGCACGTTCTTTCAAAATCTCGTCATCAATCACAGTGACGGCGGCTCCGCATCCTTGATAGGCTCGATGATATCGGGGCGTTCTTGGCGAGCCCACATCCTTGCCGATCGGCCACATTGTCATCAGTACGGCGGGAAACTGTCTCATTAGGTCGTCAGGATAGGCTCCGCAGACACCGCAGCGAGGCTGACCGCTTCAGCGTACCAATGCTAATCACGCGCGCGGAAGATACCGACTTTCGCCGAAGACGGTTCACCATAACGCAGCGGGTCCGTCGTCGAGCTTCGCGACCTCCTGCCCAATCTGCCCGGCGCTTGCTTCGGCGATGATCCAGTTGTACGCGGCCCGCATACCTGCAATCGCTGCACGCATCGCATGGTTGACCCAGATGACATTCGAGATGCCAGCCTCATGATGCGCTGAAATGACTGTGCGATAGTAATTCGAAGGCGCAATCATGATAGGAAGCCGTTTCCATTCCTTCGCAAAGGTGAGAACGTCATGCGCTTTCGCTTCCCCCGAGTGGATCAGGATTGCATCGGCGCCGGCGTTCGCGTAGGCGTCTGCGCGCAATAGGGCCGCCTCGAGACCGTAACCGGCGATCAAGGCTTCGGTGCGAGCGACAAGCACGAGGTCATTTCCCGTCGCATCCTTAATCGCCTTTAGGCGGCTGGAAAACTTTTCGATATCGTCCAGCGGAGGACGATTGCCGACAGAGGAATTCATTTTCGGGAAGCTCTTATCATCGATGCACACACCAGAGGCACCATGCTGCAAGAGCTTTGCTGCCATTAACCGCGGGCCATTCATGTTCCCGAAGCCGGAATCGCCATCGGCGAGGATCGGCAGGCCGCTGGCATCCGCCATTCGTTCCATCACCTCTATCAAATGTGTCCAACTTGCCTCCTTGACGTCGCGATAGCCGAGGCTCTTCGAAATGCACGGGCCAGACGCCCAAATGGCCTTGAAGCCCGCCTGCATGGCGACCGCCGCGGAAAGCCCGTCATGCGCTCCCATCAGGTGCGTCAGGTCCGGGGAGGAAATCAGATCGCGGAGCGATTTCGTCGGATCCTCAATCGCCCCGATGCTCTTTGGAACGAAAACCTTTTGATCCATGTCATGCTCCATCGGAAATCGGAAAGTGCCAAGCGCGGCTAAAATCATCGACGCAAGTTGCATGCCGGATGAGCGCGGGCGGCCGCGCTGCACGACTTGCCCAGGCCGGCGGCCAGTCCTTGCCAATCGTCGGTCTCCCGACATTCTTGTCCCGTTTCGAACATCAAAAGGTTGGCGAATGGACACGCGAGGCAAAACCTAATCATTCAGTAGCGATGACACGGGAGAAATTTTAATCTCACTGCGACCGGACACGCCGGCGCCTTGCCGAAGAGATGGAGGGTGGCGCATGTCCCAATCTGGATATGATCGAGAGCAGCAACGGCGGCACATCAGTCGGTGCTATGAGAAGAACGGTCTCGGCAAATCGCGTGCCTAAAAGCGCGAGCACGGCGGCCAGGTCAAAGCCCGCCGGCGGTACTCGTTCAAGGATCTGACACGACTATCCGGAACGGTTCCGTCTTTTGCGAATATCCGAGGCTTCCCGATAACAAGCGACCAACCGATGTCACCGCGGCGGAGGTCATTCGAGGTGAGAAGGTTGGGTCAGCGCCCTTGTTCGAGGCGCTCCTACTCAAACCAAGTGTCCTTCGGCAGTACAATGATTTTCTGCATTAAAGCCAAATGGCATGGCGCTTGCTTGACCAATATATCGACCGAGATCGGATATGCAGCGGCAATCGCCAAACATCGGGTCAATTGTCTGTATGAGGACCAGTTAGATGAACATCAAAAAGAAGGTTCCCTTCGTCACATTCCGGACGCGTGTTCGCGATGAGGCCCTACCAGGGCCGAACCCTTATCGGTGGAAAGACAAGACATCGGACGACTATTTCCGCGGCAAGCGCGTCATCTTGTTTTCGCTGCCAGGCGCCTTCACCCCCACCTGCACCAACCAACAGCTACCGGATTTCGAAAGGCTTTATGGGGAGTTTCAAAAGAAGGGCATCGATGAGATTTATTGTCTCTCCGTAAACGATGCATTCGTCATGAACGCCTGGGGCAAGTCCGTTGGACTTCACAACGTCAAGCTCATCCCCGACGGGTCGGGAGAATTTACTCGCAAGATAGGCATGCTCGTCGCCAAGCACAATCTCGGCTTCGGAATGCGCTCCTGGCGCTACGCGGCGGTGGTCGATAACGGCGTGGTAGAGCAGTGGTTTGAGGAAGAAGGCTTTTCGGACAACTGTCAAACCGATCCCTATGGCATTTCATCGCCGCAAAACGTCCTGGAAACGCTGAAGGCCACGGCCGCAGCATAAGCACCGGAGGACTAAAGCCTCATAAAATGAAAAATTAGCGCGACTAAGTACCAAGATCGATAGGAGTTTCGCTCTTAGGATGCAGTATTTAGCAAGCCTTCTCCAGCGCCAAAAGCAATCGCTGGTTATTACGCCTCAGCTCATCCAATCTATTCGCTTGCTGCAACTGGCGCATGGCGAACTGCATCAGTTCATCGAGCAGGAATTGGAGAAGAACCCGTTTCTGGAACTGGCTTCAAGCGCCGGCATCACTTCTGACGATGTCGTTTCGACCTCGGAGAACAGGCCCGATACTGCCACACAGGATGGCAAGGTTGATGCGCCGACACGGCTCGAGGCTCCCGAGCCACTTGGAGAATGGAAATCAATTCGAAGTTCCGCCAGCGCTTCGTCAGAGCACCCCCCGGGCTTCGAGGAGTTTGCTGCTTCTACCGAAACATTGCACGACGATGTCGCCCGGCAGATCGCCCTCACAGCATTCAGCTCACGAGATCGGCTGATTGCCGGTGCGCTTGCCAATCATCTGGAAAGCACTGGATATCTTCAGGTGCACCTATCAGAGCTGGCGGCAAGGCTGGGTGTCCACGAGGCTGACGTCGAGCGAGTCCTCGCGACCTTGCAGCATTTCGATCCACCTGGAATCTTTGCACGAACTCTTAGGGAATGCCTCGAGATACAGTTACGGCAGCAAGATCGGTTCGACCCTGCTATGGAAGCGCTGGTCGCAAATCTTGAGTTGGTTGCACAACGTGACTTTCGCGCATTGAAGCGGCGCTGCGGTGTCGACGACGACGACCTTCTCGACATGTTGCATGAGATCCGGACACTCGATCCGAGGCCCGGAAACCGGTTCCAATCGGGACGGCCGGAGGCCATCATACCGGACGTTCGAGTTCTGCCCTCGACCGCAGGCGGGTGGCAGATCGAACTCAATCCCGAGATGTTGCCCAAGGTGCTCATCAACCAAACCTATTTTGCCGAAGTCTCTCGTCTGACCGCGCATGATACCGGTGATCAGGCATTCCTCAACGAATGCTTCCAGAACGCGAACTGGTTGGTTCGCAGCCTCGATCAGCGGGCCAAGACGATCCTTAAGGTAGCAACTGAAATCGTCCGCCAGCAGGATGTCTTTCTGGAACGCGGCACTGCCTATCTTCGGCCTCTCAATCTTAAGACTGTCGCCGACGCGATCGAGATGCATGAGTCGACGGTGAGCCGTGTGACTTCGAACAAATACATGCTCACCCCTCGCGGCGTGTTCGAACTGAAGTATTTTTTCACGGTCGCGATTGCATCCTCGGAAGGCGGCGAGGCACACTCGGCCGAAGCGATCCGCCATCGCATCAGGGCAATGATCGCCGCGGAAACGGAGGACAGTGTGCTCTCCGACGACAATATGGTCGCCCAACTTCGGGAAAGCGGGATCGATATTGCGCGCCGCACCGTCGCAAAATACCGGGAAGCAATGAATATCCCCTCTTCCGTTCAACGTCGTCGAGAGATCCGTGCGGGATTTGTATAGGCGCCGACCAAGCGCTGACGATCTTGCACTGCTCGCGAAAGCGACTTAACGACGGGCTTCATCCGTTTCGGGGCCGAAGCACGCGTTAAAATCACTGCATTCCTGACAGCTGGGAGCGGCGCAGAGCGAGAAACCTTCAGCCTCGCAGAGCTTGCGGTAAAGGTACTTCTTCCACCTCATATTGTTGGTATTGCCTGCCGCTAGCGTCGGAAAATGCATGGCAAACAACCGACCAAGCTCGGCTCGGTCAAATAGACCAAGGTCCTGCCATAGATGGTCGTCGCGCAGGGCACGGCGGGCAATGATTTTAGCAAACCGGGCGCTGAATGGATCGTTTGGACGGGCATGCGAAAGTAGCAAGTCACGCAGGAGCTCTTCCTCCGTGCCGAGCTCTGGATCGCTCGCCTCTTCCGGAAAAAAGGCGTCGAGAAGCTTGGCATGAAAACTTCGTGTCAGGATGTCCCGCAGCTCGGCGCGAGAAAGCCCGGTCGCCTCGGTCGCCGACGCCTGGCCAGCTTCAATCTCCTGAAGCGCTCGCGAAAAGACACAGGTAAGTACATAGTCGTCAAAGTCTATCTCCAAGCCCATTCGCAGCCATAGCCTGGCATTGGATGACTGTGAATGTCGCCACCGATCAGACATTAGTATCCTGGGACTGATGCTCTTTCCCTTTAAGATCTGGAATTGATGCTGATCTGACACGGCGCTTTTGCTCCTTCGTTTCATTGATCAAGGTCGCCTGCAGCTATAGCGGCCATGACGAGAAAGCTTCAAAAATTATGCCAGCCTGGCGATAAACAGCGTCGGCACAACTCTCCGGGAGTTTCTCAACAACGTGATGAGCGTGCAAATACAGATTGGCCAACGCAAAATGTCGGCTAATCGACAAACCAGACAATCGTTGTTGGTACCCAGGGCCTTTCCCGGTGCGCCTGCTACAAACCTTTTCCCAGCTACGATGACGGCAACGGCGTGAAAATGGCGCAGTGATGTCTTTGGCGGGCGTCCCCAAATCATGGGTGACTGCTCCTTTTTGATGTTGGACGTTCAGTGATGTCGGGCATTGTCGGGCATGCGCATGCATATTGCCAGCGGAAGATCCGACGCCTGCTCAATGCTTTTCTCTTTGGCACGGCACATGCAAGGTCATTTGCAAATTTCCCGACGACCAATGAGAACCATATTTATGATCACGCTCACAGAGAACGCCGTTGCCGCCATGAAGATTGCGCTCAGCCGAGCGGACGAGCCGGCCGAAGGCCTGCGCATCGCGGTCGAGACCGGCGGCTGCGCCGGGCTCAAATACCTGATGGGACCGGAGAGCGGCCCACGCGAGGGCGATGCGATCATCGAAACAGGCGGGATTACACTGTTCGTGGACGTAGGCTCTCAACCACACGTCAACGGCATGACGGTGGACTTCGTTACACGGCTGGAGTCCTCAGGATTTGTCTTCGACAACCCCAACGCGGCAGAGATGTGCGCTTGTGGCAAGTCCTTTGCCTGACCATCCGGGGTTGGTGTGAAAAGTCATGCGGAAGTATCGCGGCAAGCTCAAGACATCATTTTGCGATCACAAGGGCGCCCGCATTCTGCAAACAGCCAAATCTGAAAACAAGGTCGCATCTGGGGATGCGGTTGAATTAATGATGGGATTCGATCGGCCGACGGAAGCGATCAGTGCCGCAACACTGCAGTCGCTCCGAACCCGTTTCGCGATCGCCTGCTCGTCCGAGTTAATCGAATTTATTGTGGGCAAGACCGCCCATGAAGCCCTTCGAAACATCAATTGCGACTTAACGCATGCTGTCGCCCGGCCGCCGTCCACCTCGCCGTCACCGTTTGCCTCATGTGTGGCGCAAAGTCGGGCGATCCGGTCACATGCTTCAACGCTGTCGAAGAAGCGATTGTTGCGGTCCCTGCGGCGCTGTTCGTTGAAGGCCTCATTAGGTCAGAGACGAGTTTGTCGGCAGTCACAACGGAAGGCAGCGTACTCGAGGTCAAAGAAATATCTTTGTAACCGACGGGAATTTTCGGCGGCATGTCGCGGCGGATCAAGGATGCTTGGAGCTCGCCTGAAAAACGTCCACCGGAGCCTGAAATTGCCAGATGACGTCGCCGCAGCCAATTCGACCAATCCGACGCTGCGGCGGTTGTTCTCGCCCGAGGGCTGAACGATGGAGACTACCCGACGTCATTCCGCCAACTGAGGATCGCTTCCATGAGGTCTGTCTATCTCGACAACAATGCAACGACGCGGGTCGATCCGGAAGTCGTACAAGCGATGTTGCCGTTCTTTACGGATCAATTTGCCAATCCTTCGTCCAGTCACAGTTTTGGCGCCTCGGCAAGTGCGGCGATAATGACCGCGCGCAAACGATTGCAAGCTTTGATCGGTGCGGAGTTCGAGCATGAGATCGTCTTTACATCCGGCGGGACGGAAAGCGACAATGCAGCAATCCTTTCGGCGCTTGAGATCATGCGCGATCGCACACAGATCGTGACGTCCGCAGTCGAGCATCCGGCCGTGCTGACGCTGTGTGCGTATCTTGAGAAGACGCGTGGCATAAAGGTGCACAGGATTCCAGTCGATCGGCATGGTCGCCTCGACCTGCGCACATACCGGGCTGCCCTCACCCCACATGTTGCACTCGTCTCGATCATGTGGGCGAACAATGAAACGGGTACGATTTTTCCTGTCGCCGACCTCGCTAAGTTGGCCAAGGAAGTTGGCGCTTTTTTCCATACAGACGCTGTGCAGGCTGTTGGCAAGCTGCCGATGGACCTGAAATCGAGTGCGATCGACATGCTGTCGCTCTCAGGCCACAAGCTGCATGGACCCAAAGGGATTGGTGCGCTTTGGGTAAAGCGCGGAGTGCGCTTCGATCCGATGATCAAGGGGGGACATCAGGAGCGCGACCGGCGCGCCGGCACGGAAAATACCGCCGGCATCGTCGGGCTCGGCAAGGCCGCTGAGCTTGCCTTGACCTTCATGAAAGAAGAGAACGGACGAGTAAGATCCCTGCGAGATCGCCTGGAAAAAGGGCTTGTGCAGCGCATCCCAGATGCGTTTGTCACCGGCGATAAGCAAAAGCGGTTGCCGAACACCTCCAACATCGCCTTCGACCAAGTCGACGGTGATGGCTTACTGCTTCTCCTCGACCGCTATGGCATCGCCTGTTCTTCCGGCTCGGCTTGCACTTCTCAGTCGCCGCAGCCGAGCCATGTCCTGAGGGCGATGAACATTCCCGAAATATCGAGGCACGGGGTCATTCGCTTCTCCCTGTCGCGTGATAATTCCGAGGAGGATATCGATCGCGTGCTCGATGTCTTACCCGGAATCGTCGGCAGTTTGCGAGATGGTTCTTCGTTTAGGCCGACGCCGGCAAAGCGGCGGAGACCTTTGGCTTTCATGAAGCCTACGGAGACGGACGGAGACCCCTCATGAAGCGGTTCACGTTCTGAGGACTCGATTTGGCGTGACCGAACTAGGCGATGATCGTCGCTCTTGCGAGGCAGAAGAGCTCGGACTTGCCAAGCCACTTGCAGCCGCAAGAGCGAGGACTTTTCCGGCGGGCTTTTCGCGACCGCGGATCATCGCACCGGAGCACCACAGAGCATCGTTCGAATCGGGAGAATGTTATGAACACTTTATGCAACGCCAGCCCAACCAGCGATACGGCGGAGATCCTCGCGCGGTTGAAAAATCTGTCGGCCGCGGAGGATTTTTTCGCGCTGCTTGACGTCGCCTATGATCCGAAGGTGCTTGACGTCTCGCGGCTTCACATCATGAAGCGGATGGGGCAATACCTCGCCGAAGAGGATTTCTCCGATCTACCGGAACAGGTGATTGCTGCCAGAGCACGCACCATCCTTGAACGCGCCTACGAAGACTTTGCGGCGTCCTCGCCACTTGCGCACCGGGTCTTTAAGGTGCTCAAGGATCACAATCCGGCCAAGCCTGCCCAACCGGGTCACACCTTCGTGCCGTTCGATTCCATCTTGAAGGGTTTCGGCAGGGAGTGAATGCGACATGGTTCCGGCTTGAACGATGTCGCGAAGCCTACAATGGCGAGTCCAGTGTCGGCACCCCCAGCAGAAATCTGTGAAATTTCAAAGGGATGCGACATTCAAAAATCTTGGCACAGATAGTGCTTTAGAGGACACGAAGCGCCAAACCCGCCATTGAACAGCAGCTAGGAGACCACATGCACGTCGTAGTCTGTATCAAGCAGGTGCCGGACTCCGCACAGATTCGCGTCCATCCTGTAACGAACACGATCATGCGCCAGGGTGTGCCGACCATCATAAATCCTTACGATCTATTCGCCCTTGAAGAAGCACTGCGGTTGCGTGACGTGCATGGCGGCGAGGTTACCGCGCTCACGATGGGGCCGCCCATGGCAGAGGATTCGTTGCGCAAGGCGCTCACTTATGGTGCGGATCGGGCGGTATTGTTGACCGACCGCTATTTTGCCGGATCCGATACCCTGGCGACTTCCTTTGCTCTTTCGCAGGCGATCGCAAAAATCGGCGAGACCTTCGGCGCCCCCGACATCGTGTTCACGGGCAAGCAGACGATCGACGGCGACACTGCCCAAGTCGGGCCCGGCATTGCCAAGCGTCTTGACCTCCTGCAACTCACTTACGTTTCGAAGATTTCCTCCCTCGATCTTGATGCACGCGAAATTAAGGTCGACCGCCGTTCGGAAGGGGGTATCCAAATGCTGCATGGCAAGCTTCCCTGCCTCATTACTATGCTGGAAGGCACGAACGAAATCCGCCGCGGCTCGCTTGATGACGCGCTACGCGCCGCGCGCAGTCAGATCGTAAAATGGAGCGCGGCCGACGCCGGCATCGAGGACCTCAGCAAGTGTGGACTGCGTGGTTCGCCGACGGTCGTCAAACGCGTCTTTGCCCCGACAGCAAGGACGGAAAAGGCGGAGCAAATCACCACCACCGATAAAGCGCTCGGCGATCTTGCTGATGAGTTGATTGTCGAAATCTTCGCCCGTCAGCCGGCGCTCGAACACGAACTCGCCTTCGACGCCAGCGCATAACGGCAAGGAGCCATGACGTTGACCGCAAATCAGGAAACACCGCCCCCTGCCGTCGGCCGCGCGGGTTTGAAGAAAGAGCTGCCCGAGCAATTCAAGGACTACCGGCATGTTTGGGTCTTCATCGAAGTGGAGCGCGAAAATGTCCATCCCGTTTCCTTCGAACTGCTAGGAGAAGGCCGCAAGCTGGCGGACAAGCTTGGCGTCAAACTCGCAGGTGTCGTGCTCGGACCTCCAGGGGACGCCACGCAGCATGCCATTGCAGAGGCGTTTGCCTATGGCGCCGACGTTGCGTATCTGGTGGAGGACCCCCTGCTCGAAGACTATAGGAACGAGCCCTTCACCAAAGCTCTGACAAATCTGGTTGCCACTTACCAACCGGAAATCCTGCTTTTGGGTGCGACGACGCTTGGTCGCGACCTTGCCGGTTCCGTGGCGACGACCTTGTTGACGGGGCTCACCGCGGACTGCACCGAACTCGATGTGGATGCGGACGGTTCGCTTGCCGCAACGCGGCCGACTTTCGGCGGCTCTCTACTATGCACAATCTACACCCTCAACTGCCGACCGCAGATGGCGACAGTGCGACCGAGGGTCATGGCGATGCCGCAGCGCATGAACAAGCCGGTCGGCTGCGTCATTCAGCATGGGGTCCCGATGCTCGAGGAGGAGATCGTCACCAAAGTCCTCGGGTTCCTTTCCGACGTGCAATCGACAAATTCCAATCTCGCCTATGCCGATGTGGTGGTGGGCGGCGGCCTTGGTCTTGGAACATCGGAGAACCTGAAGCTGGTGAAGAATCTTGCGCGGGTAATTGGAGCCGAATACGGCTGTTCACGGCCGCTGGTCCAGAAAGGCTGGATGCCGGCTGATCGGCAGATCGGGCAAACCGGCAAGACTATCCGGCCGAAGCTCTATATAGCGGCCGGGATTTCCGGCGCCATTCAGCACCGGGTTGGCGTCGGGGGCGCTGATCTCATTGTGGCGATCAACACCGATCCGAACGCGCCGATTTTCGACTTCGCCCACGTTGGCGTCGTGACGGATGCGATCCGCTTCTTGCCGGCCCTCACTGATGTTTTCACCCAACGGCTGTCGCCGCACAGTCGCGATAAGCTTGCGAACTAGGGGACACGGGTTATGAGTGGGGAAAAGTTTGACGCCATCGTGATTGGCGCCGGCATGGCCGGCAATGCGGCTGCTTACACCATGGCGAGCCGTGGCTTGAAAGTCCTGCAATTGGAGCGTGGTGAGTATCCGGGCTCAAAGAACGTCCAGGGCGCAATCATGTACGCGAACATGCTGGAGGAAATCATCCCGAATTTTCGAGATGATGCGCCTCTTGAGCGGCATCTCGTCGAGCAGCGCTTCTGGATGATGGATGACACATCCCACGTTGGGATCCAATACCGATCGGATGATTTCAACGGGTCGACGCCTGAGCGCTACACAATCATTCGCGCCCAGTTCGACCGTTGGTTTTCCCGTAAGGTGCGCGAGGCGGGAGCGATAGTCCTTTGCGAGACGACGGCGACGGAACTTGCCCAGGAAGGCGGCAAGGTGATCGGCGTGCGCACTGACCGTACCGGCGATGTCATACTTGCGGACACGGTCGTTCTTGCGGAAGGCGCCAATGGGTTGCTCGGCGCACGGGCCGGCTTGCGTCAGACGTCGACATCGGAGAGCGTGGCTCTCGCTGTCAAGGAAATACATTTTCTGCCAGAAGACGTAATCGATCAGCGCTTCGGTCTTCATGGCAACGAGGGCTGTGTGATCGAGGCGGCCGGCACCATCTCCCGCGGCATGGCCGGGCTCGCCTTTCTTTATACCAATAAGGAGTCGATCTCTCTTGGCATCGGTTGCCTCGTCTCCGACTTCGCCGCAACGTGCGAAAGCCCTTACGAATTGCTCGAAGCGTTCAAGAACCATTCGTCGATCAAACATCTGATCGCGGATTCGGAAGTCAAGGAATATGCAGCTCATCTCATTCCCGAAGGTGGGTATAAGGCAATTCCCGCGCTCTTCGGCGATGGCTGGGTCGTTGTCGGCGACGCAGCACAGCTCAACAATGCCGTTCACCGCGAGGGTTCCAATCTCGCCATGACGTCAGGTCGCATCGCCGGGGAGGCTATTTTCGAGGTCAAGAGCCGCGGAGGTCGAATGACCAAAAGAAACCTCGCACTATACAAGACGATGCTGGACGATTCCTTTGTCATTAAAGATCTTAGGAAATACAAAGACATGCCGGCCCTACTTCATACCAATTCCCGCAATTTCTTCATGACATACCCGAAGTTGATGTCTGAAGCTTCGAAAAATTTCATGCGTGTCGATGGTACGCCGAAGATCGAAAATGAAAGGGCGACAACGGCCGCTTTCATAAAGGCGCGTTCGCGCTGGGGGCTGGTCAGCGACGCGGTGCGTCTGGCATTGGCTTGGCGTTGAAGGAGAAATAGGATGACCGTTGCAGTGACGAAGTTGCGTGTTGAGGACAAGCTTTTCCAGAATCGCTATCTGGTTGATCAGGGACGCCCGCACATTAAGGTGCGGCCGCACGAGCATCCGAGTGCAAACCTTTTGGCGCTAACACGCATCTGCCCGGCAAAATGCTATGAACTGAATGACAAAGGCCAAGTGGAGATTGCCGCCGACGGCTGCATGGAGTGCGGCACATGCAGGGTGCTGTGTGAGGCAAGTGGGGACATCACGTGGAACTATCCACGAGGCGGCTTTGGTGTTCTCTTCAAGTTCGGGTGAACAATTTATTGTTAAACTTTTGAAAAACACATTATGTCGTCACAGCCAGGCGCTGCATCAATTTTGACAGGAACCAGCTTGCAATTTCAGAAACTACCATTAGAGTTTCCGCTTATACAAATAAGCACAAACAGTGGTTGGAATGGGGGCATTCTACACAGCTAGGGGTGTTGAAAATGACCCGCATTCTACGCGATTGCGTCGATGAAGTTGGACCTTTGCCCGGGGTATCCAGCAAAACGCCTGAAGTCGGAATCTCCTGCAGCGGGATCTACGAAATATCGAAGCTCCTAACGGCCGCTGCCCCGCTGGAGATCACGCTTGTCAAGGTCGCCAATATCCTCCCCACGTTTTTGCGAATGCGTCATGGGGCAATCGTTATATGGGCGAGCGAAGGGGAGCCGGAAATTACCGCGTCGGCCGGCGTCGCCGATTCTCGTCAATCCGGCGCACGCCACACCATCCCACCGGCTGCAATGGATCAGATCGTGACGACCGGACAGCCGCTGGTGATAAGGGAGACCAGTAAATCCGAACTTTTTCGGGCTGACCCTCAGCCGTCTTTGAGCAGCGACACGATCCCCATCACATTTATCGGGGTTCCTTTGAGGGCTGCGCACAAACTGGTCGGGACGTTATGGATCGACCGCTTCAGGGACAGCGCCACTGAACTGCGTCACAACGAGGATATTCGCTTCCTTACCATGGTCGCCGATCTTATCGGCCAGACGATCGCGTTCCACCGAGCCCTGAGCACGTCCGGTCCGCAAATCATCCAGCTGCACCGGAAATCCGCCGAAGGGGGACGGAATGATCCGAGCCAAAACTCAAGAGCCAAAGTCGACTGGATCGTCGGAGAAAGCCCTGCAGTCAGGCGGGTGTTGGAAATCGTCTCTGCGGTGGCTATGACGAATACCACAGTGCTTCTGCGGGGTGAAAGCGGCACTGGCAAGGAATTTTTCGCACAGGCCATTCATGAGCTTTCCCCTCGCCGCAAGAAGTCTTTTGTCAAATTGAACTGCGCCGCACTGCCTGAAGGTGTCCTGGAATCGGAACTCTTCGGACATGAAAAGGGCGCTTTCACCGGTGCTGTATCGCAGCGCGCGGGGCGTTTCGAATTGGCAAATGGCGGAACGCTGCTCCTTGATGAAATTGGCGAAATTTCGCCTGCCTTTCAAGCCAAGCTTTTGCGCGTGCTGCAGGAAGGCGAGCTGGAGCGGGTTGGCGGAACCAAGACCCTCAAAGTCGACATCAGACTCGTATGCGCAACCAACAAGGACCTCGAGGCGGCTGTTGCAAATGGCGAGTTCAGAGCCGACCTTTACTATCGCATCAATGTCGTGCCGATCGTCTTGCCACCACTCAGAGAGCGGCCCGGAGACATTTCGCGCCTTTCAAAAGTCTTTCTCGACCGTTTCAACCGGGAGAACAATCGCGAGCACGCCTTCACGGCGCAGGCGCTAGACCTGATTTCGCAATGCTATTTTCCTGGGAACGTCCGCGAGCTGGAAAATTGCGTGCGTAGGACGGCGACGTTGGCGCGCTCGAAGACGATCGTTCCCTCGGATTTTGCGTGCCAGAACAACCAATGTCTTTCGGCTCGTCTTTGGAAAGGCGACGGCGGCGGCCGCGAGGGTAAGCCTATCGATGAGCTCACTCGGGGTGGAACAACGCCGGCAGTATCGCCGCTCTCTACCCAACCAGGCAGCGTCTCGCATCCCGAGGTAGCGCCCTTCAAGGCCTGCGACCCCAATGGTCCGGCTTGCCCAGCCCTATCACCGCGCCTCACAGAGCGGGACCGGCTGATCGAGGCAATGGAGAAAGTCGGATGGGTTCAGGCCAAAGCGGCTCGTATGCTCGGCCTCACGCCCCGTCAGGTCGGCTATGCTCTGCGCCGGCACAATATCGAGATGAAAAAGTTCTAAGCCTATGTCGTTCGTCAGGTCGGAAATGCGCTCTCGGCACTCTACGTGACAGAGGCGCGTCGCATTCGCGACGAGATCCATGTGCCGATTGTCATGAACGAACGAAATCGTGCGGGAGCAAGTGTATGCAATCCAACGCGAAACACTAAAACGCCGGACATAAGACAATCCCGGGCCCTGGCATAGGTCTTGCAGTTTGAACTGCAATCTTCACCAGCAACGGAATTGCTAGATGACCGCATCGATGATTTCGCTTGATAGCTCGGCCAGCGCCAAAACGTCCGACAATAGGCTGACCAATGCGAAGTCCGACAGCTGCAAATCCTCATCCTGCGGCTCAACCGCAAAACCGGATGACATGGATCCAGCGACATGGGAGAAGATAAAGGATCATCCCTGCTACTCGGAAGAAGCACACCACTATTTCGCGCGCATGCACGTCGCCGTCGCACCGGCTTGCAATATCCAGTGCAACTACTGCAATCGGAAATATGACTGCGCAAACGAAAGCCGGCCCGGTGTCGTCTCGGAAAAGCTGACGCCAGAGCAGGCGCTGCGCAAAGTTATTTCGGTCGCCAACGAAGTGCCGCAGCTTTCGGTCGTCGGAATCGCCGGTCCGGGCGATGCCTGTTACGACTGGAGGAGAACCAAGGCGACCTTCGAAAAAGTTGCCGCGGAAATTCCCGACGTCAAGCTGTGTATCTCCACCAACGGGCTAGCATTGCCAGATCATGTCGATGAGCTTGCACGCATGAATGTCGATCACGTGACCATCACAATCAACATGGTCGACCCGCAAATCGGCGCAAAGATATATCCCTGGGTCTTTTACAATCACCGGCGCTACACCGGCATCGAAGCCGCCGAAATCCTGCACAAGCGACAGATGTTGGGTTTGGAAATGCTGGCGGCGCGGGGCATCCTCGTCAAGGTCAATTCGGTCATGATACCCGGGGTCAATGACGAGCACCTGATCGAGGTGAACAGATGGGTGAAAGAGCGCGGCGCGTTCTTGCATAATGTGATGCCCCTGATTTCGGACCCAGCGCACGGCACTTACTATGGCCTGACCGGACAGCGCGCTCCGCGGGCAATCGAATTGAAGGCGCTTCAAGGTCGTCTCGAAAAAGGCGCCAAGCTGATGCGTCATTGTCGGCAATGCCGGGCCGATGCCGTCGGTCTGCTCGGCGAGGATCGTGGCAAAGAATTCACGCTCGACCACATTCCCGATGCAGTCTCGTACGACGAGCGCAATCGCGAGGCATACCGGGAAGTAGTGGCGCGGGAGAGAGGCAATCACGCAGCAGCCAAGAGCGAGGCGATCGAAATGGTCAAAGCAGCCGGCCCCGACGGGTCGCTTCACGTCGCGGTGGCGACCAAGGGCGGCGGCCGCATAAACGAACATTTCGGCCATGCGAAAGAGTTCCAGATTTATGAAGCCTCTCCGAGAGGAATCGCCTTCGTGGGGCATCGCAAGGTCGAGCAATATTGCCGCGGCGGTTGGGGTGACGACGCTACACTCGACGGTGTGATAGTTGCGCTCGAGGGGATCGACATCGTGCTCTGCGCAAAGATCGGAGATTGCCCTAAAAAGCGGTTGGCGGACGCGGGCATTCGAGCAGTGGACTCTTATACCTATGAGTACATCGAAACCGCCATCAGCATGGTTTATGCCACCGAGTTTGGAGTCGACCTGCTGACAGGGACGGCGTGAATTTTTTTTAGTTTAACCTCCTCAGGAGTTGAAAATGGCCTTCAAGATCATCGCATCCCAATGCACCCAGTGCGGAGCCTGCGAGTTCGAATGTCCATCAGGTGCGATAGAACTGAAGGGCGAGAACTACGTGATCGATCCGAAGAAGTGCACAGAATGCGAGGGAGCTTTCGAGACGCAGCAATGCGCATCGGTATGTCCGGTACCGAAGACCTGCGTTCCAGCCTGATCGCCTGTTCGCTGGCCGCCGAAGGCAATATCTCGTCCAAAGGTTTGACCTCCGCGGTTAAGCCGAGCAGTCTCAAGAAAGTGAGGCACCACCGTGGGCATAGGACGCGAACAAGAAGTGGAAATCGGCTGTTCACCGCAATTTCTACCAGGCGAGCGGGTTCGTGCCACGCGCCACATAAAGAATGACGGCACCTATCCCGGCAAAGACGTTGGCGAAAACCTGGTGCGAAAGGGCGATGAGGGTTATGTGCGCGACATCGGCACCTTTCTCCAGCAGTTCTATATCTATGCGGTCGAATGGGTGGATCGCGGCACCATCGTCGGCATGCGCGCGCGTGAACTGACGAGCCTCGACAAAGCCGCAGCAAGCATTGCCGAAACGACTACCAGCGCCAGGGAAGGAATAGCCCCGTGAAAGTGATGATCCGCAGAACCGGAACCGGCTTATCGGCATATGTTTCCAAGAAGGATCTCGAAGAGCCGATCATTGCTATGGAAAATGAAAATCTATGGGGCGGCTGCGTGCTGCTTAGGAATGGATGGAGGCTAGCCCTGCCCGATCTGCCAAAGGACACGCGCCTGCCCATTACGGTCGAGGCAAAGAAGATATCTGAGGAGGACTAAACGCTGCTAACGAACGACAAAAAGCGACAGCGGCATGCCCGTGCTTCCTAAATCCGATCATCTTTTGGTCTGCCGGGGCGATTACGCCGAAAAGCAACTTTATTTGCTGAAGGAAGCGCTCGCCGCAGACGCAATAATCCCATATCTCGGTCCCGGGCTTCTCCGGCAAAGTTCGGCGGCACCGCCTGTACCTGATGGTCCAGAAGGCGTTGCAGCAGCTCTTAACACACGGGCGACAGCACCTTCCAAGATACGCAGCAACATGTGGTCGGTCGCACAGTTTATCGAGCAGCGCAGGCATCGTCGGACGCTTCAAGCCTGGATGGCGGAGATATTCGCCTCATCCGCGCCGCTGACCGGCCTCCATGCCTGGCTTGCAACGCTGCCACTCTCGCTCATCATCGACAGCTGGTACGACGGGACGATGCGCGCGGCTCTCGTGGCGAATGGCCGAACAGACGTGGTCGAGATACAAGGCGTTACGCGGGCAAATGAGAACCGCGATATATGGACGAGAACCTACGATTTGTCCGGAAAGGAACTCAGGCCCGGTCCGGCAGCAAAAACGGTGTTGTATACGCCTCATGGAAGCGTTCGGCCCGCTGCTAATTTTCTCGTGTCAGATGCGGACTATGTCGAAGTTCTGACAGAGATCGATATCCAGACGCCGATCCCCGAAGCCGTCAAAGCACGGCGCACCAACCGCGGCTTTTTCTTTCTGGGCTGCCGCTTCGACGATCAGATGTTGCGCATCTTTGCCCGCCAGATCATGAAGCGCTCCAACGGCCCACACTTCGCTGTGATTGATGCCAAAACCATGACCAAGAACGAACGCCGCTTCTGCACGGAATGCGGCATCACCCTGATTGACCTGCCGATTGGTGAAGTTGCGGCTGCTCTTGTCAATCCGGCATAGCCGCAAGCGTGAGCCAGGGAGCGCTTCGCAGCGGCACCGATCGCTTGCTCAAACTGAGAGCGAGTGACGAAGAGCGTGATTTATGGGCACGAGAGACTGCACCATCATTGTTGGGACGACGGCTAGAATCCCCAAAATCAACATCCCGACAACCGTCTTGGCCAGGCCCGAGCGTTAGGTCAGGCGGGGGCTTAATCGCTACACGAAGAACTTACAGCAAAGCGCAATGGCAAAAACCCCAAACGGCCATGCAATGACTAGCATGGCGCTGGCCCACTCCTGCTCGACGGGCGGCAGATTTTCTTTGTCGTTTGCCGCTGATTTCATGGTCCCCTCCACGATTAAGCTCAAATCCTATCAGGCATTTTAGCCTTGTCGCATCAAAGATGATGTCAGCGCGTCACACGGCCGGCATCTCCTAAATCACCTCCATCATTCCACCTTTCCGGGCCCGCCTTGCGTGGGCTTTTATGGGTGCGGCGACGATATCGTTAGCCGTCTGGAGGCCCGCGGTTTCGTCCCCAGAGATTGTATCGACAATATCGAATATTTTTGGATTACCGAACACGGTCTCGAAGCATATAAGGCTACAGCCACATCCCTCGGAGACGCCCAAATGATCGACGAGACGAGAGAATACCTACTGGATCACCGCGGCAAGCTGTTGTTCCAGATCGAGCGGGCGAAGCACCACCTTGCCGGTCTTGAAGCTGACGAGATCAAGATTATCAACAGCAGGGCGTCCCTGCCGGCGGCCGATATCGCCAGTATCACCGGGGACTTGGCCGAGCACCTGAGAAGCGAGATCGAGGCGCTCTGTTGGGCGATCGACCACATTGACCATGAGCTGGAATATCTGCACGGCGATGATGAATTTGAGCCGTTCACAGGGCGCCACGCTCGCACGCATAGTTGACTCGACTCTTAGATCATTCCCGATAATCATTGCGGTAATTGGGGGATTGCTATGCATCACGCCGTCGTCGTTGCCGCACTGTCGCTCATCATGGTCCCTTCTGCCTTTGCGGCCAGCGACAACGATCTGACGCTCGCGATAACCATGAGCAAAGGAAATCCACCGTCTTTTAACGGGATAACCAACCTGGTGGACGGCACATTGATCTCATTCACAGTCAGGGGTGATTTGCCAGGTTGCATCCAGCGATGTGGCTACGAGGGCGATGCCAGGACGGAAGGTGGCCGGTTCCATGTGGAGATCATCTCAGATCGATACCTTGAAGACGATAGCTATACCATTGATGTGGTCACAACTGATCAAAGCCGTCGCCTCAAGTTTCCGACGTTGGACCCGACCGACAACAACCACATGATTAGATGGACAGCTCGCCTCGAGGTCGACGCCGACGAGTCCAAGATTGTGCCCGGAACGGCTCGGCTTCTTCCATTCTTATACGATGCCAAATACTTGCGAGATGAATCCGATCACGGACATCAACCAACCCAATGAACTGCGCGCAATATTAGCGCAACTTCACCGCAACGCCTCGTGGTCAGGAACCTTTGCTGCAGCTAAAGGTTACGTCCCAGAGGAGTACTCAGATGAGCAACGACATCAACAAGCGTGCCCCAGATCTCAGAACGACACCGGTACGTCGCCAACCTTGGATGCCATGGGTTGTCATTCTCGGGATTATTGTAGTCGCAGCTCTCGCCTGGGCTTTCTGGCCCCACACCAGCACGACAAATCCCAACGCCCCAGCCCAGACGACAACGACACAGCCGACCACCACAACGCCGCCCGCGACAACGCCCGCTCAGCAGTAAAGTGGCGGCGCCGAGAAGATGCTCAAAGAAATGATGCCTCAGGTTGCGAGAATGTTGCCTGGAGTGTAAACGTGCGTTGTATACTCATGCACGATCGGAGAGCAGCGGATGGTTTCGGATTCTCCCGAGATGGGGTCACCGGTATCCAGCCCGGCGGAGCGGCATGATGAGGATGGTTCGACGTTTTCCCAATATATTCGAAACCATGAGGCAATCTTTGGTCTGCGTGACCTAGAGATTTGTCAGCTTGCTTTCGAGCAGATTTTCTCAAGATTGAACCTAATGAAAGATGTAAATGAAGCCCAGCGACTGGCACCAATCGTTGTCACTCTTTATAAGCAAGGCATTCATGACGAACGCCACCTCGCCAGACTTGCTGGTGCATGGCCACTTTTAGCGAACCCCTTCTTGGTAAAATACTTTGCCATTGATCCGTAGTCGGACGATTGGGGCAAGAAGCCCTTGATTATGAAATTTCCAGATAGCGAAGCGATAGGAAGCATTGGCAGAATCTATCGTTCAGGGCTTGATTCCACTTCTGCATGCTTGAAAAAAAGCGGAGGCCTAACCCCAGCTTCCGCGCGCTCGCTTTGCCCAGCTTCGCGCGGCGGCCCCTCCAACTATTTGGCGAACAAAGATAGCCGATCTACATTACCGCTGCAGGGACAACCCTTACGATGAGAACATCATGGATGGGAATAGAGTTGAAGGAAATTGGAAGCAGATCAAGGGCAAGGTGAAAGAGCAGTGGGGACAGCTCACGGATGACGACCTTGGATCTAATCGACGGACGCCGAGATCAGCTCGAAGGCAAGATCCAAGAACAACGCTACGGCTTGGAAAAAGATCGGGCGCGGCGCGACATCGACGATTGGTACAATCGACAGACCTGGGAGTAACAGGCCGCGTTGTACCATCGGACTGCATGACAACGGTATTTCGTACAGCAATGCCCAAGCACACCCACAAAAAGCCCCTATCCGAATAGGGATAGGGGCAGAGTTTCCATCAAGTGCTCGTTTCAATTACGGTCGTGGGCACGGCCGACTGTTGAATTAGAACATGGTAATGTCATCAATGATATACGCCCTTTGAGGAGGCACTCCTCGACAAATTTCCTTGTATAATCGACCGTATTGTAGATCGGCGGTGACCTGCCACTCTGCGGTCTATGACAACAAACCTTAAAGACTTGTCGGTTTGCCTGCGTTGGGCGGCTTCATCCTCGCGGGTTCTGGCGCCACCGGTCTTGATGATGTCCTCGCGCCGACGGGCGAAGTTTTCCGCGGCGGAATGGAGGTATTGCGGCATGCTGCTTCCGAATGCCTTCGGCCCGACCCTTACGGGCTACGCGATATCCGTCTCCATCGCCTCGATCAGGCGCTCCAAAATCATCTCTCCCAGGAGTTACGCCATTCATTGCATCCGTTCACGACGTACATGGCGTCACGCCAGATCGTTGCCGGCTCGTCCTTCTTGAAATAATCGATGATCCATTGGGTAGCGTGCAGCATGCCGGTAAGCTCGATGACATTGTTCGCGGTCTCACCGAAGCCTGCGGACAATGCAGCGATTTCCCGGCCGTCCTTGTAGACGACGACCTAACCGCCGCTTCCAGGATTCGGTTCGCAGGCCCCATCACGCCGAATGGTATTCGAATGGGCTATTAAGTTCTGCCTGGCGACTCTAGCTAGTTTCCGTCCACGAACATCAAGTTATTGATATTATTAAGTGAATCTGAATTTTGCGCAAGCAAGGCCCGGCGGTTTCAGGTATACTTTGGGCTCATGCCACTGATTCCGAAGCACAATCTGCAACCGCCGGAGCCGACAATGCGCCAGGAACGCACCGTCCAAGCCAGTATATTCGATCTTTTCGCCACGCACGAGATCGGCCACGAACTGAAGTCGATGTCGCAGTGGCTGGACGAGCACCACGATCTGTTTGGCTTGGTGGGGCGGGATCTGGGTCGGCACGGCGTCAAGGCCACCGGACGGCAAGGGCTGCCGGCCGAGGCAGTGCTGCGTTGCGCATTGCTCAAGCAATACCGGCAGCTGAGCTACCAGGAACTGGCGTTCCATCTCGAGGACTCCGCGTCGTTTCGGGCCTTTGCGCGCCTGCCGTGGTCATGGAGCCCGCAAAAGTCAGTGCTGCAAAAGACGATCAGCGCGATCCGACCCGAGACCTGGGAAGTGATCAATCGGGCGCTGCTGTCGAGCGCTCGGCAGGCGAAGCTGGAAGACGGCACGGTCGTGCGGCTGGACAGTACAGTGACCTCGGCACTCATGCACGAACCGAGCGACAGCAGCCTGCTGTGGGATGCCGTGCGGGTCATGGTGCGCCTGCTGAAGAAGGCAGATACCTTGGTCGGCGCCGGCCTGGCATGGCGCGATCATTGCCGCGCGGCCAAGAAGCGTGCCCGCGAGATCCAGTTCACACGCGGTCAGCCCAATCGGGTCCGGCTCTACCGTGAGCTGATCGCGATCGCCTGCGCGACCTTGGCATACCTGAAGCAGGCAACCGAGCGACTGGCAGCGGCGAGCAATCCGCTCGTCCAACTCTGGCAGGCCCAGGTTTGCCGCTATCGACCGCTGATCGAACGCATCATCAAACAGAGCGAGCGGCGAGTACTGGCGGGCGAGAAGCTGCCGGCGGGCGAGAAGCTGGTAAGCCTGTTCGAACCCCATGCCGATATCATCGTCAAAGGTAGCCGCGAGACCGAATACGGCCACAAGCTCAACCTGACCACCGGCAGAAGCGGCATGATCCTCGATCTGGTGATCGAGGCAGGTAATCCGCCCGACAGCGAGCGGCTGCTGCCGATGCTGGAGCGCCACATCGCCGTCTATGGAAACGCGCCGCGGCAGGCGGCGGCCGACGGCGGCTTTGCCAGTCGCGGCAACCTGGCCACAGCCAAGACCTGGGGCGTTCGCGACATGGCATTCCACAAGAAAGCTGGCCTCAAGGTCGAGGACATGGTCAGAAGCAATTGGGTCTATCGCAAGTTGCGCAACTTCCGCGCCGGTATCGAAGCCGGAATATCATGCCTCAAGCGTGCCTACGGCCTGGCACGCTGCACCTGGCGGGGCCTTGACCACTTCAAGACCTACGTCTGGTCCTCCGTCGTGGCTTACAACCTCGTCCTCTTCATCCGCCTCAAACCGACCTGAACTCCGACCAGCTTTTAGAATTGCGCCGTCGCTACAATGCCGGCCTCGTGGCGTACGCCTCAGCGCCGCCAACTGTATACTGCCCAATCACAAGCGTTCATGATCCTGTCCGTCGCCCCAAAACCACTCTCACCGCCAAGGACAAACCCTTGTAAACGCGCTTAAACACGCCTGTTTGTGGACGGAAACTAGCACTACTTTGGCAGAACGTCGTTTGGCGTTCGGAAGCGAATTCGACAGTGTGGACATCGCTCTGGAACTGCTGGTGGCAAAAGCGCGTTTATGACCGCGCGGCGGATGGCTGGCAGTGTCGGTTTAGGCGGGCCATGTTTCTTCCTTTTTTTCCCGCTTTGCCTTGTGTAGGCGCTGATGCTGCAGGAAGGCATAAGCGATCATTGTCATCAGTGCGTGTCGATGCAGACCTTGCCATGATCGACCCTCGAAGTGGTCGAGACCGAGTTCTTCCTTCATCTGCTGATGGGCCTGCTCGCAAACCCATCGCGCTTTGATGGCAGCCGCGAGAGCTTTCAAGGTCGTATCTGCCGGCAGATTGGAGAGATAATACTTGCGCTCGTCGTTTGAGCGCCATTCACCAACGAGCCATGCTTCCTCGCCCGGCATGTGCTGCTGCCCCTTGTCGAGGATGCGTTGCGGGTTGCCGTCAGCAATGCGAATGCGTAGGGCAGCAAAGCGTGCGGTCAGGCGACCTTTCGTGCCGTGTCGCCAACTGATCTTCTTCCAGACGGCTCCTTCCAGGATCGTTTCGGCTGCTGTCGATAGGGTGTCGGGGATCGAATGCTTGCGGGGCCTTCCATGGCCAGCGACAGGAAAGATCAGTGCAACATCATGAGGATAAACCTTCTGATGCTTGGGAATGCCGACAGCCCAGGTCAGGCCGCGTGCGCTCAATCCTTGGCGAAACGCAGCCGACAGACCGTAGCCGGCGTCGGCCAGCACGGTGCCAAACCGCACGCCCGCGGCAATCAGTCGATCGATTTCTCTGAGCGCGATTTCGGGTTTGGTGCGAGATAGGCGCATCGGCTCGGGAACCCCAGCCTTTGCCATCCGATCCTGATCGCTGGTCCAACTCTCGGGCAGGAACAGCCGTAAGCCCACTGGGACGGGAACCTCGTCGCGGGCCAGCGTCAACGACACCAGCGTCTGGCAATTGGCGCGCTTGCCGAGCATCGACGCATACTGTGGCGCGACCCCAACAGAATGGTCGCCCTTCTTCGGCAGGCCTGTGTCGTCGATCACCAGAAACGCATCTGAAGCCCCGACAATCTTGTCCGCCTGCACTGCCAATTCCGCCTCAAGTGGACCGGCATCCCAAATGCCGTCCGAGATGAAATGATGCAGGCGATCATAGTGCTCGGGTGCAAGGCGTTCGGCCATCGGTTCAATGCTCTTGCGATCGCCCGGACCGATCAGGCCCGAAATATAAACCGGGCACATCTGCCGCCGCTTCTTATGACCAAGCTTTTCAACGAACGGCTTCAGCCAATCCGCCAGTGCAACATCCAGTTCCGCCATCCTCTACACCCCTGCTAAAGGGCTCAAGATGACCAATCATCGTTAACTGCGGGTTAATCTGCCAAAGTAGTGCTAGCTACGGGGAGCCCTGGGCGCTTTGCGGCGGACCGAGCATGGCGGGCGGATGATGAATTTCCGCGCTCGTCGTTCTTGCGGAACCGACTGCCGCCTTCTAGATCATGAACAATGTCGACGCCATGTCGGATCCCTGCGAACGGAACTTGACGCGGCTGCCAATCAACTGTTGCGCATGAAAGCCGCCTCTCGATCAGTCTTGAAAGCCTGACGTCGGCGCCAAGGCCTCGCAGATAGTCGCGTAGCGGACAAAAAGAGATTCTGGAAACACGTAGGCGATAAGCGAACCCTGCATGTGCGAGGGGTACCCGAATGCGAATACAGGATCTTTCGAAGATGAGCATCACGCCGCCCTCCTTGGAACCAAGCATCTGATCGCCAGTTTTGATTGCGGAGGAATAATGCCATGACCAGACAATGGTGGGATAAAACTCTGATGCTGGAAACGAGACAGGCCGGCAGAGCGGTCGCGATCAACAGCGCCGAGCGCGCTGCCGATTTCCTGCTCAACGAATGGCCGGCAGAGAATACCGGCGAAGCCTATGAAGACGCCAAGAGAGCGGTTCTTGCAGCCCATGAGGGCAGAATAACTGCCGAAGAAGTGCGAGAGGCGATCATTAAGGCGGCCCGAGAGGATGGGGTCTTTGTGTACGGCCGGTGAGGTCATGCCTGCCTCCCGAATATATGTGGGAGGCAGCGATAGGTTTTTCTTCAGCGTCTTCGCGTCTTCCCCTCTGCGCGCGCTGCGAACTTATCAACGCGCCGATACATCTCCTTTTCGATAGTCTTGCCCGTATCGACTCGTATGGCGAAGAACCGATCGCGTAAGGCGAGCGCATCAGCTTCCGACTTGCAATCAGCGATGATGTGAGATCGGGGAAGCCTCTCCCCTTCCTCCACGTACCGGCAGGAGCCAAATGCAACGAAGGTTTTTGGCATAACCTTCTGGACCTGCAGGACGAAGAAGATTTCCTCGCTGCGATGAGTGTCCATCCAGTATTTGAAGGTGTATTCTCGGTAGGCTGCCGTCATATGGTCCGTAAAGCTGGTGAAACGCCAGCACCCGCTGGCCTGGCCGGCTACTCTTCTCAGCGAAGCAGCTGCAGGAGATTTTCGGCCCTCCCCTGTTGACAGGCTCTCAGTTGCTAAAATTCCTGTCTGCACTGGGCCAGTGAGCTATTTCTCCTCCATTCGGCTTCGAAGGAACTCTTCTATCTGAAGCGCTAACCTCGCTGGCTCCTGGCCCATGGTTTTGAGGTGAAGTTCCGGATTCTCCGGAGCCTCATAGGGAGACGAGACGCCGGTGAAATTGGCAATGTTTCCGGCAAAGGCCTTCTTATAAAGCCCTTTCGGATCTCGGCGCGCACATTCGTCTAAAGGCGTGTCAACAAAGATTTCGATGAACTCGCCTTCGCCCATGAGCTCGCGCGCCATACGCCGCTCGTCTCGGAAGGGCGAGATGAAGGAGCAAATTACGATCAGCCCTGCGTCCGCCATCAACTTGGCGACCTCAGCGACGCGGCGTATGTTCTCGACCCGATCAACTGCGGTAAAGCCAAGGTCACGATTAAGCCCGTGGCGTACGTTATCTCCGTCCAATAGATAGGTATGCTTGCCGCAAGTATGCAGAAGCGCTTCGAGTGCATTGGCGATCGTCGACTTGCCCGAACCGGACAGACCGGTGAGCCAAAGGACAGCAGGCTTTTGGTTCTTGAGAGCCGACCGCGCGGCCTTGTCGACGTCGAGCGCCTGCCAATGAACGTTGTCGGCACGACGAAGCGGGAAATCAATCATGCCGGCGCCGACGGTCGCGCTGCTTACCCTATCGACGATGATGAAATTGCCGGTTGACCTATTTTCCTTGTAGGCGTCAAAGACGATCGGTCGTTGCGTCATGATGTTGCAGACGCCCACCTCGTTCATCTGAAGCAGTTTGGCCGGTTCGCGAACGAAGCTGTCGACATTTAGTTGGTGCTTGAGCACAGTCACCGTGGCGCTGACACTGTCCGTCTCCGTCCGCAAGAGATAGCTTCGTCCGGGGAGCATCGGATTGGCATCGAACCAAATAAGATGCGCCTGAAATTGGTCCGAGACAAAAGGTCTTGAGGCGGGGTCAACCAGCATGTCGCCCCTCGAGACATCTACCTCGTCGGCAAGAACCAAGGTTACCGGTTCCCCTTCTGCGGCAGATATCTGGTTGCCATCAGGGGCAATGATCGCCCTGACCGACGATCGCAGACCTGATTTTGCAACGATCACCGGATCGCCGACCGCAATTTTTCCGGATGCGATCCGGCCCGCGTAGCTCGAAAATCCGCATTCGGCCGCATGACGAGCTGAACAGGAAAACGAAAGGGTTCTTGCCTGTCAGGTGCGTCGAGTTCCACCGTTTCCAGATATTCAAGAAGCGGGGAGCCTTGATACCAGGGTAATTTCCCCGATTTCGAAACAACATTGTCTCCGAAGCGGGCGGACATCGGAATGGCCATTACGCTGGCAAAACCCAGCTTCGCCGAGAAGCGCACGTATTCGGCCACAATGGCATCAAATATCGGCTCGCTGAAATCGATGAGATCGATCTTGTTCACAGCCAGGACGACATGGCGAATGCCGAGAAGCGAGGCGAGATAGGAATGCCTGCGTGTTTGCTGGAGTATGCCTTGGCGGCTGTCGACGAGGATGACGGCAAGGTCGGCAGTTGATGCGCCCGTCGCCATGTTGCGCGTATATTCGAAGTGGCCTGGCGTGTCGGCAACGATGAACTTGCGCTTCGACGTGGAGAAATAGCGATAGGCAACATCTATGGTGATGCCCTGTTCGCGCTCCGCCTCAAGGCCGTCGAGCACCAGAGAGAAATCGATTTCCTCGCCATTGCCGCCGCGGATGCCCCCGTGGCGAAGGTCTGCCAATTGGTCTTCGAAGACCAGTTGCGCATCGCAGAGCAGTCGCCCGATCAAGGTCGATTTGCCGTCATCGACCGAACCGCAGGTAATGAATCGAAGAACCGGTCCTTTGTCCTCTTGGACCAGATGCTCTTCCATGTCATGCGGCGATATCGAAAAAGGATATGGCATCAGAAGTACCCTTCCCGCTTCTTCTTCTCCATTGCGCCGGCCTCGTCGAAATCGATCAGCCGGCTCTGTCTTTCGGAGGTGCGTGCCTCCACGATCTCGCGCAGGATTTCCGGCACCGTCTCCGCACTGGATTCGATCGCGCCCGTCAAAGGGTAGCAGCCGAGCGTACGGAAACGGATCATGCGCTGCGTGACCGTTTCGTCGGGCTCAAGCGGCATGCGCTCGTCATCGACCATGATCATCGCCGCACCGCGCTGAACGACGGGCCGCGGCGCCGCGAAATAGAGTGGCACGACCGGGATGTTTTCCTTTTGGATGTATTCCCAGACGTCGAGTTCCGTCCAGTTGGAAAGCGGAAAGACGCGCATCGTTTCGCCTGCGCTGACACGCGTATTGTAGGTTCTCCACATCTCCGGACGCTGGCGTTTCGGATCCCAAGCATGCTGTGCGTTGCGAATGGAAAAGATCCGCTCTTTGGCTCGCGATTTTTCCTCGTCGCGGCGTGCGCCTGCGAGCGCAGCATCGAAACTGAATTTGTCCAACGCCTGGCGCAGCGCCATGGTCTTCATCATGTGCGTGTGCACGTTGGAGCCGTCTCGAAACGGGCTGATACCCTGATCGATGCCATCCTGATTGACGTGGACAATCAATTTCAGGTCCATTTCCCGCATCATGCGGTCGCGGAAATCGATCATCTCCCGAAACTTCCACCGGGTGTCCACATGAAGAAAGGGAAAGGGCGGTTTTCCCGGGAAGAACGCCTTCATTGCGAGATGCAATAAAACGGAGGAGTCCTTTCCGATGGAATAGAGCACTACCGGATTGGAAAAGGTCGCAGCGACCTCCCGAATGATATGGATGGCTTCGGATTCGAGGTATCGCAGATTGTCGAAAGACATCTCATTTATCCTTGCGGAGCCGATGCGTCGTCAAGCTCGAAGAACTTCGCGTAGGGGCCGCCTGCAAAGTGCCGCCGTAGCTCTACAAAATTCCGCAGCGAGCGAGCGAGCGAGCGTGTTTCCTGCCGTTGAATGGTGGCGCGATTGGAAAACCGATGCGCGGGAGCTCCCAGGAAGGCCAAAACGGCTGCCAGGCATGCGCTCGGTTTAAGAAGAAGATCCTGGTATTCGATCATCAGCAGTTTGCTCGGATCAAACGCATCCTTGACCCGCGCATGGAAATCGTCGGCAGCTTTGAAATAGGCTTCGCATTCGTTCACTGACAGCGAGACACTTGGGGGCTCATTACGGTCCGGGCTGAATTTCAGCCACTGACCCGTTTGCCTTGCCTGCACCAGCGATCGTAGGGATTCCAATGTATTGCGAGTAAGCAAAATGACTTTGAGGCCTTGCCAGCGAGCCAATTCGTCGAAAAAGCCTGGACGCTCATAAAATTGAGGCTCGTTAATTTTACAGCCGACATGCGTCACCTTCTTCTTGGCTGGTGGATAGCGCATGTAGGCGAGCTCGAGAAGCTCGCGATCGCTGTGCCTCAGGCGATCCTTATCGGGCCAATTTTCATCATAGCTGTTGAGCAACTCACCGTTGCTCAAGATATTTGGATGATCGTTCAGCAACGCTTCGAGATAGTGCGTCCCAGTTCGCGGCATCGCAAGGATTACAAATGGCTCCGGCGACGGTAGGGAATGGATCATTGCGCATGTTTCCAACTGTTATTGATCACAAAGGTGGGGATGGCGCCCGCACAAGAACTTCGCCGTTGCGCCGACGAGCGTAAGGGCTCTCCGGCTGGTTCTTTACGCCAGGCTATTGAAAGACGTTCGTACTGCGGTCTGGCCAGTGCAGCTGAAACAGATCGGTATGATCCGTCTGCAGCCTTTGAAGGCTGGCATCGACTGCTTCGAAAAGGTTTGCGCGCGTGTAGCTGACGCGGCCGTCCAGGATATAGGGCAGGTTTGCTTTGGCTGGCCGGACGGGACCGACCGCTTTGGTCGAAAGCACCACATCCTGCCTGCGGCCGGTTTTGCGCAGCCAACTGTCGATATAGCGCGCCGAGAGACCGTCGTCCCGACGCGCGGTGGTACAGGATACATCTCCGCCGTGTCGACAAAGTTTACGCCTACATCGAGAGCCGCCCCGAGTTGCGCGCGTGCCTCGGCTTCCGTGTTCTGCTCTCCCCAGCCCATCGTACCCAAGCCGAACGCGCTTACTTTCAGGCCGCTGCGGCCGAGTCCGCGATACTGCATTTCATCACTCCGTTTCGTAAGCGGTCACGGCTTCAGGGCATCAGACGGCGCCGCAGAAGCGTTGCCGAAAGGAAGAACGGCAATGCCGCGTAAAGGCAGAGCGCACCGACATGCAGGCCGACGCTTTCCGCCGGCCGGCCGAGCATTGCTGGACGAATGAGGTCGATCGCATGTGCGAGCGGCAGCAACTGCGCCATTTCCTGAAATCCGCCCGGCAGTTGCGCGACCGGAAAGACCGCGCCGCAGAGGAACAACATCGGCGTGAGGACGAGCGTCTGGTAGAAAATGAAATAGTCGTAACTGGGTGCGAGTGCCACGACGACCATGGCCACGCTCGCGAATGCAAACCCTGTTAGCGCAATAACCGGCAGCACGCAGGGGATCGACGTCCACGCCGCATAGCCGAGCATAGTGGCGACGATCAAAATTCCCGTCCCGGCCAGAAACGCCTTGGTGGCCGCCCATGCCAATTCGCCGAGAATGACATCGCCGAGCGTCAGTTGTGTGTATAGGATTGCTTCCCAGCGGTGAGATTGCATGCGAGCGAAAGCCGCATAAATCGTTTCGAAGGTAGCAGATGTCATGGAACTTGCCGCAACCATGCCGCCCGTCAGAAACGCGATATATGGAGCCCCGTCCACGCGACCGACCATTATGCCGAGGCCGTAACCGAGACCGAACAGGTAGATCATGGGATCGGCGAGATTCCCGAGTATCGACGCAAGCGCAACCTTCTTCCATGCCAGATAGTTGCGGCGCCAAACCGCAATCCAGTTCCAAGCGTTAGCCGGCAGCGTTGTCGCATAACCTTCACCCATCATTCATTTCTCCATCTCGCGCCCGGTCAGCCGCAAAAAAACATCCTCCAGATTCGGTGGCCGCTGCAAAAGACGCAGGCCCGTTCGCCCGCGCAGTTGCGCCAAGACCGGCTCCGGATCGGACGCGTAACAAAAGAGCGTCTCGCCGCTCACCTCGAACCGTTGCGCATATGGCCGGATCGCTGAATGCAGTTCATGCGGATTGCCGCCGTATATTTCGATCACCTGGCAGCCGATCTGCTCGTCGACAAGCGCATGCGGGCGGCCCTCGGCGATGATGCGTCCCTTCTCGATGACGCACAGGCGATCGCACAAACGCTCAGCTTCTTCCATGAAGTGGGTGGTCAAGATAATTGTCTTGCCGCGCGCCAGAAGTGCCCGCAGGCGCTCCCAGATCAAGTGGCGCGCATGCGGATCAAGGCCCGTCGTCGGCTCATCCATGACAAGCAGCTGCGGGTCGTTGATCAGCGCACGCGCCAGTGTCAGGCGCCGCTTCATGCCGCCGGACAGCTCGGAAACGCGTGCATGCGCCTTGCTCTCAAGGCGCGCGAACTCGAGCAGTGACGGGATAACCTTTTCGACCTCGCGTGTGCTCATGCCGAAATAGCGTCCGAACACCACAAGATTTTCGCGCACAGTGAATTCGGCGTCGAGGTTGTCGAACTGAGGGACGACGCCGATGCGCCTGCGTGCCAAGCGGGCGCGCGCCGGCACGGGTACACCGAGCACGCTGATCTTGCCGGAATCAGGAAGAGTCATGCCGAGAACCATTCGCGCGATTGTGCTTTTTCCCGCGCCGTTCGGCCCGAGCAGGCCAAAGCATTCTCCCGCTCCAACGGAAAACGACAGCCCGTCGACGACGGTCCTTTCGCCGTAAGACTTCGTGACACCGGCAAGTTCGATTGCTACCGTGGACATGTGCTCATCTTCATGTTGTCTGCGACGCCAACTGGCGCCAATTCGGCGACCCGCTCCTTGGTGAAGAGCACGCCGTTGCACCATACATGGTCGATGCGTCCCCATTCGCAGGCTGCGGCAGCATCCGGGAAGAAGCCCCGTCCATGGAGGTTGGCACTCGTGTTGCAAAGCAGCGGAATGCCTGTGAGTTTTTCATACTCGATGAGGAGTTCGGTAACTGCGTGTTCAGAGCTCCTGGAAATGGTTTGCAAACGTGCAGATCCGTCGAGATGGACGACAGCGGGAATCTTGTCCTTCCACTCCGGGCGCGTCTGGTGGTCGAACAGCATGTAGGGATCGGGCGTTCCGGGACTGAATATATCCGGCGCGAGGTCCTCCAGGCATATTGGCGCCACCGGCCGGAAGTGTTCGCGAAATTTGACTTCGTTGAGATAGTCTTTCATTTGCGGCGACGTCGCGGCTGCGAGAATGCTTCTGCCTCCGAGCGCCCGGGGTCCGAGCTCGGCGCGCCCGGCAAGAAAGACAACGGGCTTATTGCTGGCGAGGATCGTGGCGAGTTCTAATATGCTGCACGGGGCAGCCTCCCATCCGGGCGGCGCATCGCCGTTTTTCAAAGCCGGGCCGCTGTAGACCGACCACTCCAGCGGCACAAAGCCTTCATGCGCCGCCATGGCGCTGCAGGCGGCACCGATTGCAGAACCACTGTCGTTCGGAAATGGCGGAACCCAGACGGCATCGAACAGGCCCGTCTCGCGCAGTGCACTGTTCCATTTGATGTTGAGACCACAGCCGCCGGCTATGCATAAATTACGCGGCCCTGGCAGTGAGTGGCGCTGCATGGCAAGCGCCATTTCACGGACTAAGAGAAGCTCCAGGAAAGAATGGAATGATGCAAGCACGTTTTCGGGCGCCTTATCCTCCAATCGGACCACGCTGGCATCGAAGAAGTCATGTACGGCTATAAGGGAAGATTCAGCGTCGTTGATGTTTGCGCGATAGCGACAGGCTCGCTCGGCATCGCCTGAAAAGTGCTCCTCGTAGAGCTCTTCGAACACCGCGACGATGTCTTCATCAATCGAGCCAAGCGCGATATAGGCCATCAGCTTGCCGGCGACACCGAGGTCCCAGCCCGCGCGGCTTGGCTGCTTATATGGCCCGAAGTAATGGCCCGCGGCAGCGTAAGCTTGCCCTATCATCGGGAATAAGGACTCAAGGAACCGCGCTCCGTGGCCATCGACGTGATAGAGGCGCGGGAAGATGCAGCCACCCCATACCAGGCAGAACGCGGCTTCACCAGCCTTGGCGAATGGACTGGTGCAGTATGCGGAGGCCACATGGCCGGTAACATGCGGATAGCTCTTATAAGAAAGAACCCGGTCGTCGAGAATAAGGCCGGAGCCGTCGAGCGAATCGAGAAGACCGTCGGGGTGGCGTTCAACGTAGGGCGCCCCCGTGAGAGTGACGGGAGCCGCGCCGCTGAGGACCTGGAAACGCGACTCGATCTCACCATCCCATCCGTCGATGACGAACTGATCGACGTCGCTTGGATTAAGACCGTGTTCCGCCAACGCGGTGACAATTGCGTCGAGATTGTCGATGGTTTGGTATCGGCGATTGTTGTCTTGCTTCTCCTGCTCAATGCAGAAGACTAGCCGTCCGTCCTCGATAAGGGCGATCGCCCCGTCATGGGTCAGCTTTATACCACAGATGCGCATAGTGTCTCCATGTCTAAGCTCGAAACTTCAATTGATTAGGAAGAGGAAACCGGATTGCGGAAACGGACGAGCAAGCAGTCTTCGTTGTCCGAGTCCCCCTGTAACTCAAGACGCTCTACCTCGACCAACATTTCGGTGAGAATGGCAATGACCGTCTCAGCGCCGGTAACATGACCCCAGCGCTGGCAGTTCGCATCGCGAGCCGAGCCGAAGACCAGATGCCCGCCCGGCGCAAGCATGCGAAGCAGGTTCCCAACTGCCATTCGCATCTCGGCAATGTCTCCGAGGTAATAAAGAACTTCTGCAACCACGATCAGATCGAAAAGCTCTTCAGAGGAAAACTGTTGTACGTCTGAGACAACCCAGCTGATATGTGCCGGCTTGTTCATGCGCCGGCGTGTTCGATCAATCGCTTCTGGCACGACATCGATAACGGTGAGGCGCTGGCAATGGGGCGCCAGTTTTTCCGTGAAGGCGCCGGCCGCACACCCGACTTCGAGTGCATTTGCGATGGGCCCCTGGGCAAGCGACAGCAGGAGCATTTGCGCGTGACGCTTGCGTTCGAACGGATTTCCGTCGAGGCGCCACGGATCATCTGCAGCCAGTTCGCGATTTAAAAGTTGATAATTGTCGTGCGTTTTCATGCCGTCTACCTTGATAGAGCGATCATTACTGGTCGGTGCAAATGCCGTCATATGCCATCGATCTGGTAGCATCTCTCGCAAGATTGTGCCGGCGAAGCGGAGCTTCATTTTCTTGCGATTCTCTCGGGCTTGATGCAGCAACCGGGTCTTGGATGGCGTCCAGCTTTCCACCCTTGCCTGTTGCCTTGGCAGCAGAGCCGCGCGACAGCCAATCGCTATTGCTCAACGTACAGAGCGCGTAGGCCTTCAAGGGCAGCAGGAAAAAGATGTTGATGAAGGTATGCAGGGAGAAGCCGATAAATCGAAATTGGCGAGCACGAACCGCTGCGACGCTGCAGCGGATCATGGTCATCGATGCGATCATCAGGCATGTCCACCAGGGCACGGTCCCGGTGAGCGCGAACTGCGCTAGTCCGGTTAGCACCGATAGGGCGAGCAAGAGCGGTCCGAGGTTCTGACCAATGACGTCCAACGTGAGAAAACGGTCAAGACCAGGCAGAAGGTTCATTGCAAGCAACGTGTCACGGAAAGTGCTGCGTGCCCAGCGAAGTTGTTGACGCAGATAAGGGCGCAGCTTGTTTGGAACAACAGTTGCCGCGATGGCGGTTGGAACATATTCGGTTCGAAATCCGGCCTTCAACATGAGAATCGTAAGATGACGATCTTCGCCGAAATCGCTTCGCTTTCCCCGGAACATTTGCGTTTCGTACTGGTCGAGTAGCATGGTAAGCGCAGTCCGGCGGTACATGGCGCATGGGCCACAGCAGCACATGACAGCACCGAAACGAGCCTGTGCCGCGCGCTCCTCATTACAGGCCAGCCAGTATTCCATGTCGATCAAACGGGTCAACCAGGTCTCGTGGCGGTTGCTGGCGGCAAGCTGGCCCATAGCCGCGCCAACTGCCGGATCTTGCATCTTGAGTGCAAGTTTCACGACGACGTCTGGGGCGAGAATGGTGTCGGAGTCGACGTTGAGGACCAAATCCCCAGAGGAACGGCGTATCGCTGCTATCTGCGCCTTGCGCTTTCCAACATTCTCCCTGAGCAGAATGAATGTGAATCTTGGATCGCGTGCAAACGCCGTGTGGACGGGCGTGATGGCGTCGCGATTGCTGGAACCGTCATCAACCACATAGACATTCAAATCCCCAGCGTATTCTTGCTGCGCGATGGACTCCAGGCAGTCCCAGAGTGTGCCCGGATCCTCATTGAAGGAGGGTATGATGACATCGACGCTCGGCCATTGCGCCGAAGCGATGGGCTCTGCAGAGGTCGATGGCTCCTCGATTGGCCGAGCATAAACGACCTGCATGCTTTTATAAGCCGTCGAGAGCATCGCATAAAGCGAGATAGCGGCAGTGCTGGTTGCGTCGAGCAGATTCATGAATATCGCTTTCAGTGATGTTGAGGAAGCGAGCGGATTAAAAATCCGCGGTCGCGCACGACTGGGATGATGCGAGAGAGTGCCATGATGGTATGACGGCGCAGACTGCTATCTACGCTCGGCTTCGCCTCGCTTGGAGGGCATCCGTCGTGCAACAGAACGATTGCCCCGGGACGGATAGAGGCGAGCACTGCATCGACAATGGCATCGACGCCAGGACGAGACCAGTCTCGCGGGTCCACAGACCAATGGACGGCCGCCAGCCCTGCGCTCGCCGACACGGAAAGAACGTCTTGGGTCCAGCTCCCGTAGGGAGCGCGCATATATTGCACCGACGCCTGCGGGCATGCAGTCTTGATAGCCCTGCTCGCCTCAGATATCTCATGTTCTATTTCGCCGGGACCGCAATTGGACAGGTCCGGATGGGTCATCGTGTGATTGGCGACCTTGTGCCCTTCGGCGATCATTCGTTGGATGAGTTTCGGCCGCTCGGCTGCGTAAGTTCCGATAACGAAGAAGGTTGCGGGCGCCTGATGTTGCGCCAGCACGTCTAGAATCTCAGGCGTACAGAAGGGATGAGGTCCGTCGTCAAATGTCAGATAGATGCTCGGCCGGTCGGTGGCGTCATCGCACGCATTGGGCATTTCGTATAAGCAATCGAGTTGCGTCATAGCTCTGGCCCGTTCCGATCGATTACCGTGCCGGCAGGCCAATCGGAGATGGATCTTCCAATCGGCAGGACGATGACAAGCGCGTCGTCAATGCGTGTGGGCGGCTTGTCGAGGCGCGCCTCCGGTAGAGTGGACGACACACGAATCCCCGATAAGATCGTTACCGGACCGTAACGGCCGAACCTTTCGATATGCTTTTGCAATGCGGGCCGAACGGTGCCGAAAGCAAATGGAACGGCGAGTTCGCGCAATACAGGAAGCATGGCGTGAACTGAATGCCCGATCCCCAATCCCTCGAGATCCGGACGTACGCCATATAGTCCGAGCTCACCCACCAACTGATCAATTGCGCCAATTTTAATAAATCGGCGCAGCAAGCCCAGATGAGCCGCGACACCATTAGCATCATAGGCGATGAGACGAAGTTCGGGCCTTGCTCCCGCCCAGCTTCGACTGCCCTCGAATGGTTTTGCATTAAAGGGCCCGGTTGGCCCATAGGTCATCCGAAAGAAGTCGGCGAGCTCGATATGCTCGGCGAGTTCCAACTCGTTTTCCCAGCACAGTCTCCACCGCACCTTTGAGCGCATGCAAAGACCTCCTTTTTCCTGCTGTAGTTCTGAGGGAAACATCGTGTGATTGCAGCAACTGCTCGTCTACCCACGTCATACGCGCCAGGCGGTCGCAACGGCATACAATCGTTATAGTAGAACCTTTCTATTTCGCTCGCGTCTGAGATGATCAACTCTCTGAATACTTCCGACCGTCGTCGGTCGTTCGTAAGCTTACGCCGATGTACTCGTCTGCTAATCGACATACTTGTCAGGTTATCGACATTTTCCTCATGCACCATCATGCCGAATCGGTAAAATTGATTGTTTGGATGGCAACCATCCACATCTTGAATGAAGGAAAAGATGCGCTTCAAAGGACTGGACTTAAATCTTCTCGTCGCGCTCGACGCATTGATGACCGAGCGTAACCTGACGGCCGCGGCACGCAGCATCAATCTCAGCCAGCCTGCGATGAGCGCTGCTGTGGGCCGATTGCGTGTCTATTTCGAGGATGAACTGTTTACGATGAATGGTCGCGAACTTGTCCTGACGCCGCGTGCGAAGGGCCTGGTTTCGGCCGTACGTGAAGCCTTACTCCATATCCAGCTTTCGATCATTTCCTGGGAGCCGTTTGATCCCTTTCAGTCGGATCGCCGTTTCAGGATCATTCTTTCCGATTTCCTCACACTCGTGTTTATGGAAAAGGTCGTGAAGCGTGCTGCGCGGGAAGCCCCAGGCGTGAGCTTCGAATTCCTGCCCCTCGCCGATGATTACGACGAGCTTTTGCGCCGTGGCGAAGTCGATTTTATCATTCTCCCGGACGTGTTCATGCCAACTGGACATCCTCGAGCGAAACTGTTTGAGGAAAGGCTCGTATGCGTGGGCTGTGGCAGGAACCAAGAGCTATCACAGCCGCTTACATTCGACAGATACATGTCCATGGGGCACGTCGCGGCCAAATTCGGGAATTCACGAAGACCATCAATCGAAGAATGGTATTTGCTCGAACACGGTTTTAAGAGACGTATCGAGGTCGTCGTGCAGGGCTTCAGCATGATCCTGCCCGTTCTGTCCAATACCAATCGCATAGCGACCGTGCCGTTGCGACTGGCGCAACATTTCGCAGAAGTTTTGCCCCTTCGGATCATGGACCTTCCACTGCCGCTTCCCCCATTCACAGAGGCCGTTCAATGGCCTGCGCTTCAAAACAGTGATCCGGCGAGCCTATGGATGCGCGGGATTTTATTACAGGAAGCATCGCGCCTTGCCCTCCCGTCGGCAGAGCATTGAGTGGATGCCAGCAATGTTGCTGGAGCCCATCTCATGCGGATACTCGCAAGATCGGCTTAGAGTTTATAGGGAAGAGAGGCCATCGAAGCACCTGGCTTTCAACGGATCTGGCATGTCGGCGAACGGTGCAAGGCAGATTGGCAGGAATGTCTTTGATGCCGTCGATAGAACGCCAGTTTAAAATAACAATGTGTGTGAACTTGTACCGCCAGCAGGTAAACATTCTGGTCAGCGGTAATGTGCTTGGTGGTGCAAAAGGGGTGGAATACACGCATATCGAAAAGTACCGGTACGGCTTAGCCACACTTCTGGTGCGGCATTCCACACTCCGTTACCAGCCATGCGAAAACCGCCAATTGATAGACCGACGTCGTCGAAAACTATGCCGATGCCCGTTGGATGCTTCACCACACTGGAGAGGCATTGCGATCATTTCTGTCTCAGCTGAGCAGCAATCATGTCGCGACTGGCGTTATGGATCAGCAGCGTTTCGTAAAAAACCGTCAGAATGTTTTCCGCCAATTCCGTATCCAAGTGTTGCATACGAAGGACAGTCACCTTTCGCTCCTGCCGTGAAACCTGTTCTTCACTTTCGGCAATATGGCGATTTGCGATATCAAGGTCGGCTTGAGTGAATATCATTTTGGTTTCTCCCTGAGATCGGCATCCCTGGGAAGTGGCACTCGCACTGAAGCGCTTCCCTGTGTTCCGTCGGAACCCAGTTCATCGCGGTTCGGAAGAAACGAAGATGACGCTACACTGGTGGACGCTACCAGTGACGCTCGAAACGCGTCGGGTCGGTCAATATCTTACCATAGGTAGTGCGGACAAAGCAGCAGAATACATGTTCGAGGAGTGGCCGGGAAATGTCACGATGGATTTACTTCAATTAGCGCAACGCATTTCGGTCATTTGCTGCCGTCAATTTGCTTACCAATTGCGATTTCGACACCATTGCGGCATTCAGGATCGCCTACTGTCTGGCCATCATTTTGGCCGCAGGTCTCGCCTATGCGACCTAACAAGCTGAAAACATCTCGCAGAGTCTCTTCGTCCAAGGTCCGCAACTTTTCGATTGAGGCCAATAGCAGAACCGCTTTTGCTTCAGTCCCACCCCAGAGATGGGGTGCTGCTGGCGCGATAATTTCCTCCGGAGTGGCGTCCAGAACCTCACAGAGATGAATTAGCCGGCATACCGTCAGGCGGGAGATCTTATTTTCGTAGCGGCCGTAAACCTGTTCGCTCAGCCCAAGCAGGGGCGCAAGTTTCGATCGAGGCAGTTTTCGTCTGTCGCGGGCGCCGCGAAGACTGGTGCAGATCTGTTCTTCCAGTTCGGCGCTAAGCACAATTCGCCCATCAAAAGGCTTCCGATAGACAGGTTTGTCTATGCGTGGGTCAATGACCTGCTGTAAACCGAGTTCTTTAATCCATTGCTTCAAAGATGGACCTGCCATTGCTGAGACTGAGGGTTAACGCGCAAGATCTCTTTTATACGGAAAAACGTTAAGGTTAAAACCTGTAACGTTGCATTTTTGATCATTTTTGGCGCATCTTTCTATCAAGCGAATTCGTCAAACGTGCACTAATTTCGCATATTATTATTGTTTTTCAATACATAATTGAAATCGGCACTGGTTTCTCTTGGTGCAAGAAAAAACACAATCGCACCAAATTGGCTATCGCCAGGTTACGCACCGCACTGGCATGGCGTTCCCGACCGATCCGATATCGTGAGAAACGCATCAATGCCATGTCTAGAATCTGTAGGGTGGTTTTCCTGTGGTTTTTGTTCACTGCGACCCCGAAGCGGCTCTCTGTCGCTTAGGTCTGATGATCGACATGGAACGCGAGATAGGCCATCAGCCTCAGAGGGGATCGCCGAAACCCGTTCATAGATGGGCTCCTCCAGATCGTGTTTTTTTGAGGTCACAAGTCGGGACGGGCGATCGGGTTATCCAGCGCTCTCCACGCGTTACGCTTACTGAAAATTGCATACTCAGCTCAAAAAATGAGTCGACTGACATAATGCTTTCCATTTTTTTGCCGAAAAAACGCAAAATATATTTGGCTCACCTTCAAGCGTTCTCACTAAAGGTATCCTATGAAATACCAGCTCGATTCAACTGATTTCAGTACAAATCTTTAGAATTTCAGCCGACCCGGAAAGCTGTCCAGATTGCGAAACACGTGCCAAATCGGCGCGTACGGCAATTTACAACGCCCTATGAGAACAGCATATTGCGTCGCGCCGCCGCTATCTATGGTTGGTATCACAGCTCTCCCTTCTCCCTCATCTCTGTGGGCACGAGATCGCTTCAAATAGGAGGCTAAAGCAAATGAAAAATATCGTGTACGTGTTAGAGTCGGATACCGCCCGTTTTGGGGCGGTTGAGCTTCAGGATGGAAGCATTGCTCCGATCTATGACTTGATTGGTAGCAGGCTAATCGAGATGATCCGCTTTGACGATATGCACTCGCTGTTCGTAGATGAAGAAGCGTTGCGTGATGGGCTAACCGCCTTTACAATCTTTGATGGCTGTCCAAAGCCTCTGGCGGGGAAAATTGTCCTTGTGGGAGGCGACTGCGGACAACCTTATCGTGCCCCATTGATCACGATTGCGGATGCGGCGGCACGCTTCCGATGTTGCCGGCCGGTGCTCGATCCAGTCTTTGCCACGGCCGGCGATATGACGCCAAAGGGTCTTATAGTTGCCGGGGCACTGGCAAGCTTGCAAGTCCGCATTGATCGTCGCTCTCCCGTGCTCGAAGAGAGCGAAAATCGCGGTTTGATACAATAAATCCGACCGCCACGCTCGCGAAAGATCGCGCGGGCATGGCGGCAAAAGCTTAGGTATTCGGTTTCAACTCACTCACTCATTTGCCAGGCGGCAACCCCTTAATGAATTTGCTGCGGTGGCGCTGCCGCTAAATAGGCTGGCAGATCTCAGGGAACTCCGGAAAACGCGCGCACCGTTTGCAGGTCTGAGATGGCGATCCAACGCACCTCGGGTAATCATTGCTCCAGGAGATCAGATCTCAAAACCCAAAATGAGGGGATGGAGTTTACGTCGACCACGCACGGCACAATCCTCCCGCCTCTTGTGATAGCCCCCGGGTCGATGATGACCAGCTGGGAAAGCGGGCTGTCGCTATTCATCCAGCCATCCACGTTTCGCACGCTGATCCTCAACGTCAAGTACGGGAGGAGCATTGCGTTTTCGGTCAAGCGTCATTGGCTCCATGTCCGAGCATCGGCCAATCTGAGAATTTTGTCCGTAAGGCGAACCAAATTTGATCGGTCGAAACGGTATCGAAATGGCATTTAGACTTTCAAAACAATTAATAAAATCAATGCGTTAGTTTAGTCACTATCCCGCTGCGACCTCAAGTAGCAGCTCAAACTCGTACATATCTTGCGCCAAATTGATTTGTTGGGATATGCTTTTCGCGTATCGACCGCAAACATCCCGACGCGTGCGTCGGGTTTGAAATGGAGAGAAAAAACCGGCCAGAAAAAGAAAAACCGCTCCCGAAGCAATCCGGAAGCGGGTCTGTAAGAGAATAAATTAGCCAAAACCTTTCTCGCAGACCCTTCCTTCCTTGTCAACAAAAAACATCACTTTGGTGAACGGCGGAGCTTTGCCTGGTCCCGAACGGAGACGAGGACATGGAAGATATGACCACCTGCCAACGGCCGGTCGGCCGTAAGATAACGCCCCAAAGGGCTGAATTCCGGCGCTGGGCAAAATCGGCAGAAATCGGAATGGTGACGCGTGCCCAATTGGCTGTGCTTGCTCAAAATCTGACCTGCACAGGCCTGATAAATGGAACGGAAAGCCATCTGTTGCTAATATTGATCAACACCGCCCCCGCCGATACTTTCGATACGTCGGGGCGGCCAATCGTGTTCAAATCGAACCGACAATTGGCATTTGAGGTCGGGCGTTCGGCCGGCCGGATCAGTCGAATGCTTTCCAAGCTTTTCGATCTGGGTTTGATCACGATGCAGGACAGTGGAAACTATAAGCGATATCCCGTCAGAAACAGCGATGGCGTCATAACGGATGGATGCGGGGTCGATCTTCGAATATTGGTCCTGCGATATGGCGAGCTTACTCGCCTCGTAAAAGACATCCGAGCGGAGAAGAGGGCGACCGAAGCTGCCTTGCGACGGTACCGAGGCGCCTTGCGCAATATCCGTTGTGCCCTCGCTGCTGTCGCTGATGTAAGTGCAACAATGCGCCAACGCATTGCCGACCGGGTCGAGCGCATCAGCAATTATATCGGAATTGCTGCCAAAGCATCCAACCGGATGCTGCGTCGTGCGACTGTCCTTCTTGAATGGTCTATGGACCGACTGATGCGGCTTGACCCGCGACCTCAAGACCAACTCGGCGCAGGGAAAACGACATGCGTGCCTGTCGAAAACGACATGCAGAAACAGACTACACCTCCTTATCAATCAAAACGTAGTAGTAATGTTCGAGAGGGTTCGGCTCATGTCGGACAATACAGTTTTCCAAAAGCCAGCGCCGCCAGCAGCTCGGCTTTTGAAGAAACCGCGACCCTTTGGCGAGGCTCAGTCAGCGAGCGAGAACCTCAGCGGCAGGCTCTAATCGCGCTTAAGGATGTCTTGCGGGCGGCCCCGGCCCTCGCGGAGCTTGGATGCACTCCCAAGAGCTTCCAGGAGTTTGTTCGGCTGACTCCGATGCTGTGCCGCTTCGTCGGGATCTCAGAGGATGCCCGCCGTGGCGCCGTGGAGGCAATGGGCGAACAGCAAGCAGCGGTGGCGGTGGCAGTTATTCTGGAAAAAGCAAATCGGCAGGAGGTCAGTTCGCCCGGCGGATATCTGCGCGCAATGGCCGAGCGCGCAGCCGCGGGCAGATTGTATCTTACCCGCTCGGTCTTCGGTCTGGCGGCTCGCCGCGACCTTGAGCAAAGCACTCGAATGGCCGGGCAAACTTAACTGGTGGGTCACGCTCTTAAGCGGTGCAGCGTTCTAGTCGACACTGTTCATGCGCCACGATCAAAGTGAGCGACGATGTCGGCGCATGCGGTGACCGACCGGAAAACGAGTGAGTGTGAGGTCCAGGATTCTATAGTTGTGGCGCTGGTTCCTTTAAAAAGATGATCATGAAAACCACTTTGCGGCGAGATCGCGGTGAAGACCGACGCTGTCCGTTGCCGGAGTGCCTACCAGACAGCCAAGCTTACCTGCGATTGATGTCTCATTAGCTCCCGTTATCTTGAGGCACCATACGCTTCAGCAGCCGAACGAGATCGCGCTTTGCCTCGCTCGGAAGGGTTCTGATAATTCGGTCCAGAGTGAGACGATCCTCGGCTTCCTCAGGCGTGCGCCCCCAAAGATGGGGCGCCGCTTCAAAGAGCATATCTATGGGCATAAAGCCGAGAATTTCACAGAGATGGATCATTCGGGTGACCGTCATCCTTGAAAACGCCCGCTCGTAACGTCCGTACACGGGTGTCGACAGACCGAGCATTGGCGCAAGATCCGCGCGAGCGAGGCCCTCGGCCTCGCGCGTTTTTTTTAAAAATGCGCTGATCAGTTCTTCCATATCTCCTAGCGTCGCAACTTTCCCGTCAAAACCGGGCTTGCGGTAGATCGGCTTGTCGACTTCCGGATCGGTGGTATCTACGAGGCCTCTCGCACTTTTGTAACTTTCTAGATCTTGCGTCACCGCCTGTCCCTATTTTTCAACAATCGCCGGTCAGCGTGGATCGCCGTGGACGGACTTGAACTGCTTGCCTTTGCCCCTTTGAGGTCGTCTTCTGTCCGTTCCGAGGGGAACATTGTCAGGTTATAACAACTTTAGAGAGCTTAGCCAATTTGCTTCAGTAATCCGATGCACGATGAAGTCAAATCACGGCTGCGAGATCGGCGATCTAATTTAATCAGCGACAAACGATTGCTCGCTGGGACCATTTTCAAACCACCACGATCCCCTTGAAATTCAGCGAGAATTCGCGAATACATCCTTCAAGCTCCTTAATGAAGTCAGCGGCAATCGTCATTGGTTCCGATGTGAACGGCCGAGCCAAGGGTCGGCGCATCTTCGTGTCCGCTTATATCCCATTTGGTTAGCAGGAAAAGTAGGACCGTACCCTGGTGATGATTTTCCCAGAGAGCCTTATCGGCTATCCCTCTCCGGTTGTTGCGTAAAACCAAGCGATTTGTGATGGCCGGCTTGCTCGCGCGAAGCGGACGGGATAGTGCCTGTCTTTAAATGACGGAACCGGTCGTCGAGCGCATCGTAAAGCTCGCAGAGCGTCAAAGCGAAAGGCTTACTGCGGCTTTCTGGGGGCTGGGCGGCAATCAGGGAAGCGCTCGTCTTCTCTGGTAGGTCTCGGCCATGCGGTGCCCGATTGACGCGTCAAGAATGCCCGGATTGAATCGGGGCTCGGCCTTGAACCCGACTGAATCGCGCGCCGGATCGGCATCCCCGCGCCACTGGCTTGACGATGCCGAGACGCTCAGCGGACGTGCGGCGAAGGCCGCTGAGGCTGCCGTTGAGGGCTGCGGCATCGTTCGTAACGACACCGCGCTGACCCTGCTCGCACACCGCATCGGCCTTCGAAATAGCAGGTGCGATCGATCTTGCCGGGACATGTTCCGGCTTCCGCTACGCTCGCGGACGGCGCTGTTCGCAGGCAGGGACGACAGGCCATGGTGGCGGCCAATAATCTCAGCCACCGGATCAATCCAGCCGAAGGGCGACCTCTTTTCTTTTCCAGACGCCGCCGGCGCCGGCGTCTTGAGGCCATTAGGCAATACGGAGAAGCCATTCTCGGTTTGGATCTCGCGGTGGACGACAGCCGCTACGATCTGATCTCCTTCCTGTTGGGGGCAGCACCTGGCCCCTCGCTCCAGGCATGGTGGCGGAGGGTTTCCTGATGATGATGCGGGACGGTCGTGCCGTTCAGGCCAATGCCCGAATGTCCGATGTCGTTACCAACGGGATCGGCATCGATCCACAAAACTCCTGCTGACAGGCTCTGAAGCGCGCCTGACGGAAGGTGACCGTCGTTTACGGGCCACGCCATCAGTTCCAGACAAGGACCTGAAACAAGTTGACGTGGGCCCGCAAGACAATGTCCCAGATGAAATGACACGCGGGCGCAAATCGCGATTTTCCGCCCGAAGGCCGCAACGTCCTGCATTGCACAGGTCGCGCCGAGCTAAGATAGTCCGGCAACATGGCCACAGAGCGAACGAAGTGCATCAGGCTTCCGAATGTCGACCATTCGCGCATGTCGCAGGCTGATTATGCTTTGTTCCTTCAACTCGCTCATGGCACGCGATACCGTCTCGATCGTCAAGGCGAGATAGTCCGCAATGTCCTGCCGCGACATGGCCAATCTAAACTGCCGAGTGCCTCCCAGGCGCTCGCAGAGATCCAACAAAAATGTGGCCACCCGTTCAATCGCAGACTGCCGTCCGATAAGCAGAAGGTGTTCCTGAGCACGTTCCATAGCTTCAAGAGCAAGTGCAAGGAGTTCCGGCAAATGCCGCTGCTGAGCAAGGCCCTGTTCAAACGCCACTATTCTTGTCAGGGCGAGCGCTTCGGCAAAGTAACGATGCTGAGAGCCAGCTTCGAAGCCGAACATTTCCCCCGCGACATGGAAGGAGACGACCTGCCTCCCCCCGTTGGAAAGGATGCGACATACCCGAACAGCTCCGGTAGAAACCCGATAGCACTTATCGGCGCTCCCGCCCTGGGCGTATATCTCTTGGCCGCGCTCATATGTGACGGCGATGTGCGCTCCCCCAATTTGCGGCCCCACAATTTTCGTCGGCGAGGTCCAAGGCTGTGCTGCGGGCATGAATTTCGGCTGCATCTGGTATTCCCCATGTTCCGGGGCAAGATTGCCGGTTCTTATGGGAGCGATAAATTCGGTTTTATCACTAAGGGTAAACACTTAACCGGCATCTCGTGCGAATTGCCGGCGATTTATTCCGATCCCTTTCGAAGGGTGTTCATCACTAGAGGCAGCAGCTTGTCGTCGTCATAAGAAATCGTGGCGCCGCCCGGTCAGAAAATAATGCGGGCGAGTCTTTCGGCAAAGACGTCTCGACGCGCAGGATGGGCCCGCTAAGTCCGCGAAAGCGCCTCCAAAGTTGCCTTCGATTATATAATCCCGTCATCGAGCAATGACGATCAATTTAGAGTTTTTGGGAAAACAGATGCCATGACGACCCTTCCCGTTCGCAAGGTTACGGCAGGACCCCGAATGCGGCGAGATCAACACTACGAAGCTAGAAGGGCCCCATCTCCACCGCAACAGCCATACGAACCAGATGCGGGATGCTTTTTGCTCTCATTTTCGACATGACGCGGGCGCGATGAACCTCCACCGTGCGGCGGCTAATATTCAGATCATGTGCAATCGACTTGTTCGGAAGGCCGACCACGACGGCAAGAAGCACTTGGCGCTCCCTCTCGCTCAAGGTTTCGATGCGCGCTTGAATGGCAAGGCTCTCGTCGACGTTAGCGCCATTAACATGTAAATGGTCCGACGCTCGTTCGATCGCCTCAATGATAACGGCGTCTTCGCAGGGTTTCTCTATGAAGTCGACCGCACCGGCTTTCATCGCCTCAACTGCCACCGGCACATCGCCATGTCCGCTGATCACGATTGACGGAATTGAGATCTTTTTCACGCTAAGCTGACGGATGAGATCTATACCTGACATCTCTGGCATTCTGAGATCCGTAACAAGAATTCCGTTGTGGATGCCCGGCGCAAAGGAAAGAAACAAGGCTCCCGATTGATGCACCTTGACGGCATAGCCGTTCATGGTCAGCATGAAGGCAAACGATTTGCGCGCCGGCTCTTCATCATCGACAATATGGATCGTATAGTCAGTCGGTTTCACACGTTTGTCCTTCCGTATAGGCGGGAAGCGTGAACTGGAAAGTAGCTCCGCCAGCCGCGTTTCTTGAGACCGTCATTTCACCTCCATGGGCCTCGACAATACGTTTCGAGATCGCAAGGCCGACACCCATTCCACTTGGCTTTGTCGTGACGAATGGCTCGAAGAGCTCCGCGGCAATTTCTTCCGGAATGCCTTTGCCGGTGTCTTCCACGATAACGGCGACTTCATCCTCCTGCGTGGGCATCGTGCGGATCGTAAGCTCACGATGCTCGACGTGGCGCATAGCTTCTATGGCGTTTCGCATCAAATTAATGATGACCTGTTCGACCTGAACACGATCGACCATCACCATCTCGGCGCCGGGCACGTATTCGAAGACAGTCCTGACGCCTTTTTCTCGGGAACCTACAAGCGCAAGGACGCCTGCTTCCTCCACCAGCGTGCGGATATTTTCGAGGCCCTTTTCCGTTTCACCTGTCGTGACGAACTCTCTGAGATGTTTGATAATTTTTGCCGCTCTAAGGGACTGACGTTCAATCTCCTGCAAAGCGTTTCTCATGACCGTTGGGACATTGTTGTCCATGTCGCTCAAGAGCTTCGTACACCCGAAAGCGTAATTTGCGATCGCCGACAGCGGTTCGTTCAGCTCATGCGCAAGGGCGGATGCCATTTCGCCCATTTCGCTCAGGCGGGCCAATCTTGCCAATTCCGCCTGGATCCGCTGCTGGTGAGCAGCAGCCTCTTCCCGCTCCGTAAGGTCTCTTAGGAAGCCGATGAAAAATAAGCCACCACCCGATTCCAGCTGGCTCGCGGTTAACTTGAGGGGAAACGTCGATCCGTTCTTCCTGCGTCCGACAACTGCTTGATCTGCGAGAACGCGCTTTTCGCCCCTTCCAAGTTGCCGTTGCATATGGCTGCCGTGGACGGCGCGAAAAGGATCAGGCATCAGCAGTCGCAGGTTCGCGCCAACGAGCTCTTGTTCTGCATACCCGAACTGCCGCAAGACGGCGGCGTTGAAGGACACAATTTTACCGTCGCGGGTCGTGATCACCATCGCATCGGGCACTTTGTCCAATATCGATGTCAGATGCGCAGTGGGGGCAATCTCACTCTCGATGATGGCATGTCTCGTCGCCTGCAACACCTCTCCCAGACAAGCAATCAGAAGCACCGCAACGCCAAAGGAAACCAGTTCAAAGACCGTCGCGTAAGCCGCATCGCTCAGCCGCTGAACAAGGACATCAGCGCCAAGCGACATGCCCGCCGCTAGAGAAATCGGCTTTCCGCCGCCGATGATTGCGACCACGAGAATAGCGGGAATGAACGGCAATAGGGTAAGATCGTCGCTGGTGAACTGCGACAGGGCCAATCTCAGTGCGAGGACGCCGAATGGAGCAGCGGCGGCGACACTATAGGCGACGATCGGTCTGCCCCGCCACCGGACAAGCATCCAAGCGAGCCCGCCAGCGCCTTGTGAATGCATTTTGTGATCCACCAGGGAAAAAGGTACTGTCATCATGCCGAGCATCTCGCTGGCAGATCAAAACTAAGCTGAACTCTTTTCATCGAGTATGCTGCGCCTCCTTTGCCTCGGCGCCGCGATTTTGAAAATAATTCAAAGAAATCCGTCGCGCTCTTTGTTGAAGATCAAAGAGCCATGCAAAGCGTGTGCCTAGAATGGCCGCATTCTAGCCAGTACTCCGTAGAAGGATTTCGCATGCAATCGGCACTTATTGAAAAATACGGCGATGAGCGCCTACCCCGCTACACTAGCTATCCGACATCGCCGTGTTTCTCCCCCAACGTTGACGATAGCACTTATGAGAATTGGCTTAGCGCTGTCTCGCTGGAGAAAGCGGCATCGCTTTACGTGCACATCCCGTTTTGTCCGTCGATATGCTGGTATTGCGGATGTCACACCACGAATGCGCGCAATAGCCGACCGATCGTCGACTACCTGCGAATGCTGCGCGAGGAAGTACGCCTCGTGTCCGCAAGGACCGGGGCGCCGGTTAGGATCGACCATCTGCATTTTGGTGGAGGAACGCCAACGACCATCGGGCCGAAGAAAATGTTTGAGCTTATTGAGCTTCTGCACAAGCAGTTCGAGTTCACCGGTTCGGCCCAAATCGCGTTGGAGATCGATCCGAGGACGCTAGATCAGGAGATGGCGACGGTTCTCGGGGAAGTAGGGGTGCACCGTGCTAGTATCGGGGTACAGACCTTTGATCCGACGGTCCAAAGGGCGATCAACCGCACCCAAAGTAAAGAACAGACAATGGAGGCGGTTTTTAAGCTGCGCCGGGCGCGCATCGCCAGCATCAATTTCGATCTTATGTATGGCCTGCCAAACCAGACGGTTCAATCCTGCATCGAAACGGCCAAGGCAGCGATCGAGATGCGGCCGGACCGTTTCGCAGTCTTCGGTTATGCGCATGTACCTTCCTTCAAGAAGCATCAACGGCTAATCGACGAAGCCGCTCTCGCCAATGCGCAAAGCCGTATTTCCCAGGCAAAGGCAATTTCGGAACACCTTGTTGCGGCAGGCTACCGCCGCATCGGGATCGATCATTTCGCCAGGCCGCACGACAGTTTAGCAACCGCGCAGACAGACGGGCAATTGCATCGCAACTTTCAGGGCTATACGACCGATGCTTGTGAGGCACTTATCGGCTTGGGTTCGTCAGCTATTGGCCGCATGCCAGGCGGCTATGTTCAAAACGAGGTACTTCCCAATCGTTACGGAAAGCGGATCGCATCCGGCCGCTTGGCCACAACGAAAGGCTGGCGCTTGTCGGCCGAAGATCGCCTGCGGGCAAGTATCATCGAACGCCTGATGTGCGACTTGCAGGTCGACGTCCCGGCGTTGGCCGTCACATACGGTTTTGACCCACACGCGCTTCTTAACGGCAACCCCAGGCTCTCGATGCTCGAGAGCGACGGAATAATCGAAAACGCGGGCGGCATCATTCGTTTGCGAGAAGACGGGCGCTTCCTGATCCGCGCCGTTGCAGCAGCTTTCGATGCCTATGTGAGGGAATCGGGGCGCCATTATAGCAAGACGGCCTGAGGTTTCTCTTTGCAACAATGCAACGGGAGCCCTTCGGCATGTTATACCGCCGGCAAACCATCTCGTCTTAAGCGACTTGCCGGCCGGCTGGATGAAGAGTTGTTAACAGCCATCTTGCGGGATACCACAGATGAACGCAGATGGAACTCAATACTAATTGGCCGCAGCTCTTCGAGCGAGAGCCATAACGTAGTCATCTGCGATGTCGGCCAAGGTCAAAGCGACCTCCGGCTCCTTCCAACCGGCAGCGACGGCCGTCAGCACGAATTCACGGAATGCCACGGAAAGCACCTCCTCGCCCTCGATGACGCGATATGGATTATTCGCGGCATGTTGAGGGGCGCTGATCTGTATTGTTGTGGGTAGATGAGGTTCCATGAGACGTCCCCTGAAGGTTGACTTGTTGTAGACCTGTCCTGCATTTCTCTCTTAACTGCACTGCGATTATGCTTATTTTCTAAAAGATTAACCGTGACGTGTCGTTAGCCACGCATCCCGAATTTTGCCGCAGCGTCCATTTTGTTTGCTGGTTCAAAATTTTTTCGTTTCAGGCATGGGTGCAGTGTCTCGGCGCTTCGGCTCCCAATGCGCGATGTTGTTTAGGGCACCTCTAGGCCTCTTTACTCCGATCCATCGCCTGGTTCAGCTTAGGATTCGCATGCAATAGAGTATCCCTCACCACTGCAGCACTATCCGCCCCGTTCTCGAAGACCGGCGACGCGTTCCACAGTCAGCCGACGATCACCACAAGCGCTATGCTGCCGATTCGCGCCTTCGATCCCCGATGCGATCAAGACTCTGCGGCGCGCGTGACCGCATGGGCTAGGACGGCTGGCGAGGGATAGCGGGCGGTGCCGAGCAGCAGGGTGACCCAATCTGGCTTCCATAGAGATCGAGCACGATCAGCCTCCTTGCATGGGTGTCAGTATCTCGATCCTGTCATAGTCGGCGAAAATATGTTCGTCGCGATCTTCGCGATGAACCAGTTCGCCGTTGGCGGCTGTTGCCAGCCAGTCGCCTTCATGGTCGAGTGCGGCCAAAAGCTGCGAAAGCGTCTTAGCGGCGATGGACTGCGTTTCGCCATTGATGATCAGGTGCATTGGAAACTCCTTTGCTTCGTCCGATCGGAAAAGACGAGATCGGCCGCTTCGGCCGCCATTGTGGGCGCCAGCAGAAAACCGTGGCGATAAAGGCCGTTCACGTGGATGACTCTGCCGTCCCGCATTACGCGCGGAAAATTGTCGGGAAAGGCCGGGCGGATGCCGGCGCCAGTTTCGACCACGGTGGCGTCCGCAAAGGCCGGATGCAGTGTATAGGCTGCGTTCAGCAGTTCCATCGTCGAGCGTGCGGTGATCGCCCCGTCGAATTCCGTCTCGATCATCGTCGCCCCGACCATAAACAGGCCTTCGCCGCGAGGGACGACATAGACGGGAAAGCGAGGATGCAGCAGGCGGATAGGCCTGGCGAGCATGACCTCCTCTGTATGCAGATAGAGCATTTCGCCGCGCACGCCGCGCAGATCGCGACTTTGCCCGATGCGGGCAGCACCGGTGCAATCAACGATATCTGGGAAATCGTCTTCGCTCACATCATCGCTAGTAAAGACGACGCCTGCTGCCGACAGCAGCTCTTTCAACGTCCGTAGCGCCTGACGGGGGTTCAGATGAGCTTCATGTTGGAAGAACAGACCCCTGCGAAAACGCTGTGCAAGGGCGGGATCCAGCTCGGCTATGCCATCTTCGTCCAACCATTCATACCCAGACGTACGGGCCGCAAAGCGGCCGAGTTCGCCCGAATCCCGCTGAGGTGCGGCGACCAGTGTCCCTTTATGAATGACTTGGCCGGGCAGGACGGCATCCCACCATTCCACGGCCATTTTCCCCAACGTCATTACTCTCTCGTCGGCGTTTACCCGCTCGCACCAGGGCGCCAGCATGCCGCCGGCGAGCCAGGATGCAGAGCGCCCGAATCCAAGATGCGGGTCGGAGACTGTTACGTGAGCGCCGCGCGCGCACAGTTGACGTGCTACTGTTAGGCCGGCAATTCCGGCGCCCTTAACGAGAACCCGCAATGTCATGCTCCCATAGGCATATAGAGATCGCCCCCTTACGGGCATTTGCGACTACGTAATCCAGCCCCTCCTTTTGCGCCTCGGCGTCGATGTCGTGCGATATTCGTACGAGCAGAATTCGGGCCGCACCTGGATACGAGGCTCAAGTGAACTCTTTGGGTGCTCGGCGGTGCTGTGACTTGCTTGCGAATTTGTCCATTTCTCAAGTTACTCCACTTCGAGTTGACCTTGATCTTCTCATAAAGTTGATGACCAAGTCGGCATGCACGTACCCAGCATCACTAACGCCAACGCCATCCAAACGCTGGTCGAGCCTTGGATGACGCAAGTCGCTAAACACCAAGCGATTTTATGAGGGCCTAGAAACGATAGGTTACGCCCGCGCCAAGCAGCCATGGATCGAGCCTGGCCTTGCCGCTGACGTTGGCCCCGCCGACGTTGGCGTCGAAATCAGGCCTTAGGAAGATCTTTTTGGCGTCGACGTTCACACCCCAGTGATCGTCGATCATATAGTCGAAGCCGGCCTGGAGCGCGACACCGAAGGAGTTCTTGACATCAAGGCTGCGAGCACTTTTTCCCGACTGGTTGTAAAACAGCGTATAGTTGAGGCCGGCGCCGACATATGGCCGAAAAGCGCCAAGGTCGGTGAAATGGTATTGTAGGGTGAGCGTTGGCGGCAGCAGCCAAGTCTTGCCGATCTCGCCGAGCGCTGAAATCGAGCCGCCGCCATGCACCTTAGCGTAGGTTGTGCCCAGGATGAGTTCAGCGGCGATATTCTCGGTGAAGAAATACGAGATGTCGAATTCCGGCACGACCGTGTCCGAAAAGGAAAGATCCGAACCCGGCAAGCCGTCGACGCGCCCAGAGTCAGTAGTGATCACACCAAGCGCGCGCAGCCGCATCTGCCATGGGTTTCTGTTGGCTGCCGCGGGAATGGGAGCCCTACTTGGTGGTGTCGTCAGATCGGCAGCGTGCGCGGTGCTCACGATACCCAATATTGCAGTAGCGATGATGACCCGTATGATGTCCTTGGAAGTCATTCTTGTCTCCTTCGATCTGAAATTCGTGAATCGAGGAGCAGTAACATCGGCTGGCACGTCAGGATTTGAGGCGGCTCAACTAAAGAAAATTGGACTGCCTGTCGCAGACAAACCCTGGCCTTGTGTGGCAATTTCGCAACGTTTCAGTCACTTGAATGACGTTTGGCATGAGACGTGTTGGATTATCCGGGCAGAAAGCCTCGCGCAATTCAACGCGGTTTCGAATCATCATTTCGGAAAAACCTCTTCGTGTAAGACCGTCTGTGGATTCCAGGCAGTTGGGAATTTAGCAGTTTCGTCGGGTCATCTGCACTGGCGCTTGTCGATTGTTGCGCCCCCTCGGGCGCATTATCCTCACTCACTAAGATGCGCCACGAAGCCCCTTCCAAATCATCATACTGTCCGCTCTTTAGCGACCACAGAAAGCCTCCCAGCCCGAGCGTACCCATGAACAATGCCAGCGGGATCAAATAGATCAGCATATTCATATGGACCCTCCTGCTGAGGCTGCATGTTTGCCATCATGCCTAAGTTGCTCCCGCCGATTCCAGTGGTTGAGTCGCAATGCATTCGTCACGACGATCAGCGAAGACGACGACATGGCGACGGCGGCGATAAGCGGCGTCGCATAGCCCGCGATAGCGATGGGAACAGCGAGCACATTGTAACCGATGGCAAGGGCGAAGTTCTGACGGATCAAAGCTGCCGCGCGCCGCGCGACGCAGATCGCCTCCGGAACCGCGTCGAGACGGTCATTCAGGAAAACCAGGTCTGCCGCCTGTCGGCCAATGTCGGACGCAGTCGCGGGAGCCATCGACACATGCGCCGCCGTAAGTGCCGGCGCATCGTTGATGCCGTCACCAACCATCATGACCTTGTTGCCCGCCTCGGCCAAGCGTGTGCACTCTTCCACTTTCTGTTTCGGATCCAATTCCGCAATCCAGCGATCCACATGCAATAGCCGCGCTGTCGACTCGACGACGGCTTGCCGATCGCCAGACAGGATCATCGTCTGCAGCCCTGCAAGACCGAGCTGACGAATGGCTACGGCTACTCCGGGGCGAAGCGTGTCTTCGAAATAGAATCGGGCAAGTGCGATACCGTTCCTCGACAGAACGACCTCGGAGAGCGAGTCATCCGCTTCTTTTTCTTCTCGGGGCGGGATCGAACAAGCGAACTCCATATGGCCGAGACGATATAGCCCCCTGGCGGTTTCGACTTCCAGGCCCGCGCCCGGTATCTCGACGACGCTGTCGAACCGTTGCCCCTTGCCGCCGGCACTCCGCAGCAACGCCTGAGAGAGCGGATGGCGGGAATGCGCAGCAATTCCGGCCGCGATCGCCCTTTCCTCCGACCCCACATCCACCATCTCGACGAGCCGCGGCTGGCCCATCGTCAACGTGCCGGTCTTGTCAAACGCGACGGCATCGATTTCCGCGAGACGCTCCAAAGCGGAGCCGTCCTTGATCATGATGCCGCGGCGAAACAGGTTGCCTGCGGCAACAACCTGGACGACCGGCACTGCTAGACCAAGCGCGCAAGGACAAGTGATGATCAGCACCGCGACGGCGACAAGCATGGCATGCTTCCAATCTCCACCAAGGGAGCCCCAGGCAAGAAAGGAAAGCAGCGCAAGTAAATGAACCGCCGGAGCGTAAAGGCCGGCTGCACGATCCGCGACCCTGCGATAGCGCGCCCTGCCTCCTTCTGCTGCCTCCATAAGGTTGATGGTTTCCGCAAGCAGCGAGTTTTGCGCCGTCTTCGTCGCGCGAATGGTCAATGACGCCATGAGGTTCATCGCACCAGATCTCACCTCCGCGCTGTTCGCGACAGCAACTGGTATACTTTCGCCCGTGACAATAGAGAGATCCAGCTCGCTCGTACCTGCGGTCACGGCGCCGTCGACGGGAATGCGTTCGCCGGCAGCGATGAAAACATGATCACCGATGCTGATATCTTCAATCGCGGTGTAGCGCTTGCTCCCATCGGCAGCTATCACCAGCGCGCCGCGTGGCGCAAGTCTCGCCAGGCTGTTGACCGCGGCTCGCGCCTTTTGCCGCATGATGTGGTCGAGCGTGCGGCCAATGAGCAGGAAGAACAGCAGCGACACGGAGGCGTCAAACCATGCATGCTCTCCGTGATGGATCGTCTCCCACAACGATACGGCATAGGAGAGCGTGACAGCGAGCGAAATCGGCACATCCATGTTGGTGCGCCCATTCTTCAAGGCATTCCAAGCCGATCGAAAAAAGAAACGGCCGCCATAAATTAGGGCCGGCGCTGTAATCATCGCGGAAATCCAATGAAACAGGTCTCGCGTTGCTGCATCTGCACCGGACCAGACCGATACCGAGAGCAGCATGATATTGGCTGCGGCAAAGCCGCAGACACCAACGGCCAAGAGCAATTGATTGCGCAGACTATTCGTCTGGGGCGCGGCGGGAGTGAAAATATGCGCCCGGTACCCGGCTTCGGTGATCGCGGACAGAATACCCGACGGATCGACGACAGCATTATCAAGGTGCTCGACATAGGTGCAACTGACCCGCCGCGCAGTCAGGTTGACCCGGGCGCGCGTTACATAGGGTAACCTGCATAAGGACCGTTCAATGGTCGAAATGCAAGCGCCACAGTGCATATCGGGAACGCTGAGGTCCAATTGACGAAGGCCCTCCCCCAGCGGATGGCTGGCGAGGACGATCTCCTCGGCACTGGCGCAGCTATTGCTCGTTGTCATGACGCTTTCCGCGTCCATCGTGCAGCAGGTCATTGTCCAAACTCCGCCGTGTCGATGCGCCTAGCCTCATGCATTACCGTGACACCGTCTCTGCGCGAGACGGTTTCCACGATCCAGTCGCCTCCCTCAATGCGATGTTTCGCTTCGAAATGGCCTTCGCTTGTCTTCGTCAGTGCAAGCGCGAAGTCCTCCCGGTCGCCCACGGGCCTTCTGAACGTCAGCGTCACGTCGTCAACCACCGCCGGCGACCCGTCACGGTTATGAATATCGTACTGAATGACATCGCGGCGCAGTAACAGATCGCCCGAAATGCCGCTGCTCGCCATAGCACGCATGGCGGCGGCCTTGCCGTTGAATTCCTGGCTTGCCACATAGGTATTTTCCACCACAAGCCCGCTCCAGCTCGTGGAAGCGAGAACTGCCATCGTCACGTTCACTCCGATCACCACGGCGAAGAACGCAACAATGACGATCAGCATATGGCGGCCGGTGAAGGGACCTCCGGTGATAACTTGGCTTCTCATTTCGGCGCTCCCGGCACGTTGAAGGCGGCCCGGTGCGTAGCCCGATCCGCATGATTTTCGTCCTCTATGACGAACAGGAATTCCTTGATTGTTTCCGGCTTGGCCTTTTGCGTGACGAACACTTTGAGCGAGGTGGCCGCGTCCGGATCCACATCGACAGTGAAGTGCCGGCCTTCCTCCTTCGAGAGTTCGGGGATCTTCATCGTCGCTCCCTCCGCGCCGTCCAGTCGGATATCGATTCTCCTCGGCATCGGCACCATATTGAGCACGCGAAGCGTATAGCCGTTGCGGATCGATCCATCGGACTCCAGGACATATTGCGGATTGCGGTCGTGAACCACGTTCAGTTCCAGCCGCTCCCGGAGCGCCAAATGCACGAGCATCGCCACCCCGATCGCTGCCCAAACAGCCGCATAGAAAAGAACGCGCGGCCTGAAGATCACGCGCCAGTTGAAGTGCTGGATATTCTCGATGAAGTCGCCATCGGCGTTTCGCACGAGATGCGGTTGCACAGGGCTCGCGCCACCATTCGTCGCCAGGTTCAGGTTCGCGGCATACTCGCTTAGCGTCGCATAGGAGATCACGCCGCGTGGCTTATCGAGCTTATTCATCACACCGTCGCAGGCGTCGATGCACAAGGCGCAGGTGATGCATTCCATTTGCTGACCGTCGCGGATATCTATCCCCATCGGACAGACGGCAACGCAAGCGTTGCAGTCCACGCAATCGCCGGTAGCCAGGCCCGCCGCTTGGGCTTTTTTGGCGTGACGGGAGCGCGGCTCACCGCGCCAGTCGTTGTAGGTCACGACGAGGGAATTTTCGTCCAGCATCGCGCCCTGGATGCGGGGCCACGGACACATGTAGGTGCAGACCTGTTCCCTCATCAGCCCGCCAAGAATGTAAGTGGTCGAGGTGAGAAGGGCGACCGTGGCATAGGCGACGGCCGGCGCCTGGCCCTTGAATAAGGCAACAGCAAGGGATGGCGCATCCGCGAAATAGAAGATCCATACGCCGCCTGTGAGGACGCCGATAAGAACCCATATGCCATGTATGGCGACCCGCTTTGCAATCTTGTCCGGTGTCCAGGGACTCGCATCGAGTTTCATGCGCGCGTTGCGATCACCTTCGATCGCGCGTTCCACGACAAGGAAGACATCGACCCATACCGTCTGTGGACAGGCATAACCACACCATGCCCGCCCCACCGCCGACGTTACGAGAAACAGGCCAAAGCCAGCCATGACAAGCAGACCGGCCACATAGAAGAACTCCTGTGGCCATATCTCGATGAAAAAGAAGAAGAAGCGACGAGAGGCGAGGTCGATGAGAATCGCCTGGTCGGGCGCATATGGACCTCGGTCCCAGCGAATCCACGGAGAAAGATGGTAGATGCCGAGCGTGATCAGCATGATGATCCATTTGAATCGCCGGAACCGACCCTGCGCTCGCTTTGGAAACACTTTCTTTCGCGCGGCATAAAGCGGCTGACGGTTGCGCCGGACACCAACGTCGTCGGCGCCTGTCCGTTCGATGCGATCGTCACCTGTCATGGGAGCTATGGTGAGGATCATCGCATACCATCCTGTTGATGATCCTCATCCTGCATTTGACGAACCAAGCGTTCTCGACGCAAGTCCGGGAGAGAAAAAGCAAGCCTATCGGCTCAATCAAAAGGAGAGCCACACTCCGGGAGGGGGGTGTGGCCCGGAGGAACTACGAGCCACAGCACGAAGGGACGTCCTCCAGGCCCGGAGAATAGCAGCTTGCTAGCTTGCGATCGTTGAGTGAAATCAAAACGCTGCTAACTTTTTCAGTTCTACGAGCAAGTTTTCTGGCTGTCCGAACGCAACCGCATTGCGTAGAGAGACAAGATCGTGATCGACTGCTGACCGTATCGCCATCAGGCCATAAAGATTGTGATGCACGTGAATTCGTGATTTTTCTTTTCTATTTTCCACCGCCCAAGGAATGAACAAACACCGTCAACTCCTTCACGGTGGTTTCGCCCAGCCGGGCAGACCAAGCTGGCATAACGCCGTGTTTGGGCAGGGTCACCTGGCGGATGATCGCTTGCTCCCCTCGCCCCTTAAGCCAGATCGCGTCGGCGAGATTTGGTGCGCCAAACTCCTGTTTTCCCCTGTCGTCTTCGCCATGACAGACGGCGCAATTGTCGAGGAATACCTGCTTGCCGGCGTCGGCCGCTGCCGGATCGGAAACTGTGTTGGTCAAGGCCCAAATGTAAGCGGCTACCTGGCGTATCTGGGTGCGTTCGAGTACATCACCGAAGGCGGGCATCTCAGAGACATGCGTCTCGGGATCGGCATCGAAGCGGATGCCATGAGCGATTGTCTGTTGAATGGCGGGAAGACTGCCGCCCCATAGCCAATCGTCGTCGTTTAGATTGGGAAACCCCGGAGCGCCGGTGGCACCGGAGCCATGACACGGCGCGCAATTGACCTTGAAGGCCGAGGCGCCGCCTGCAATTGCAAACTCACGCAGCGTTGGGTCGGCATCGATTTCTTCAACGGATTTCGCGGCGATCAGAACATCGAGGCGAGCCTGCTCAATCTTGGCGTTGTTCATTTCGTGCTGCAGTTCAGCCCGGCTTGAGAACCCGATCAGTCCTTTGGTGGTATCCCTGATCAGGGGTATGGAGGGATAGGCGATGGCATAGCCGACGGCCCAGAGGATCGTGGCATAGAATGTCCACACCCACCATCGGGGCATGGGATTGTTGAGTTCGCGGATGCCGTCCCACTCATGGCCCGTTGTTTCGACGCCGCTGAGTTCGTCTATAGGTTTGTCCGACATCTCAATCGTCCTTTAAAGGTATGTCAGCGGCTTCGTTGGCGCCTTTTTTGCTGCCTGGCCGGAGCGTGAAGGCTATAGCCCCCACGAAAAACAAGGCCAGTGCGAGGAGCCCCCAACTGTCGGCGAAGTGACGCATTGCAGTGTATGTTTCCACGGAGGCACCTCAGCGATAGCCGGTGGCATCGTCGTAAGTCGAGAAATCAACCAGCGTTCCGAGCATTTGCAGATATGCGACGAGCGCGTCCACCTCGGTCAGCCTGGCGGCATCGCCATCGAAATCGCCGACCTTCGCTTTCGGATATCGCGCCAGCAGATCCGTCGTATTTGCGTTTGGATCGGCTTGCGCCCGCATGTCGGCTTCCGCATTCGCCAGCATGTCTTGGCTATAGGGTACGCCGACATCCTCGTTCGCCTTGAGATCCATGCCGATATCCTTAACCGTGACCTCCCTCTCCTTGAGAAAGGCGTAAGTAGGCATGATCGACTCCGGCACCACCTCGCGCGGGTTGGACAGATGCTGGACGTGCCACTCATTGGAATAACGACCGCCGACACGCGCCAGATCCGGTCCCGTGCGCTTCGAGCCCCACTGGAACGGATGGTCATACATGGACTCGGCGGCGAGCGAATAATGGCCGTAACGCTCCACTTCGTCGCGGAACGGTCGGATCATCTGGCTATGGCAGAGATAGCAGCCTTCGCGGATGTAGATATTGCGCCCGGCCAGCTCGAGAGGCGTGTACGGGCGCATGCCTTCCACCTTCTCGATCGTGTTCTGGAGATAGAACAGCGGCGCGATCTCGACGATGCCGCCAATGCTGACCACCAACAGCGACCCGACAAGCAGAAGGGTAGCATTTTTCTCGATGATCTGGTGTTTGGCGAGTATTGACATGTTTCTCTCACTCGGCGGCCTTGGCGATGAAAGCGCTGGGGATCGCGGCTTCGTCGCGCTGGCGGCCCCGGATGGTCATTGCGACGTTCCAGGCCATGATCACTCCCCCTGCCAGATAGAGAGCACCACCGACGGCGCGCAGAAGATAATAGGGGAACATCGCAGCCACGGTCTCTGCGAAGGAATAGACGAGGAAACCCTGACTATTGTATTCGCGCCACATCAGGCCTTGCTGGATGCCGGCGACCCACAGCACCGCGGCGTAGATAACGATGCCCAGCGTGGCGAGCCAGAAATGCCAGTTGACCATACGGAGGCTGTAAAGCCGCTCGCGCCCCCAGAGCTTTGGCGTCAGGTAGTAGATGGCGCCGAACGTGATCATGCCGACCCAGCCGAGCGCGCCGGAATGAACGTGACCGATGGTCCATTCGGTATAGTGACTGAGCGAGTTGACCGTCTTGACCGACATCATCGGGCCTTCGAAGGTCGACATGCCATAAAAGGCGATCGCGACGATCATCATGCGGATGATCGGGTCGGTACGGATCTTGTCCCAGGCGCCCGAAAGAGTCATCAGACCGTTGATCATGCCGCCCCAGGAAGGCATCCACAGCATCACCGAGAAGACCATGCCCAAAGTCTGCGCCCAATCGGGCAATGCCGTGTAATGCAGATGATGCGGACCAGCCCAGATGTACATGAAGATCAGGGCCCAGAAATGGATGATCGACAGGCGATAGGAATAGATTGGGCGGTTCGCCTGCTTCGGTACGAAATAGTACATCATGCCAAGGAAGCCGGCGGTCAGGAAAAAGCCGACGGCGTTGTGGCCGTACCACCATTGTGTCAGGGCACCCTGCACGCCCGAAAATAGCGAATAGCTCTTTGAGCCAAGGAAAGACACCGGCATCGCGAGATTGTTGACGACATGCAGCACGGCGATGGTGACGATGAAACTCAGATAGAACCAGTTCGCGACATAGATGTGCGGCTCCTTGCGCTTCAGGATCGTTCCCAAAAAGGTGACAAGATAGGCGACCCAGACAATGGTGAGCCAGATGTCGACATACCATTCGGGCTCGGCATATTCGCGAGCCTGCGTGATCCCGAGAACATAGCCGGTCGCGGCCATGACGATGAAAAGTTGATATCCCCAGAACACGAACCAACCGAGATTGCCGCCGAAGAGCCGGGCTCGGCAGGTGCGCTGGACGACGTAAAAGGAGGTCATTATCAACCCGTTGCCGCCGAAGGCGAAGATGACGGCAGAGGTATGAAGTGGGCGCAAGCGACCAAAATTGAAATACGGCGCGACGTTCAGATCCGGATAGGCAAGTTGCAGGGCGATCACGACACCGATCAGGAAGCCGATCACCCCCCAAAAGACGGTGGCAATCAATCCATAGCGGATGACCTCGTCAAAATAGGCTCCGTTTTTGGGTTTGGCGCTCACTGTCACGGGGGAAAAATCAATTCGCCGCAGAAGCAGTACCGTGCCCGCTAGCAAACAGAAGAACAGTATCCCCATGTGGGTTGCAAAAAGCTGGTCATGAGCGACCCCCGCGCCGACCAGTGCCAAAAAAGCCCCGACCGCAACCAGCATGGTTTCAGCGGTGTAATTCATGTCATGCTTCCCGATGTACAGACGACCACGCCAAAGGCGGCCGCCTTTCTCGCCACTTTTGGGAACTATTCGCACGTGACGGGCACTCAGTCCTTGATCTCTCTCAACGAACGCCGCGATTTTGTTTGATGATCACCTGATTGCATCCAACTGCGCTTTGATCACCCGCGGATGAGGCGCCCCTCGAGTGCCGCAGCGACTTCGTCCGCGCGCGGATGGACACCGGCGCGCGGGCTTGACGTAGAAATTGATCAAAGATTGCTCGATCTCAAGGAATGTCAGCCCGTTCGCGCCTAAAGCTTCGGGCGGACAATTAATCGGGCTATCGCGAAAGGAGATCAGAAATGGGTTTGAAAATCTGTCCGATCGTCGCAACGGCGATGCTGACCGCATCAGCGATGCCACTGATGGCGGCGGACCACCAAATCCGGATGTTGAACAGGGGCACGGACGGCGCAATGGTTTTTGAGCCAGGTTTCACGAAGATCGCACCAGGCGACACGGTGACGTTTATTCCGGTTGATAAGGGACACAATGTCGAAACGTTCAAAGGTTTGATCCCAAAAGGCGCACCGGAGTTCAAATCTAAAGCGAACGAGGAATATCGCGCAAAACTCGATATGCCCGGGGCCTATGTGGTGAAATGCACGCCGCATATGAGCTTGGGCATGGTGGCCCTCATTCAAGTTGGCGACAGCCCCACCAATCTCGATGCCATCAAGACTGCAACCGTTCCAAATCTCGTGCGCAAGCGCCTTGACGCCGACCTCGCGCAGATTGCCGAATAGTGCCGGCCGCAGGAGAAAGGAGCATGCAATCATTTGCAAATTCCTTGAGGGAAGCCATCGGCAAAGGCGACCTCAAGGCGTATGTATACAGCTACCCCCCAAAACGGACATATAAAGAGCTTGAAAACATTCGATTGAGCGATGTGTGGGATTCAAACGACCAGGCGCCGGTAGCGTTATACATACATGTGCCATTTTGCCGATATAGGTGCACCTATTGCACGCTCTTTCTGACCACGCGGCACACGGAGGATCTTATTCGACGTTATGTCGAAAAGATCTGCTGGCAGATAAGCCTTTATGCAACATTTGCCGCTCACAGATCTGTCGCATCGGTCTATATCGGCGGCGGAACCCCAACTCTCCTGCCCATCGATCGGCTGGCCCAGATTTTCTCTTCCGTTCGAGATGGCTTTCCAAATATCGACCGTTCGACCGAGGTGTGCGTCGAAGGATCTCCCGACACTGTGTCGGGGGAACTGCTGGATTTTTTGAAGAACCAAGGCGTGAACCGGATCAGCATGGGAATCCAAACGATGGATTCCGTCGAACTGAGAGCGTCCGGCCGCCCATATCAGGTTTCTGTGTCGATTTCGTCCATTGAAGCAGTTCGCAAGCGTTTCGATAACTTCAATCTCGACTTGATCTACGGCCTCTTCCGTCAAACGCCGGAAAGTTGGAAGCGCTCGCTGGAGCAGATTTTGTCCTTTCGGCCAACAACCGTTTCGCTTTATCCGGCGATCAGCCGGCCGCTCACTGCTATGCAAAAGCAGCAGCGATCTCGACCGCAAGAATATGTGGAAGACCGCCTCAAATATGAGATCTACGACAGCAATGTCGATTTTATGCAGGACAATGAGTATCGACAGGAATCTTTCACCCGTTTTACCTGCCTTCCAGAAGGCACCAGCGCCTACGGCCAGGAAACCTCTGACTTCCTCGGTGTTCCGATGATAGGCATCGGAGCAGGCGCGCGAAGTTATAACGGGAAATATCACTACAGCCTCGACTATGCCGTCGCGCTGAAGAATGTCGGCAAAGCCATCGACGATTATATACATCTCGAGATGACTAGTCGGAATTTGCTGAAATACGGAGTTATATTAGACGAATCCGAAGAACGGTTGAGATATTTTATACTTAACCTTACGCTCAACCAGCTTTCAGAAGCAGATTATTCACGACGATTCGGACGGGACCTCCGCGCCGATTTTTTGGAGGTGATAGATGCTCTGGAAGTCGAAGGCTGCATCGATTTGCGGGGCGATGGCGCCATTGCCCTGACCCGGAAAGGTTACAAGTACAGCAACCTGATAGCGCATCATCTCTTCTCGGACCACGTGAAAATCCGTGAAGAAAGGTACGTTCCTAAATGAAAAACAGCGAGCGGTTTTGGGAACGAGGCTATTCGGATCCCAACGTCTGGACGATGGGCGGGCCAAGCGTCGAAGTCTATGAGATAGAACAGCAACTGCCAAGAAACGCAATGGTCGTCGACCTAGGATGCGGCGAAGGCAGGAACGCTCTCTTTCTTGCATTCAGGGGGCATGCGGTAACTGCATTGGAACCGTCATCGAGCGCGGTCAGAAAACTGCGATCGGTTGCAGACGAACATTCGTTGAATATCGATGTGATCGAAGGGAGAATCGAGGATTTCGTCCCTGATGAGAGATACGACCTGGCTTTGGCACACTCGTCGTTGCACTTTGTGACCAAGGATGTGTGGGTTCCGTTGATCAACGAGTTGAGACAACGGACCAACGAGGGTGGATTTCACAATTTTACATCGATCATCGGGACTTCCCGGTATCCGGTCCCGTACGAGTGCCGGCACGCGAATTCATTTGATCGGGGCGATCTCGACTCACTCTATGCAGACTGGCAGGTACTACGCTCTGATTTTTACGCGAAATGGGATTCCCATCCCGGGATTGCGACGCATGTCCACGCCGTAGAAAAGTTCCTCTCTAGAAAGGCAGGACCCGACGGCCCTTTGCCATTCACCAAAGTCGACCTGTCGAACAGCGACGCTCTGCCTGGCGATTTGTTCGAAAAGATCCCGCTCGGGATCCACGTTGAGGACCTCAGACTGTTATGCAACCGGCCGACGACGGTCAATCGGATCGAAATGCCCGGACTGAACCTTACCTCGCCAATCGAACTGACCCGCGGCTATGCTGTTGAAGAGTGGTTCTTTGGCAAGCATGCGCTTCAATTCACGCAAGGCGTGCTGACGGGCAAGTACGAGTACTTTACGCAGCCGATCTCGTTGCAAACTGTTCCCAGGGCGTCCAATCGGTATGAGGCAGGAGCCCATCTCGGCCCGCAAAAAACTGATTGAAGTCAGGGCATACGAGGACTGATGAGAGCATCGGGCAGAGCTGGTGGAAAAGAGACCGCGCAAGCGCCGGCCAATCCAGCGCAGTTGGCGGTATGAATCGAATTCTCGTACTCACTACTGCTGTGTTTATCACCGGATTGGCCGAGAACGTTTTCATCGGGGTGCTGCCGAATGTAGCCGGCAGCCTTGGAGTAGGCGAGTCCGAAGCAAGTATCCTCATTTCAGTGTTCTCGGTCACCTACGCGTTCTTCGCGCCGATAGCTACACTGATTTCCTATCGCTTCGATGTAAAACCGACGCTCCTCGCGGCCATGTCAATCTTTGCAGGGAGCAATGTGCCGGTTGTGATCGGTGGATCGGGGCTGCTCCCAATAAGCGCCTCGAGGATCATCACGGCTATGGCTTGCGCGCAGATATCGGTATGCCCCGTCGGTTGTGCAGTTCAGATCGTCTCGGAAAGATATCGAGCTCGTGCCATAGCCTCCGTGTACCTTGGAATAAGCGGCTCGCTTTTTTTGGGGGTACCTCTGGGCGTGTGGATTACACATTTGATTGGTTGGCGCCGCCGTAGGCCTTGCAATGATTGGCCTATCTGTCGTCGCTATATGGCTTGTAATCGTCGTGCTACCGAATGTCGGGTCGCCGAGCAAGCGCTCGCCTTTTGGCAAACTGTATCTAGCTCATTTCCGGGATCGCAATCAGATGATGGCGCAGTGTGTTTCTATTTTGTTCATTGCAGGTCATTTCACCCTCTTCAGTTATTTGACCTCTTACGCCGCGAGCAAGGGGTTCTTCGGGCCACACTGGGAGGCCTTTCTTTACGCCGTTTTCGGGTCGTCGGGCATGGCGGGGGGCGTGCTGGCCGGTATTCTTTCTGACCTCGCAGGTCGTCGGCTCGCGCTGGTCGCGAGCCCTGCAATCTATCTCGTCACAACGTTGCTGCTATGCGTGTCAGAAAGCAGCATCTTTTTTTCGCCAGCCTTTCAATTTGGGGATGCGCGAGCTGGTCGATTTCGCCGATCGTCCAGAGCGATATTGCGGATCTCGGCCGAAGCCCGAGCGACATTATAATCGGTGCGAATGTCACCGCAATGCACGTGGGCGTTGCGGCGGTACCGTAGTCGGCGGCAGGCTTATTGCAAATTATGACTTGTCGGTGCTGCCGATCGGGGCGGCAGGCCTAGCTGCGATGGCTTTGGCCGCGGCGATCTTGTCGGTCAGAACCTCGCATTGATACTGCGGTGCTGGTCCGTAGTCGCGCGCCCCTACTCGTCGTTATTCTTACGAGCGGGCGTAGAACCATGGCTCCCAGACTCGGCATTGCGCCTCAATCCGAGCAAGCAAGGAACTATGAAGTTCTAAAATTTTGCATTGCAGCATCACATTGATCTGGGGACCTACGATCAAGCGCTCGCGCTCACTGGATGTCTGGAATGACTACAGCGACAAGCTGTCGTCAATGACTGAGCATGCTCGTATTAGTGCGAAATAAACGAGGCGATCGACGTCTTGGCATCCTCTTTGCGTATCACACTTCCATCTCGCAGTTGCGAAATGATTGCGGATTCCGACGATCGCGCGCGCCCTGCTTCCATCCACCCCGACAATGAGGACTTGCTATGGGTGATCTACTAAAAGGAATCTCGAACTTCCGCGGTGCCGTGTTCCCGAACTACCAGGCACTTTACCGCAAGCTTGCGCAAGAGGGACAGCAGCCGCACGCCTTGATGATTTCGTGCGCCGACAGTCGAGTCTTGCCCGAAACCATTACCCAGTCAGGACCAGGTGAGCTGTTCGTATGCCGCAATGCCGGAAATATCGTTCCACCATTTTCAACCGCAAACGGTGGCGTTTCGTCAGCAATAGAATATGCCGTCGTAGCTCTCGCGGTTCGAGACATCATCGTTTGTGGCCATTCCGATTGTGGCGCGATGAAAGGGCTCTGCCGTCCCGAATTGCTAAAGTCCATGCCCAACGTCGCCGCTTGGCTAAAGCATGGTTACGCTGCGCATTCGATCGTTTGCCAAGCCTATCCGGCCGACCTTTCCGAACGTCAAAAGGTCCGCGCTATCGCTATGGAGAACGTCATTGTTCAGCTTGACCACCTGCGCACACATCCTTCCGTTGCAGCAAGGCTTGCGACCAATGACATGACGCTGCACGGGTGGTTTTTCGATATCGAAACGGGAGAGGTGGAGGTTTACGACGGGTCGGCCGCCCGCTTCACAAAGATACGCGAGGACGGGCCGTTACCGGTCGCCGTTACCGGTCGCGATCGGCCGCAAGTCCTAGCCGCAGTTGCAGCGGAGTAGTGCCATGACCAATAACAGCTTCGCTTTTTCGCGCGATTTCGCCTCGTCGCTTGTCGTCTTTTTCGTTGCTATCCCGCTTTGCCTTGGAATTGCAGTTGCCTCTGGCGTGCCTGTTGCCATGGGCCTGATATCAGGCATCGTCGGCGGCATTGTCGTGGGCTTGCTGGCGGGTTCGCCCCTGCAAGTATCGGGCCCTGCCGCTGGTCTGGCGGTCATCGTCTTCGGCTTTGTCGAACAATATGGAGTGGCCATGCTCGGGCCGGTCCTGATCGTTGCTGGGCTTTTGCAGATCCTTGCCGCGTTCCTGAAGATCGGATCATGGTTTCGGGCAATCTCGCCCGCTGTCGTTCACGGTATGCTCGCCGGTATCGGCATTCTGATCATCCTCGGACAAATACACGTTTTGATGGGGGCCAAACCGGCTGCGGGGGGCATTGAAAACGTCGTGGCGATGGAACGAACATTCGGACATCTTTGGGGAGGCGGCATGACGAGCGAATCCGTCGACTTGCTTATAGGGCTGATTTCCTTGCTCGCGATGATCGGCTGGGAAAAATTCAGGCCCAACCGGCTGAGGCTGGTCCCGAGTGCGCTGGTAGGCGTTGCCATCGGAACTACATTAACGGCTGCATTGCGGCTACCGATTGCCAGGGTCGAGGTTCCTGCATCTCTAGCAAACAGCATTTCATTGCCGACAGTGGAAAGTTTCGCGAATATGGCTCAGCCTGGAATCGTCGTCACATCGCTGGTGATTGCGGTCATCGCCAGTGCGGAATCATTGCTGTCGTCTGCGGCTGTCGACCGGATGCATGACGGCGCCAGCACACGCTTCAACAAGGAGCTTTTTGCACAAGGTATTGGCAACGGGCTCTGCGGACTGCTCGGTGGTCTGCCGATCACTGGTGTTATCGTACGCTCCTCGGCAAATATCCAAGCCGGGGCGCGTACACGGGCATCGGCTGTCCTGCATGGCGTCTGGATTCTTGGCCTTACGGTGTTGCTGCCGCAATTGCTTTCCATGGTGCCGCTGACGGCCCTGGCCGCAATACTGCTCGTGACGGGTTGGCGGCTGATCAGCCTTCATCACGTGCGCGATCTCTTCGATCATCATGGTTGGCTTCCCGTGGGCATCTGGATTGCGACTGTTGCGATGGTCGTACTGCAAGACCTGCTCGTGGGTGTTGCTCTAGGTTTGACGCTCTCGATTTTCGAGATCCTTCCTTATCTGCGGCGCAAGCTTGCTATCGATCGAATGGAAGATGCTGAGACGGTTCATCTGACGCTTGGTGGCGTTGCGACTTGCAGGGATGTTCCCGCGCTCCTTAATACTTTGGAATCGCTTCCAGCTGGTTGCACAGTCCGGATCGCCAGCAGCGATTTGCACTATGTGGACCATATCTGCGCAGAGACCTTACGCGACTGGCTTAAGCGGCAGAAAAAATTAGGTCGCACGGTCGATATTCAGCATCCACCCGCCGGCCGCCATCCGCGGCTGGTGCCAATCTTCAAGCGATTGACCGCCGAGACCGCCGACCCGACAGGATAAGTGGCAGGGACTGCTGAACAGCGGATGGGCGAAGACATTCTCAGCCATCCGGACCTTCTGCCGTGATCAACCGCCTCGCAAATTATAATTTAGAGAACCTTGCATGTTTCTCCTTAGATTTTGAGGTCCGTCCGCTGGCCAGCTTAAAAGGAGCGACCGTCGTGTCTGGCTTCGAAATGGCGTGCTGAACGTCGCATTGTTAGGCCGGCCCGCGGTTCGTTTTTGAGCCTTTGCAAGATAGCGAAGGAACAGCTCCGGTGCTTGATTGGCAGCCGGCCGTGTGGTGTTTCTGACAATTCGTGGTTCTTCCTACAAACTCGCCAATACGAACCAGGAACCCGGTGGCGCATCTGCCACTTTCTTGAGTTACACGAGCAGGTCTTCGGAAAAGGCGATCAGGGGACGACGCATCGGCAGCATGGCGCACTGGCGTCTCGCAGCTTCTTATCCGGCGGAAACTCTTCATCATATTTGATCAAGACCATTTACGCCCTCGCCGGGCAATCGCGAGCGCCGTGCCTTTTTGACTACTACATAGGCGATTGCGAGCAATACGAACCACAGCGGCGTAACCTTCAAGGCGATAGCCGTGTCCGGCTTCTGCGCCAAAGCCCACAAGATAAAGGTGAAGAAGCCGAAGACCATCGCGACAGCGGCACGTCCGCCGGGCATTTTGAAGGTCGATTTTTCGTGTAAGTCAGGCCGCTTGCGGCGATATTGCAGGTAAGATGCAAGGATGATCGACCAAATAAAGATGATAAGCACTGCAGAAACCGTCGTGACGATCGTGAAAGCCTCGATGACATTGTCTCCGGAATAAAGCAGGCCGATCCCCGCCAGCAGAAAGACGCACGAGAAGAACAAGGCATTTACCGGGACCTTCCTTCGGTTCAACTTGCCGAATAAGCCCGGCGCCAGCCGGAGGGTCGCAAGTCCGTAGACCATGCGCGATGTTGAATATATGCCTGAGTTGGCACTTGATGCCGCCGAGGTCAGTACGACGAAATTCACCACATGGGCGGCAATACCGAGGCCGGCAAGCGAAAACATAGCGACAAAGGGGCTCGAATTCGGATCGACTTGATTCCATGGAATGACCGTGAGGATGACGAACAGGGCACCGAGATAGAAGAGTGCCACACGGACCGGAATCGAGTTGATTGCCTTCGGCAGGTTGCGGGTCGAGTCTTTGGTCTCTGCCGCGGTCATTCCAACGAGTTCGATACCCGCAAAGGCAAACACAGCAATTTGGAAACCGGCAACGAAGCCGTGGAAGCCGTTCGGAAAGAAGCCGCCATGCAGCCATAGATGCGAGACCGATGCCCTGCTTCCATCGGGCAGTGTGAGGCCTGTGGAAAGCATGTAAGCACCGGTAACGATAAGCGACACGATGGTGACGATCTTGATGAGCGCAAACCAGAATTCGATTTCACCGAAATTGCGTACGGTCGGCAGGTTGAGGGCGAGAAGCGTGAATATAAGACCAAGCGCCGGTATCCAGAGCGCCATATCTGGGATCCAAAATGACACGTAGCTGGAGACGGCCACGACCTCGGCCACCCCGGTCACAATCCAGGAGAGCCAGTAGGTCCAGCCGGTGAAAAATTGCGCCCAGGGGCCGAGATAATCCCCGGCGAAATCCGCAAACGAACGATAGTCCGGATTGGATAGCAGGATTTCTCCAAGCGCACGCATGACGAAGAACAGCATGAAGCCGATGATCGCATAGACGAGCAAAATCGAGGGCCCGGCGAGCGAAATGGTCTTTCCTGATCCCATGAAAAGACCGGTTCCAATTGCGCCTCCGATGGCTATAAGCTGGAGGTGCCGGTTGGACAGATGACGTGCAAGATGATCATCCTCTTTTCGATGAGAATCTACGGAGTTCCGTGGTGCTACATTCATTGACTACCTCTCGTCCTTCATGATCGACGCGCCGATGATCGGCCAAACCTCACGGGCGCCAGCAGACAACATCATCCAAGTCAGAGAGCCACTGGCACAGCTCGCGCCAAGACGACTAAGATCCGACGTTCAGCACGGAATCATTAACAGGCAAGGCGAGGAAAACGCCCGGTTCTATACCCGCTTGAATGCCACGACGGCATTCGTGCCACCCATGGCGAAGGCGTTGCTCAGCGCTACGTGTACCTTCCGCTCGCGCGGCACATTGGGAGTAAAGTCGAGATCGCAAGCGGGATCCGGCTCGCGGTGATTGGCGGTCGGCGGCACGACGCCCTCGCGCAGAGCCATCACACAGGCGATCATCTCGAGCGCGCTCGACGCGCCGAGGCAATGCCCATGCACGGATTTGGTTGAAGAGACGGACATTGAGTGGGCATGATGCCGGAAGACACGTTTGATCGCTTCAGTTTCGATCTGATCGTTGGCTCTGGTACCAGTGCCATGCGCATTTACATAATCCACGTCCTCAGCATTCAGCTCAGCATCTAAAAGGCAGGCTCGCATCGCTGCCACTGGCCCTTCGACGGAAGGCGCAACGATGTCGAACGCATCGGCGGAATGACCAGCGCCGGCGATTTCAGCAAGAATTGGGGCACCGCGCCGTGCGGCATGTTGATAGCTTTCCAATACCGCGATGGCCGCACCCTCGCCTAATACCACGCCTCTTCTGTCGGCCGAGAAGGGGCGGCAGGTATCGGGTGCAAGTATACGCAGTGCTTCCCAAGACTTCAGCACGCCCCACACAAGCGGGGCATCGCTGCCGCCAGCAAGCATGACGTCGGCGCGGCCAGGTCTAATCTGATCCACCGCCGAGGCGATGGCATGGTTGGCCGAGGCACAGGCTGACGTGACGCCGAAAACCGGCCCCCTCAAGCCAAGGCTCATGCTGACGTGAGCGGCGGCAGCACTCGGCATAACCTTGGGTGCAGTAAGGATGGCAGCCCGGCGAGCGCCATCTAAAAGAAGAGCACGATAGTTTGCTTCGATCGCTTCCCAGCCGCAGACGCCGACACCTACTGTCGCACCGATGCGATAGGTATTTCCTTCGTCGATGGAGAGTTCGGCATGTCTTGCGGCTTCGCGTGCGGCAATCACGGCAAGCAAGCTGAAGCGGTCCATTGAATTGGATTGCTTCGAATTTAGGCCATGCTCCGGTAGCGTCTTGATCTCGGCGCCGATCATGCCCTTCAACTCGTGAAGTTCTGAATTGGCAATTGGGCCGATAGCTGAACGCCCTTCGCGCATTGCGTCCCAGATGGAGGCGTGGTTGGTTCCGAGCCCGCATAGGCCGCCTATTCCAGTGATAACGACGCGCCTGTCCATTCAAGCCTCCCTTGCTATCAAAGCGCGGACGGCTTCAATGAGATCGCCAACACTTTTAAGATTTGCCCAAGCTTCGGCGGTGTTAAACTCGATGCCGATGTCATAGGCTTGCTCTAGATCCCAGAGGATATCCGCCAGTGTTATCGAATCGATATCGAGCGAGCTCAGTTCGGTCTCAGTCGTTATTTCGTCGTCGCTCAAGGAGGGATCTTTGTCGGTGCCGTGCGCAGCAGCGTTTTTCTTGATCATGGCGATGACGTTATCTGCGATTTGATCTGGCATATTGTCTCCTATCGATTTTTGTTACGACGCATAGGTGGCACCAGGGCGCCTGCCTCTTCCCTCGAAATGGAAGGAGTGCATTGGCCAAACACGCTCTAACGAGCGGCCCTGATCAGCCTCTCAGCAAGATTTGTCTGGCGAGCGATGATCTCAGATCCTTCATAGGAAAGGTGACCGCTATCTCGGTAAAGGAATTTGCCGTCAATCTCGGTTTTTTGCATGTTGTGCCGTCGCAGAGAAAGTCGTGGTAGGAAACGACTTCTACGTCGGCCTTGAGCGCCACTTCGTTTAACAGCTCGAGGGTACGGGCGCGTCTGCGACGGTATTCACTGACATCTATTTTGCAGTCGCTGTAGCGCCCAAGCATAATGCTTCCCCTCGCCTTCCTCTCCAGGCAATCGCCAATGTCGAAGTTTCCGACTGGCGGAGGAGCAACCACAACCACGCGCTTGCCTAACGCGCGAACACCTTCGACGAGGGCCTTAATCCCCTCAATGGTTATATATTGCGAGACCTTGGCATCGGTGAAAGTCTCACCGTTCCTCTTAAGCACCATATATTCATTCGATACAGGCGTATCGAAAGGGCTTGAAATAGCCACCGTACTGATCTCCGGCCGATTTTTCAAAACGGCCAAAACACGGTCATTGAAGTCAATGCAATCCTCGCCGAAGGCACGAGAAAAGGGTGACGCTAACTCCTTTGAAACCGCAGCAACGCCGATGGCCGGGAAGCATCCGCTCATTGTGAGCTGAGCTAGTCCGCCTTCGCCGATTGTTTTGGCTAAGCCGGGAACCAGCGCCATGGCAAATGAATCGCCCCAGACCAGCAATTCTGGTCTGTTTGTGGTCTGGCAGCTCTTGGGGACGTCCTGAGGAGGCGGACCGGGTTTGAAATCACACGCTCTCGCGAGACCGTAGTTGATCCGCCGGATGGTGGCAAAATCAAACTTGTTCTCGGTTGTGGCTATGGCAACGGAGGGCGAGAAGGCGAGAAGGACCGATGCGGCCGCCAATCCTGAGACCAGCCGGAGACGAGACATGACGTACCCCCGTCGGAATGGCTCCTCCACGAACGAGTAAAGCGCCCAGCTTCCAACAAATGAGAAAGCAACGGCCGCATAGATCGCAAGCGCCGGAGGCTCCGCCAGCCAAACAGCTCTCATATAGACAAGCACGGGCCAGTGGATCAAATAGAGCGAGTAAGAGATGTCGCCAATCCTCGCCATGCCTCGCACGACAATGTTGTCCCGGGTGCGCGCAAGCAGGAAGGTCAGAGTTGCCAAGCAAATCAAAGCGGCATCCACGACTGGATGAGCGAAACCCATCGGGGCAAGGAGGAGAAGCGCGAGTGCTGGGAAACGTAACTTCACAAGCACGGCAGACACCACTGGCATCGTTGGAAGCAATGCGCCAAGTGAACCAATGGACATTTCCCAAGATCGGGTCGGCAGAAGATAAAACACAGCAGATGGGTTCTGGGCGACCAGATAAAAACATAGCGCAAGGCTAGCGACAAGGAACGCCGCTATTCCGATGAGCCACCATCTCCTCGGCGCCAAAGCCAAGAAGAGAGGCAGCAGCAGGTAGTACTGTTCTTCGACGGAGAGCGACCAAAAATGCAGGAGGGGCATCGTTTCGGCGGCGGGGCCGAAATAGTCCACTTGGTACCAAGGAACGATGTTACTGGAAAATGTGAGGGCCCCTATGACCTGATTGCGGAACTCCTGCAGCCCCACGTCCGAAAGCAAAAACGGCGAGGCGACCGTCGTAAGCGCAATGACGATGTAGGCCGCCGGCAATAGACGCTTCGCACGTCGGTAATAGAACTCCGAAAAGCTGAAGCGCGATTGCTCAAGCTGCGTCCGGACCAGCTTGGTGATCAGAAAGCCGGAAATTACGAAAAATACGTCAACGCCAAGATAGCCAGCTGTAAACGGCCCAATACGTGCATGATAGAGGACGACCAGCAAAACAGCCAAGCCACGCAACGCTTGGATATCGGTTCGAATTTCACGCGGCATTGGAGGGACCTGATGTAATTCTCTACTAATTAGATTCGCGATCGTTTGGCCGCAGGGTGGCTTTTAGGTTTCCCCAAGCAAGCCCGCGCTTGGATCAACTCTGATGTTGACCATGAACGCGCTGCTGCCTAGGTGCACTCGACGTATGCGGCGCATTGGCAACCCAGAAGCGTCATAGCTCCGGTCCATTGCGATCGATCATCGAACCAGAAGGCCAATCGGACATTGATCGTCCAATCGGTAGAACGACGACAAGTGCGTCATCGATGCGTGTGGGCGGCTTATCGAGGCGCGGCTCTTGTAAGGTGGACCGCACGCGAACGTGCGGAAAAACCGTCACAGGACCGTAACGGCCGAACCTCCGGATATGTCTTTGCAACTCCGGCCGAACCGTGCCGAATGCAAACGGAACGGCGAGATCCTGGAGTGTTGGAAGCATGGCTCGGATTGAATGGCTTATTCCGAGTCTTTCAAGATCGGTGCGTATCCCGTACAATCCCAACTCAGCCACCGGCAGGTCTATTCCGTCAACTTTAATGAAGCGGCGTAGCAGTCCCAGATGAGCGGCGATCCCGTCAACGTCATAGCCGATGAGGCGAAGTTCGGGTCTCGCTCCGGCCCAGCTTCGACTTCCCTCGAATGGTTTTGCATTAAAGGCCCCGGTTGGTCCATAGGTCGCTCGAAAGAACTTGGCGAGTTCGACATGATCGGCGAGTTCCAGCTCGTTTTCCCAGCATAGTCTCCACCGCATTTGAGAGCACATGCAAAGATCTCCTCTTCCGAGTGTTTTTTGAAGCAGCTGTGCGATGAAAGGCACCGGGTTGAGGGCGCCTAAAAGGCATTCGTCTGCCGCCGGCTGTAGCCCTCATGCCCATAGGATCGCTCGTGGCGCTGGGTTCCTTACTGTTCGGCTTTGCAACCAAATACTTGTCCATTCGCGAACCGCTTGCGATAGCCATCAATGTATTTGATAGTAATCAAACGATGTTCCTTTTTAATGGATCATAACGCTTAATTCGCACAATCGATTATTTGGATGTGGCGCATCCATGCGATGAATGGATTGCATCCGATAAGTGCGACTAAAGTCCTTATTGAACTCAATGGGCCAACAACGGAGCGTCCGCTTGCACTGTGAGAAAGACTGCTCACACTTATTCGAATCATCATAGTGCTGGATGGCGATGGCCAGCAGTGCCGGCCATTTCGGGGGCGCTCTGCATAAATGGATAGGACGAAAAATGGAAGAAAGCATTGGGATCGACAACCGGGGTGACTTTGGTATCTGGGCTATTGAAGTTGCCAAGCAGATTGTCGGCGAACAGGGTTTTGATCTCGCCAAAGGCTGCGCGTGATGGAACTGAAGACGCAGTCCGGCAAGCAGGCAATGCTCTCGGGCAGGCTATCACCACTGCGCTCATGGACGTCTACGACGGCCTCCTTGAAGGCGCGCGAGACTAAGCCCTCGCAACATTGACGGTGTAGCAATTCGCTCCGGAATGCCCCGTCCGAGCACAGCTGCCTTCACGAATCATCTTCAGCAACGCTGATTAAGAAATTAAGAACGTCGTCGGCTTGGTTCTCTTGTCCCGGGATGAGCTTCGGTCGGCAGCACAGGACGGGCGAACAATGGGATCGAAAGCGGCATACGGCTCGCGATGCAGGCTGTGATCCACTCTGGTGTTCGCCGGCTGCGGCGTGGTTGATACCATGACACCGATTGCTGATGGGTCGGCCGAGGGAATTGCCCCCCTGCATTCTTGCCAATCATTGCGCTCGATCGACAGGCGCCCTGTCATTCCACGTGGCAAGCAATGACGGGGCGGGTGCGCTGACGCGGGTGGCAGTGGTGCGCCAGCGACAGGGCGCCCGGTCTATACCAGACAATCGGTCCGGGAGGAATCCTGTTCGCGAAAAATGAAGATGGTCATAGAGGAGGCATGCAATGATCCGAAAAGACATCGATATCGCTCAATGACACGGGAGAGCGGGGCAGTTAAGGAGACTGCCTGAGGCGCGCACGGCAAGCCGCCACACGCATCCAATCATCTGTCGCGCGAGAGATCATCTGCGCAAGATTGAATGGCCCACCACAGTTTGTGGTTGCCGGCGAGAGCGGGGCTGCATACCCCTGACGCGCTTTCTCGTGTGAGAAGGGCTTTCCCCGTAACTTGCCTTGTACATCGCCGAGAACCGTCCGAAGTGAAGAAATCCCCATTTCAAGCAAATTTCCCTCGTTGTATGCCCGTTCGCCGGATCAAGTAACTCCACCCGCGCCGCCCGCAAACGAAGCATGGCCAAATACGCGGCCGGCGTGGTCTCCCGGAAGGCACGGAACCCGAGTTGCAATGCGCGTGTCGACACCCCCGCGGCTTTCGCGACCATCGGCATTCTGATCGGCTGGCTGATATTGGCTTCCATATATTCAATCGCGCGCCGGACATGCCTGGGGGCTATCATGTAGGGCTTCCTGTCGAGCAGGTGCGAAAGCTTGTGCGGGACAAAGCGTACTATCAGGTCGGCCAAAGCTTGAGTGACGTGCGCCATTGCGATTGGGGATCGAACTGAGGGATCGCGCAACCCACGAATGACGGTCTCCGCGAGAGAGCCGATCATTTGACCGGCCGACGTCGACGTTTCCAATTCCGGCAGAAGGTCCAATGATCCACTGAATGGCGTCTCGAACGTTTGATCAAGCGTCTGCAGAATCACATTCCAGTCGAGCAAAAGCTCGTCAATGACGTTCGATCGGCCATACATCACAACGCTCTCTGGCTCAAGATTGTTGTATAGGAGCAACTTACCGGGTCGAGCGGTGGCTTCGCGCGAGGCGTAGGTCACTCCCATGCCTCCGCTACGCGGTAGCACAATCGACAAATGCTGCACAGCGTTGATGGTAGGCTGGATTTGAAACTCAAACTCGTGTTGATGAAAACCCTTGATCACGGTGGCATAGTCACAGGTCGAAAAATCCAGACTCCACTGGAAGTCATCGACAGGGCTGACCAGCGCGGCTTTATACTCACCAAAGGCAGTACCGAGTGTTTCGATCATGCCATCAAATGACGATCCACCACGCTTAAATGTCAAATGGGGGCTGCTGCTTTGAAACATCCGATACGCCTGTTCGTGGTTGCAATTGGGATACTACACTCTTGGCGAGCCTATTTGCGGTTAGTCGCCGCGGTAACGAATTCAGCTCATAGTCCCATGAAGCCCTGGAAGTCCATCCGCACCTCGTCGTCGTAATAGGCCCAAATCCGCCCAGTAATCTTGTGGGCGGCACCCACTCAAAGACGTTCAGTTTCATTTCGGTCTCCTAAATGTCACTTTCGCGACACATCGAAGGACTTGCTACGCGGCCCGCCTCCTGCAGAATTATCTCACGCATCCAGGTGCTCGCCGGATCGTTTTCATGCGAGGCTGGCCACTGGATGCCCTCGGTGAACGCCGGAAGAGGTATTGGACTTTCCACAATTCGCAAGGGCATAGATGGTGCGAGATGCTTCACCAGTCGCAGAGGCAGAATTGCGAGCCTGTCGGTGCCCAATAGCGCTGCGGGCACCATCCCGAAGCTCTGAACGGCAACTTCGACACGCCTTTTGACACCTCGTTCCGATAAATAAAAGTCCTCAAGCGACTGCTGTTGACCAACCCCAGACTTAGCTGTGACGTGGCCCATCGCCATATACTCTCTGACCGTAAGTTGACCAGATAGTTTCGTATTCGTCGTACAGCCAACGGACACGAACTTTTCGTCGAACAGCTTCGCTCTGGGATGTGCGCTTGACATAAACAATTCCGGAAGAATTAGAAAATCGGCTTTGCCCCGCCGCAGAAGCTGGTCCGGATTATCTGGGAGCGGAATTAACTCGAAACTGACAGCGGGAGCTTCCCTTGCCAGACGCTTTATGATTTTCCGGAAGAATACTGTCGTCATGAAATCACAAAGCGCGATCGTAAAGTGTCGCTCCGGTTCGTCTAATGCGAAGCTATCTGCAGAAATAATGTTGAGTTGAATGTGCTGTAGTGTCTCTCGGACCGCGGAGGCGAGGCTTTCCGCACGTGGCGTCAGGATAAGTTTCCGGTTCTGCATCGTAAACAGGTCATCGCCGAAATAGTCGCGCAGCCGGCGGACGGCGGCACTCATTGCAGGCTGACTGAGATTGATGCTGCGCGCCGCTGCCGAAACGTTGCGTTCCGTCATCAAAGCGTCAAATGCGACGAGAAGATTAAGATCAAGACCCTTGAAACGCATACCGATTTAGCCCCAGAATTATCGTGAGGGTTGAAAAGAACAGTAGTGTTCCGATGTTTGCGGGCAGATCTGACGTCGTGACCTTTCAAAGCAAGATCAATCATTATCGCAAAGACTATTGAGTGCGTAATACGGATATCTTAGGATTGAATTGACCAGTTTTGATTGTAGGCAACCTCACATTCTGGACATTATGGCCTACTGCCTGCCGTTGCATTTTTCACAGTCTTCAGGGTGTTGAGTTTGGCTTCGTCCAGTTTTTTCTGACGGCACTTTGATGGTGCCGCATGGTTTCAACGTCCAACTTCTTGCGTGTCAGATGCTGGACAGGACGGGACCGAACTGGCACATCGTTAATTTCAGTGGGCGAACTTGCCTGGAACGCGGCTTCGAACGAGCTACTGGAAGACATGTCGACACCGTGCTTCAAAAGGGATTCGGGCACGCCGTGCCTCCTGACTGCGACGTGTCTGCCCGGTCGGGTTCAGCTTGCGTTCCAGCAAAATCGCGCAGCAACACCCGGAAGCGCCGAGAGCCCGATCGCTCATCGTCGCTAAATTGTCAGTTGTTTAAAGAAAAGCTCAATTGGCTTGCTCTTCCCTCCAGGCGGTCACAATTTTGCAAAGCCAAATTGCACTCCGCGAACATGTGGGAAGAAGCCCGCGGCGGCCTCCAGAACTCGCTTGAGGAATTCGACATATCAGAGTGCCGGGCACGAAAAATATTCGGTTGCTTGAGTGGAATCACCAACCGCAAAAGTCCAATCGAAGGGCTGCGAGCGGCGACCCTCCCGGACAGGCAAAACCATGTATCCGATAAGGGGCAAAGCGTCGTGGCAAATCATCCTATCTTTTGCATTTGCCGCGACTTGTCATGAAGAAGCTCGTTGATCGAGAGCAGCCCCTAACTTCAGATTGCTGAGATGCGCCGCGGCAGGAGCTTGGCCGGCTCGGCGATTCCTAACGAGGGATGCGCTGTTTAGCGTGTAAATTGATGCCGTGGATGTGTGCTATTCAAACAATCGATTTTGCGAATTGATGGCGGTGCTGCATCAGGCGGACCATTGATTGCAGAGAACCTGGGGCGTCGACGGCACAAGAGTGACGCTGAAAGCAATCAAAAGCAGTCAGGAGAAGCCCTGCCGAGAACTATCGCGCAATCAAAAACCGGAGATGAAGCATGCGTCTTACACTTGCCGCCGCGGCGGTACTTTCCACTTTATCTTTGCAGCAAGCCGTCGCTGGCACTGTAAACTGCGCTCCGATCACCGAGCAGCAGGTAGCAGAATTGTTCGATCGCTGGAATGCGTCGCTCAGAACACTCGACTCCGAAAAAGTTGCCGCGAATTATGCGGAAAATGCGATCCTGCTGCCGACGCTGTCGAACACACCGCGCCTGACACACGAGCAGCGAGCCGCTTATTTCGAGCACTTTCTCAAAAAGCGGCCGAAAGGATCGATCGATCTGCGCGTGATCAGGATCGGATGTAACATGGCAACGGACAGCGGCATTTATACTTTTTCATTCGCCGATGGCACCAAAATTCCCGCACGTTACACCTACACCTATGAATTCATGGACGGAAAATGGATGATTACAGCCCATCACTCCTCATCGATGCCTGAGACATAGGGATGGCTCGAGCACGCGTGCTGGCGATATGCCAGCACACGCTTGCGGTGAACTCCAGCTCATCACTCCAAGCCAGAACTTTCGCCAGCAACACTTGCCTCACTGTTCTTTCTTCCCAACGAAAATCGCTGGATCGTATGACGGGCCATAACGTGAGCTTGAAACCGCCGAAAGGGTCATGGCATGAAGGTCTATGCCGGCGTCATCTTTGAAAAAGCGGCTTCCGGCGGCCTCGTCGACACGTCGTCTCCGTCGTTCTTGCAAAAGCACTGGTCGAAATTGCCGGCGAGGAAGAGGCTGCCGCGGCCCGTCACCTTTTGAGGCCGTTTCTGTCAACCGGCGCCAGGGGCCGAACAGATTCTCCGCCCTTAGCCGGCGCAGCGATCAATCAGAGTACAAATTCAAAGCGTTCGACCAGAGCCCACTCTCAGCAACGGTGCCCGCCTCCTCGGAGAGGCCGATCGCGGGACGGCTCCTCCTCCTTGACGCAGTGCATTGTGGAGCTACGCATCCATCATGCCAAGCGACAAATGGGATTCAAAACATCGAGATGATTGGGCGGCGCGCTTGTCCTATGTCGGACATTGTCGAAAGGACAACGTTGCATTTGGCTTCAAGGCGTTGGGTCATCGTCACAATCCGAATTTAAGCACAAACGTCTTTCGGCATTCGAACTAAGGACAGCTCATTTCAGCGACGTCGATGATACGCAAGTCCTGGATCGTTCACTCGACTGGAATGACCTTTGCGTTTGCGATTTAAGGGCGGCGGGAACGGGCGACCGGCATTGGAAGACGGGAAGCCATGATGCCTGGCGGCGAAAAAGCACCCCTCGAGCGCAGAATCCCATCTGATCGAAAGGAAGACGACGCGTGAAATCTGGACATGATAAGCCGGACTGGAGACGAAAGTCATTGCGCGCCTCATCATCAACTTTCATCTCGAAAAAACATAGCGAGGCGCATTTACCTTGGTATACCATCTATCCAACGATACAGGAGTTTTCCTCTGCAATCGGCGCCCATACGTATGAGGAATGGCTGCGGAGCCTGCCAACCGATGACGCTGTTTCGCTCTATCTGCACATTCCATTTTGCCGCTCGATGTGCTGGTATTGTGGTTTTCCAACGAGCATCACTCGTCTGGATAATTTGATCATCCACTATCTAGCAATGCTCCGTGAGGAGATCCGCTTGGTCGCCGAGCAAGCGCCGAAGGCACTTGGCGTGAGCGACGTGCACTTCGGGGGCGGATCCCCGACCATCATGCCGCCAGCAGACTTCCTGTCGCTAATGGAACTTTTGCGCGGCCACTTCGCGTTCGAGAAAGCGGCTAACATCGCTATCGAGGTCGACCCGCGCACCTTCACCACCGATATGGCCGAAGCCTTTGAGAAAGCCGGTGTGAACCGCGCAAGCGTTGGTGTGCAGAGCTTTGATCCCATCGTACAAAAGGCGATCAACCGGGTTCAGAGCGAGGCGCAGGTGATGACTGCCGTCCAGAACCTTCGCCTGCATGGAATAGGGCGCATCAATTTCGACCTGATGTTTGGATTGCCCTATCAAACAGTCCAGTCCTGTCGCCAGAGCGCGAAGTTAGCTATTGAGATGCGTCCCGACCGTCTCGCGGTCTTCGGTTATTCGCACGATCTATCCTATAGAAAAAATCAGCTCCTGATTGACCGGGCAGCATTGCCCGATATAGCCGGGCGCGCTGAGCAGGCCTCGGTCATGGCCGAAACGTTAGCCGCTGCCGGCTATCTGCAAATCGGGCTCGACCATTTCGCGCTGCCGGATGATGAGCTTGCATTAGCGGAGAGAACTGGTCGTCTGCGGCGCAATTTGCTTGGTTACTCGGCCGAAACACGCCCAACTGTGATCGGCTTCGGCGCGTCGGCCATCGGTCGTTGCGGCGAAGGCTACGTTCAAAACGTATGCGGCGTCCACGCCCCATCGATTTTTCAGTTGCAGTGATCTGAGGTTGATCTACGGCCCGTCAAATGAGCTCACCGAAGAGTACCTGACGAGCTCATTGTGAGGCCTTGATGCGGGCGGCGTAGGCCCAGGGCATGAGGGCATCGATGTCTTTTGCTAGGTGGCCGTTTGCGAGGCTGACGAAGAGATCGCACAGATAGGCGTAGGGTTCAACGCTGTTCATTTTACAAGTGCCGATCAGGCTGGCAAACCGGGCCCAGTTGCGGCCCCCTCCCTCGAAGCCGGGTTCATAATGCCGGGTTTCTGGCATTCGAGTCCACGGTCACTTATCCCTTCCATCCACTGGTTGACCAAACCGTATTGGTAACCGGCAGCCATGAGCACGAAGGTGTTCATTATCTGCTGATTCGACAAGCCCATGGTGGCTCATTTCAAATCCCCGCATGGATGTTTGATCCTGCGGCAAGTTCGATCGAGATTGTAGCCGAGCCGCGCCTTTCGGCAGCCAAGCTTATTGAACTGCGCGCATTCATTGATTCTCACGTACCTTTTCGCTCGGTTCAAGAAGCCGAAGGGATAAGCCATGAGAAAGCAATTTCGCATGCAATTGGATCTGTTCGTGACAGCCCGGCCGGTAGACCTGAGCGACACCCAGCGCCGGGAAGCCTTAACACTCCTTCAATTACTGTTGACGGAAGCGGCGGCAAAGCTGGCCGGCAAGCGGTTCGCCGACGGCGGAAAGGAGGCGGGCAATGAGTAAGATTACCGCCGACCATCTTAGCCTTAGCGCCTTCGTCTACGTCCGGCAGTCGACAGCCTACCAGGTTGCCAATAACCTGGAAAGCCAACGACGGCAGTACGGCTTAGTCGAGCGTGCTCGACAGTTGGGTTGGGAGACCGTCGAGATCGTCGACGATGACCTTGGACGATCCGGAGGTGGCATCGCCCGCCCAGGATTCGAGAAGCTGTTGGCGGCGATATGTGAAGGTCGGGTGGGAGCAGTCGTATCGCTTGAGGCCTCACGTCTGGCGCGCAATGGCCGTGATTGGCATACGTTGCTGGAATTTTGTGGTCTGGTCGGCACTCTGATCGTTGACGAAGAGGCTATTTACGATCCGCGCTCGCCTAACGATCGTCTCCTTCTTGGCATGAAGGGTACGATGAGCGAGATGGAGTTATCCGTGTTTCGGCAACGATCCGTCGAGGCCATGCGCCAAAAAGCGCGGCGCGGCGAACTTCATCTGACTGTTGCCGTCGGATATGTGAAGACGGATGATGCCCGTGTCGAGAAAGATCCTGATCGGCGCGTTCAGGAGAGCATTCTGCTCGTCTTTCGTAAATTCGCCGAACTGCAGACCGTCCGCCAGGTGTTGCTCTGGTTCAGGCAAGAGAATGTCTTGGTTCCGTCTGTCAATCAAGGGCGCGGCAAACCGCCGATCGAGTGGAAAGCTCCGGTTTATCATACCCTTCATCACATACTGACAAACCCCGTCTACGCTGGCTCGTACGCCTACGGCCGGCGTGGGACACGGGTGATGATCAAGGATGGGCGCAAACGGGTCATCCGTGATACGTTGCGGCGTAATTCGAAGGACTGGGAAGTTTTGATCCACGACCATCATGAAGGCTATATTAGCTGGGCCGAGTTTGAAAGGAATCAGCATCTGATCGCCGAGAATGCGAATGGAAAAAGCTACATAGGGCGGGGTTCGATAAGGCGTGGCGAAGCTTTGTTGCCTGGACTATTTCGTTGCGGTCGCTGCGGTCGTCGACTGCATATTCAATATTCTGGGAAAGGCGGCAACACGCAGCGATACGTTTGTCGCGGCACATTCGGCGACATGGCGGCTGCAAACTGCATCGGGTTCGGTGGCATGCGCGTCGATCGGGCCGTCGCGCAGGAAGTTCTCGAACGACTGCAACCCCTCGGGATCGAGGCGGCGTTGCAGGCAATGGAGGCGCACACGCAGCGTCATAGCGATAAGCGTCAGCAACTCGAGAACTCAATCAAGCAAGCACAATATGAGGCTGCTCGAGCGCGGCGCCAGTATGACGCTGTCGATCCCGACAATCGGTTGGTCGCGGGCGAGTTGGAAAGACGCTGGAATGAGAAACTGATCCAATTGCGTGACCTGGAGATCGAGCTTGAGACGCTCTCGACCGACCGCGACATGCCCGCGCTATCGGCAGATGACCGTGCAAGACTGATGAAGCTCGGCAGGGACCTGGGGCAGGCATGGGACAGCCCCAGCGTATCCATTGAGACGCGCAAAAAGATCATTCGGCTACTAATCACGGAAATTGTCGTCGATATCGTCGACGACACATTGGCGATCATCATTCATTGGCAAGGTGGAGATCATACCCGGATGACAGTGAAGAAGAACAAGATCGGCCAGACCCGGTGGGCAGTTAAGGCTGATGTTGTCGATCTCGTGCGCGCCTTGGCAAGGCAGTTACCTGATTTGTCAATCGCAGCGATCCTGAACCGCTCCGGCAAGCGGACTGGACATGGCGCCAGCTGGACACGAAGCCACGTCTGCAGTCTTCGCAACATCCACGGCATCCCCGTCTATCGGGAAGGCGAACGGGCTGAACGCGGCGAGAGAACCCTCGACGAGACCGCCGACATTCTGAAGGTAAGTCGAGCTACGGCTTATCGGATGGTAAGCAGCGGCGTCCTTCCCGCTCGACAGCTATGTGCTGGAGCGCCTTGGATCATTCAACTTTCCGACCTTCAAGACGACACTGTTCGCCGCGAAGCAGATGCCAGGCGATCAAGACGTCCGATATCTCAGGATCCGGTTCAAAATCCCCTTTTATTTTAAGGACATCGTCAGATGAGCAGTATGTCGCGCCAACGTCGCTACCGGCAAAGAGCGCATTGCGGCGATTCATGGCTGGTCGGCGGATCGCGTTTTCCACCAGGTTGGAGTCGATATCGACGTGGCCGTCGTCCAGAAACAGCCGGAATCCGTCCTGCCGCGTCAGCATATAGGCCAGGGCTTTTCCGAGGTCGGACTTGCGTGAGACGCGCTGGCTTGCGCTGCGAGCCAGGTGAAGAATTCGTCCACCAGCGGGAGGGACAGGTCCTGTCGAACTGCCCGGCGATGTTCGGGATCTGAGCCCCGGATACTGCCTTCGATCTTGTAGAGCGCGGCGATCCGCACCAGCGCCTCGTCGACGATGGGCGATCCACTCTTTGGCGCGGCCTTGATCAGCTTTCTGCGCCCGTGCGCCCAACAGAAAGCCAGCTTCAAGGGATCACCGCCCATCCGGTCCGACGTGGCGAGGTGAGAGTAACCACCGTAGGCATCCACCTGGATTGTCCCGTTGAACCCGTCGAGGATTTCAGCGGCATATTCGCCTTTACGCCCGGGCCGATAATGGAACACCACGCCCGGCGGCGCAGAACCGTTCCAGCCGCGGTCGTCACGCAACACGGCCCAGAGATAACCGGTCTTCGTCTTGCCTCGCCCCGGATCCAACACCGGAGCCGTGGTCTCGTCGACATAGAGCCGCGTGCTTTCAAACAGCAGCCGTTTTGCCATGTAGTCGACCACCGATGCGATTTCGCTGCCCGCGCGCCCCATCCAATCGGAAAGGACCGTGCGGTCTATCGGCACCCCATGTCGCGCCATGACCTCGGCCTGCCGGTTGAGCGGCATATGTTCGGAATGCTTGGAGACGGCAATCTCAGCCAGAAGGGCTTCCGTCGGCCAGCTCCCTTCCAGCAGATACGCCGGCGCTCTGGCCTGGACGACGCCCGTTCGACCCTTGGGGCAGGCGTATTTCGGGCGGATCGTGACGATCACCTCGTAGCGTGCCGGAATCCGGTCGAGCCGTTCCGTCCGGTCTTCACCGATCCGGACCATGTTGCCGCAACCACAGGGGCAGACAATACTGTCAGGCTCGATCACCTTCTCGACCCGCGGCAGGTGTTCGGGCAATGCACGGGCCTTACGCTCCTTGCGAGGGGCGGCCTTGTCCGGATCGGATGCGCCGGCTTCGATCTTTTTCTCGACGGCGGCGATCCGCGCCTGTGTTTCGGCAATCGCCGTTTCAAGGTCTTCCAGCGCCAGTTCCATCTGCGCCGGATCGAGCTTTTCCGATTTCGGCCCGAACTTCGTGCGCCGATAGTCGTGAACCTGCCCCTCAAGCTTCTCGACCAGTTCCTTCAGCTCGGCGATGAACGCGTCCCTTTCGGCAACCACAGCCTGCTCATGTTGACGTGCAGCACGCTCGACCGACAGTTCGAACTCCATCGCCGCAAAGGCTTTGACAACCTCTGGCGGAAGGTCCGGAAACAGGCTGAGATCAAGGGGCGATGACATGCGGCCTTATAGCAAGGCAGCACAAACCAAATAAAACAATGCAAAGGCGGCCGGATATTTACCCCGCCGCGGACGGCGCGGTCACCCGTTGCGCCATGACCCGTCGCCAGTCAAGACCTTCGAACAAAGCCTCATATTGAGCCCTGGAAAGACGCATGGTCCCATCCTGAACCTTGGGCCAGGCAAAGTTTCCATGTTCAAGAATTTTGTACCTTATCTGAGAATGCAGCCTCAACCAGCGCAGATCAGCAGCTAGTGCGGGTCACGCATCCGTTTCATCCTCTATTCGCACGGCAGCTGCCCTGCGTTGGCAAGCGAAGTAACTTACAGGGCAGCCGTTTGCTGTTGCAGACCGACGATGGCGCCATATGGCCGCTTCCCCCTGAATGGACTGATCTTGTGAGCGTTGATCCGGAAGTTGCCGCGAGCAACGGGCGGGCGCTCTTGCTGGTTTCGAACTTGATGGAATTGGCCAACATGGTGGAACACCTTTGTGACAGGTTGGCAGCGCGGTCGCGAGCGGAGTGTAAGGACAATTATGCCGCTAATGTAAACGAGATTATGCCGCAAGAGGACTCGCAATGAGCAATTTATCCCGATTTGTACGCCACATTTCCCTAATTTGCTCAGAGAATGTCCTTGATACAAATCAGAAGTGCGGTATAATTAGCATTACATTAATGCTCGATCTCATACCCGGAGCCCGCAATGCCTGCGAAGTACGGCGGCAAGCGATCAAAGATGGATGCCCTCATCGACGAGGGCACCTTCAATCCAAATTCCGAGAAGGTGCGCGACCCGAAGTTCCGCGGCAGCGAGTTCTTCGATCCGCGCGACGCCGTCCAGGTCAAATACGAGATGCTGCGACGCGTCTCCGTCGACAACGTCTCGGTAACGGACGCTTCCGACGAGTATGGTGTTTCCAGACCGACCTACTACCAGGCCAAGGCAAACTTCGACACGAGTGGGATTGCTGGACTGGTGCCGGCAAAGCCGGGTCCCCGCGGGCCCCACAAGGTCGACGACAAAGTCCTGGCATTTCTGCAGGCAAGGCTGGTTCCGGGCGTACCCGTTCATGCACGCGAGCTCGCCAAGCTGGTCCGCAACGAACTCGATATCGAGCTTCATCCCAGGACGATCGAGCGGGTGTTAAAAAAAACGATCCGCTAGACGTTGCCACGGGACCGGCATGTTCATTGCCGGCCATCGCGGACCAGTACGAGATGCTGCGCAGTGCAGCTCTCGGCGAAGTTCTGCCGCTCAAGGCCCGTAGCGGCCTCATGCTTTTTCTGCGCCGCGGCATGTGGGGATGGGCCCGTGCACTGCCTGCGGCGGCAAGCCCTGATCAAGACCCGTTTTACCTGTCATTGGCCACCCGACCGGCGCGCGACGACCTCAGCGCCGTCGTTCATGTCCTGGCGACCATCGCCATGAGCATCCACCAACGGAGAGCACCATGAACATGAATGTACACCTCAAAGTCCAGTCCCATCACCGTGAACGCAGCGCTTACCTCTACATCCGCCAATCTTCGATGCGGCAAGTCATCGACAATACCGAGAGCGCCATGCGGCAATATGCGCTTCGCGGGCGCGCTATCGCACTTGGTTGGCGCGAGGAGCAAATTATCGTCATCGATAACGATCAGGGTGAATCCGGCGCATCGGCGGTCTGGCGCGAGGGATTTCAGCGGCTGGTCAGCGATGTCGGCATGGGGCATGCCGGGATCGTCATGGGTCTGGAGGTCTCCCGGCTGGCGCGCAACAATGCCGACTGGCAGCGTCTACTGGAGATCTGCGCCCTTGCTGACACCCTGATCCTCGACGAGGACGGTGTCTATGACCCGGCAAGTTTCAACGACCGCCTCCTGCTCGGCCTCAAGGGAACAATGAGTGAGGCCGAACTGCATGTGATCAAGGCAAGGCTACGCGGCGGTATTCTCAACAAGGCACGGCGCGGCGAGTTCCGTTGCCCCCTGCCAACCGGACTGGTCTATGACCATTCCGGCAATGTGGCTCTCGATCCGGACATGCAAATTAGAGAGACGATTGCTCATTTCTTTGAGACGTTCTCTCGCGTCGGATCCGCCTCCCAGACCGTCAAGGCCTTTCGTCAGGAAGGTATTCTCTTTCCCTCCCGCCTGCACGATAGCCAGACTGTTTTTCGGCCACTGACGCCTTCGACGGCGATGCGCGTGCTGCATAATCCACGTTACGCCGGAGCCTATGCCTATGGTCGCCGTCGCTATCGACGAACCATTGATGGCAAAAAGCTCGTCCGTGAACAAGGTACCGACGATTGGACGGCGTGTATTCCAGATGCCCATCCCGGCTATATCAGCTGGGAGCAGCACCAAGAGAACCTGAGGATTCTAAAGTCGAACATCTGCCATAAATGGAACGCCGGTGTCGCATCGCCTCCGCGGGAAGGACCGGCGCTGCTGCAGGGACGGGCCGTGTGTGGGCAATGCGGCAGGCATTTTCACATGCGCTACGCTGCCCGACGCGGTCGACAGGAAGCCTGGTACGTTTGTGACCGCGCCCGTAGCAATCGCGGAGAACACGTGTGCCAGGCGATCGCTGCTCCTCCCGTCGACGAAGCCATCGGCATGTTGATCGCGGATCAGATGACGCCGGCAGCCGTCGAACTGGCAATTGAAGTCCGCAAAGAAATCGAAGCGCGACATGAAGAGGCGGACCGGCTGCGCTGTCGCGCAATCGAGCGCGCCCAAACCGAGGCCGATCTCGCCCAGCGCCGTTTCATGCTCGTCGATCCCAATAACCGCCTTGTCGCCGACACGCTCGAAGGGGAATGGAACGAGAAGCTCCGCATCTTGGCTAATGCCCGCGAAGAGCGCGAGCGCGCCCAGGAGCACGATCAATTCATCCTCAATAAGGCCGTCCAAGAGCGGTTGGTCACAATGACGGCGGACTTCAAAAAGCTCTGGACCAATTCAGAGACCCCGAACCGCGAACGAAAGCGCTTGCTTGCCCACATCATTGAGGATGTCACCCTCCTCAAACTACCGAAGAGAGGCACAACCAAGGCTCATATTCGCTTCAAAGGCGGCAAAACCCAGACACTCGTCACCATCAGCCCAAAATCGCCCAGCCAGCAGGTCAAGACGAGCCCCGACGTCATCCAACTGATCGATAAACTCCTCGACGATCATATTTTTTCCGAGATCGCCGACATTCTCAACAATCAGGGATACCGTCCGGGCTCGGTGACGCGCCGTGACCAGCGCAACGCCCGCTTCACAACCAAACGCGTCACCTATCTTGTTCGCGAATACAAGCTGAGATCACGCTATGACCGGCTCCGGGATCGTGGGATGTTGACAAAGAAGGAGGCGGCTGCACACCTCAATATCCATGAGCATACCCTCGCCAGATGGGCTGAACATGGCCTCGTCACCAGCCATGCCTACAACGGACACTATTACCTGTACGAGCTTCCGAAGAGCGATTTACCGCAAAAGCAATGCAGTCGATGGAACCAACTCGTCGATCGCCTCGCCGCCCATAAGGAAAATGCCAGACACGCCAAAACCTTCAACTGAATCCGAAAGAGAGATGCAGTATGAATGCAGATCGTTGTAGGTTAGCACCATTCCGGTGCCATCCCACACCAGGATCTTCAGGCGATCGCCGCGCTTCGACCGGAAGATCACCGTCACCCCGGAATGCGGATCGAGCTTCAATTCGGTCTGCACCATCAGAGCCAGCGCCTGATGCCCACAGCGGAAGTCAACCGGCCGCGTTGCAATCAGGATCGCAGGCGTTGGCCCGCGACGATCATGCCGTCCCTCGCATGGCTCGCACCAGAGCCGCCACACGACCGGCACATCGCCGGGAACCCGCATCACAACGTCCGGGCCGATCTCCAATGTCAAGACCGACGAAACCGTCGCCGGCAGCGGCGGCGCCAAAACACTCACAGCCTCGCTCGGCTCTGCCGCAATCGCTAAAGGCACAAATGCAGGCTCGGCATCGCCGCTCTCCGACTGGCCCGACATAGTCTCAAAAGGCAACGCCAGAATGCCCTCGCGCACTTGCCGGCGCCACAAGGAAAGCTGGTGCGCAACAACGTCATGACGGCGCGCGACATCAACAACACGAACGCCAGGCTCAAGGCTTTCCGCCACGATCCGCGCCTTCACATCGTCCGGCCAACGCCGGTTTCCGCGGCGCGGCTCGACAACTTCGTAACGCCCAACAAATCCATCATCTGCCATGCAAATCTCCAGATAGTCCTGGAAACCTTCTCGCACACCCGGCAAGCCTCAAAATATAGCCAATTCAATGGGGCGGAGACGGCGCTTACGCCGCAATCATAAAAATACGAAAGTTGATTCAATTTGAGAGGGCCATTGCCGATTACATCCGGATTGATGACATTGCCGACATAGCCGATCCAATCATTATATTGAGAGCCGGCGCGGCCGATGAGGAAACCACCAAGCGATATATTCGCCACAGGTAGATCGGCGCCGATCGTGCTACTATCGTCCGTATAATCGAACCGTAGAGTCGTCGTCGTCTTCAGGAGGCCATATTCAGTCTCCGTTGCTGCATTGACATAGATTTCGCTTCGCGTCAGCCAGGTGGTGCCGCTGGGTTCAACTGGGGCGTAAGGATTGTATGACGATGCCTGCGTGCGGACCATACCCCCGACTTGCATGCAGGTTTCAGATCCAGGGATATAGAAATAGCCCTTGCCGTAGGCATCGCAGATGCGGACAAGTTCAGCCGGTTCCGGCTCGACGGCGACGACTTGATCGATAGCGCATACGGAAGGCGCGACTGAAAGTGTTGCAATCCCGCCGAGAAGAATGGGTCTGATATTCACTGAAGCTCCGATGTTTGGGTCAAAGAGAAATTCATCGCCCGCGCTAAACGCGTGCTCAACAATCGTCCTGGAAAGCGAATTTTATGCATGAGATTTGGGATCAGGGATTCATTCCCATCCCTGAGCAAGCAAGGACTATCGTTACGTTTTCAAGAGAAGCAATTCGTCCTGAATATTCCTTGGTGACAAGACCAGATCTCTCCATTACGTCCGGAAATCTGATGGCAGGAGGTAGGCGGCGGCAGAGAGCATTTTGCTGACATTTTCGACATTTCCGCTCAGTTGACTTTGATCGTGAAGCGTTCGCAAATGGCTCGAAGCAATATGCATGCCGCAGGAAAAACCCTTTGTTTTGCAGTAACTTTCTTAAAGCAGCTCTCCGGCAAGTCCGCCATTGTCGCATGTCAGACAGACCTGAGCGACATCGGCGCATGATGTTTGCAGGTAGCAGCTTTTGAAACACGGGTGGATCGTCGATCAACCGTCTGCTTATCGCTTGCAGGTCTAAAGCCTCAGTTCACGCCGTGACTCCAACTGTATCGAATGAGCGGGTGATTTCCAGCGCACGTTCGGGGCATGATCGAGCACCCCGGGATGCGCGAAATTCGTTCCCTGCAGCAACGTCGATATTGCCGGGCAGGATATAACCATCCTCATCCAACTTGAAGATCTCCGGCGCTTGGAACCAGCATCGCGCGTGTCCCTGGCATTTGGCAGTGTGGACGATGATGTGCATGCCGCACCTCCGAAGCTGCATAGCGGCGCTCGAGTTATGACCATTCCAGGACCAGATTTTCGATCCCGAACACATGGCCGCCATGGGTTATGGGGGCCGTACCTTCTTTGATACGGAAATGAGGAATATGAGACAGCCATTCCTCCAAGCCGATGATGATCTCCCGCCGGGCAAGGTGCGAACCAAGACAACGATGGGGACCTGCGGCGAACGCGGTGTGGCAGTTGTCCTCGCGTGCCAGGTCAATCACGTTGGGATCCTCGAACTCCGCCGGATCACGATTGGCAATCATCGTAGCGCAGCAAACATAATCCCCTTTGCGAATCGGCGCGCCTTCGAAATCGATATCTTTCGTTGCCACACGAATCATCTGTACGGTCGAATATGCCCGCAACAATTCTTCGGTTGCGAGCACGATCCGTTCCGGTTCACTGCGCAACAAATTTTGGTCTTTTGGATTGCGTGCCAGATGGGCCAAGTCAAAGCCGATCGCGGCTGCGACCGTATCGAGCCCCGCGACGAACAATAGTACGCCGATGCCACGGACTTCGTTTTCGGCCAGCAGGCGGCTATCGATCTGTGCCTGCACGACGAAGGTCATGAAGTCGCCTGCAGGCTCTTTCCGGCGCAAGGCCGCAAGTTCATCGATAAACTCCAGAATAGACCGAGCGGCTGCCGATCGTTGGACCTTATCTCCGTGGAGCAAGGCCTTCGCCCAGCCGACAAATACGTCGAGCCGCTCGTTCGGTAATCCCAAAAACTGAAGAAAGACGCCAACTGTGAATGGAATGGCAAAATCTTTCATCACCTCGCAGCTTTTACCCGACACGGAGATCTTTTCGACAATGGTGATCGCTTGCGCACGGATAGACGCTTCCAGCGCCATCACTCGTTTTGGCGAGAACAGGGGGTTAAGCAGGGAGCGAAAGATGCCGTGGGCCGGTGGATCAAGCTCGAGTGGGATCAACGGCCAGTCGTCACCGAGCGCAGAGGCGAAAATGCTGCGATTGCTGGAAAAAGTATCAGGGTCCTGCAGCACTTTGCGTTGGTCTTTGGCCCGGGTTCTGAGCCACGTGCCACGACCATCACGCGTATTGTGGAGTGAATAAAACACTGGTGGTCCGGCGTGAACACGAGCGGCGGCTCCATGAGGATCTCCATTGGAGACGCGTTGCATGCCGGGTGACGTGAACAAGCTGAAGTCGCTCACCATTTCGCGCGGAACATGATCTGGAATTGGGTCACCCACGAATTGATTTCTCCTGAACGGCGGCTGGCTGCATTAGCCCGTCATGTTCTTTGACGGCTGAAGTCCCATTGCCGCTCTTCATCTGCCGATCGAAAAGCCAAGAGGGCGAGTGGCGATACTCGGCAACTCCGGCTATTGACCGTCGCGATCTGGTTGTCCGGTCGATCGCGACCCGACATCCCCCGATTATGAGGCCACTCAAGGTGCCGGCAGCGCTGATCGCCTCGCAGAGAGAGTTCAAAATTCATGCCAGTTCCCTTTGGTCGGCCGAAAAGCGATCTTCCCGTTGCTCTTCGGCTATTTGATCCCGAGCAAGCTGAAAAAGCTTGTGTCGAGGAGCTAACAAAAACCGGTGAAACGCGATCGCGCTCGCGCAAGCAACTTGGCGTAGAGGTCGACGAGCAAACACGCGACATTACGGTGTCGCGCTTCCGACAATGCCGGACACGGTCAAAGGCGCATGAGTAGCACTTCATTGTTTTAAAACGATGTTCTGCCTTGGCCTGAATAATGCCTGAACCGCCGCCGACTTGCTGGAGGAGGAAAATCCGACAGTCGGCCCCACACAAAAAGGTGGGTAGCTGCAAAGACACCGCCATACGTATGGCACAGAAAGCCGCCGCCACGATCCGTGCGCTCAATGCGACGGGCAAAAGAATTTTTTGCGCAAAAGTTTCGCCTGTCGCCAATCCATCGCCACCCACAGAGGAGAGCAATTGTGAGCTTTCTTGAAACGAGTTTGAAGCTGTTTCAACAAAAATATGCGCCAGACTTAGGTCCAGAACAATACGCTCACCACACTGGATGTGATCGGGACGGCAATTCGATGAGCGGCTCGCTGTTGTGGGCAAGGGCTGAAACCCAGAGGATGAACAATGCGTTGGATACCGGGACAACCAATATGGTCGACGCCGAGATCAAGTTGGCACGAGACCTTCAGCAGAGAGTAAAAGAGTATGTCCGATGGCCTCAGGGCAAGCGATCTCAAAAAGGGGTGTCAATTCTCGACTTTGGCCCCGGAACAGTGCGAGCATTTCAGCAGAAGACCCTTCCCCTTGCAACGGAGTTGCGCGGAAAAACCTCACGTTGCGTACTGGTTGATCGCTCGAACGAGTTCCTCTCGGATATAGAGCGATCGCCACCATCGTTCGACCTGAAGATCGAGTTCATACGAGATGACATTTTTTCCGGGCGGCGCTTTTTTTCCGATGAGGAAACGGCATTGGTCGTCATGTTCGGGCGGACTTTTGGGAATCTTGCCGCTTCCATAAGTGAGGCTCCTCCGGTTGCGGCGGTTGTCCAGGCGTTGAGGAGGATATCGAACAGCGCTGAGAAGTGCTGGCTTGCGATCTCAATAGGCTCGGATCTGAGGTGGAATGTCGCAAAAGCCTACTACGAAGCGCATCCAGAATTTCAGCTAAACGTATTTTATCGAATGAAGGCAGAATTACCCGTCGACGATAACTTTGATCCAGGAGTGTTTGAGTATGAGGCGGATATAAGAGGTGATGACAGCTTCATGCAGGTGATCCACACCGCGACGGTGAATAGAAATTTGTCGTTTCGACTCAAAGGAAAAAGCATCGAACTTAAAAATGGTGATCGGCTGCATTTGAAGAACTCATTTTCTTTTTCGGAAGAGTTTTTCAGAGAATGCGCGAACCTGGCAGGGCTTGTGTCGGTTGATGTGCTTTCAGATGCCGCCGGCTCAGACATTCACGTGCTGGAAAAGGCGACCTAAGAACAAGTCCTGCCGCCGCTGCCGGCGAAGAGCCAATCCTTCGCATGCTATTGGCAATAACCAGCCATTCCACCCATGTCTGGCAACGATTTGTCGTGCCCTTTCGGCCAAAGCGCGAGGGAATATCGGGCATAACGGATTGGGCAACATTCGCGGCCGAGACGCTCGGCCCCGAACTCGATGTCCCGGCGAGGAGGTCGGCAGCAGTCCCTCGCGCTCGTCAGGCGGTTAACGGGTCAAGATCACTTGGCCTTGTCCGATATGCGACAATCGATCGATATGCAACGCCGGGCGGTTTGATCGATTATGTTGAACAAGAAAACATTTTTTCCTTTGGCACGCATATTGCTGCGAAGCATTTGCAGACGCGTCACGGTCCGACGGTACCGCATGGAGATGTCGAAATGTTAGCGCCAAATTATCTGCCGGGACCTATGCCCGGTCATCCGAGAGCAGAAGGCTCCAGATCCCGAAGAAGGAACAGGCCATGTTCGCCGAGGAATATCGAACGGTGGCCACGCAGACGCATCAGGTTGTACCTGGGTGGTCGCGACGAACGCACGAGCAAACCCTCATCGTCGTCATAACCTCTAATCTGACGGCGCCTCAATAGGCGGCTTTTTGTTCGCGGCGATCAATGCCGACCGGTCCGGCGCGTTTTGAATTGATATTTGCCGAATTGCTGCAGAATCTCCCCAAACGCCCGTCGTGGAACCCTCGAACTTGGACAGCAATCGCATCCAGGCGCGAGGCCTTGGACGATTGGTCCAGATCCTTCAACCGCAGGAACCTAATCCATGGCTCACTTTGAAGACATCGACCAGTTTCGTCAGCGTATCGCCGAAGCACTCCCTTCGGCCAATATCCCAACCTTGTTGCTCCTGCTTTATCAGTTCACAGGACGAGAATATTGGCTAGGTCCGCGGTTTATTCCTGCCAAGAGCGGCTGGGACGACAACGACTCCGGTGGTCTGGCAATCGAATTGCAGGCGGAGATTCGCGATGCAGCACTGAGCGCCATCATGGCTTGGCGCCAAGGCGTTCCCATCGCAAGGGCAGACTTATCGGCAGAAGAATTGATCCGCATGCTCTCCATGTCAGAAGCTGAGCCTATTCCGCCGGAATATGCTGACATGATGATCCACAAGCTGCGGAGGTATTCAGGCGCGGTTCCTGATCCGGTGTGTTTGCCGGACAACTTCCGCATACTTGTCATCGGAGCCGGCATGTCCGGCATCGCGGCCGCAGTTCGGCTGCGACAACTGGGCGTTTCTTACATCCAGATTGAAAAGCAGGACCGCACAGGCGGGGTCTGGCATTCACATCGCTATCCTGGCTGCGGGGTCGACACGCCCGGACATCTATACTCCTTCACGTTTGCCAGCGGCGACTGGAGTAAGTTCTTCCCGTTGCAGCAGGAAATTGATGAATATCTCAACCGGGTCGCCTGCGACTTCGGTATTGAAAGCTCAATCCGCTACGGCACGGAATGCCTGTTTTCTCGTTATGATGAGGAAAGCCGGACTTGGCATTCTCGATTGCGCTTGCCAGACGGGCGGGAAGAAACCCTTGTAACCAATGTGGTCATTTCAGCCGTGGGCGGATTTACCACGCCAAAATGGCCAAACATTCCCGGGCTGCGTGACTTCGACGGACCGTTGGTGCACACCTCCAATTGGGATCCCGGGGTTACGCTCGACGGCAAACGCGTGGCTGTGATCGGAAACGGAGCATCGGCAATGCAGATTGTCCCGGCCATCGCCGATCGGGTGAGCGCCCTGACAATCTTCCAACGATCGCGCCAATGGGCGGCACCCTTTCCAAAATTTCTTATGTCGGTTCCCGAGTCGATGCAGTTCTTGCTCCGCGCGGTACCACATTACGAATGGCTTTATAGGCTCCGGCTGAGTTGGATTTTTGATACTCAAGTGCACGAATCCCTGCAGAAGGATCCGGCATGGCCGCATCCCGATCGCTCTGTGAATGCGCTGAACGACGGCCACCGCGAGACGTGTACACGATATATCGAAGAACAGCTCGCCGGGCGGCCCGAGCTACTGGCGAAGGTCATTCCCCCCTACCCGCCGTTCGGCAAGCGAATGCTCCTGGACAATGGCTGGTACAGAACCCTTCTGAAGCCGCAGGTCAGTCTGGTGGACAGCGCTGCTGCACAGGTCGAAGGCAAGTCGATCCGAGCGATAAATGGCGACAGCCATGAGGCAGATGTTCTCATCGTCGCCTCGGGCTACGATATCACACGCTTCTTGCTTCCAGTTCAGATATTCGGACGCGATGGCGTGACAGTACGTGAGGCTTGGGACGATGACGACTGTCAGGCGTATCTTGGTAGCGTCATGCCGGGTTTCCCGAACTTCTTCATGCTCTACGGCCCCAATACAGCCCTCGGTCATCGCGGGAACTTCATCTTCACGATCGAAAGCCAGCTGGACTACGTGCTGAGCGTTCTGCGCCAGATGGGAGAAAAGAAGTTATCCGAGGTGGAATGCCGGCAAGACGTTTATCAACACTACAACCGGACGATCCAGGAAATGCACCAGAAGATGATCTGGAGCCATCCCGGCATGTCCACCTATTTCCGCAACGCCCGGGGGCGAATCGTAACAAACAGCCCTTGGCGCCTTATCGACTATTGGAACCTAACGAAGGAGGCAGACCTCAGTGACTACCACATCATGGGGAACGTCGGCTACCAGTCAAAGGCCTCGGCTGAAGCGGTTTGAAAAGCGGTCGCCACTCAGGGGTCGAGTTGAGATCGAGGATTAAAATCGCTCACTGAATAAAAAGGCCTCAGGGGTGGGAAGGTGGAGGAGCAGGATGGCCGCGACCGAAACGTTTTACGATGTTATCCGTCGCCAGGGCATAACCCGGCGCAGTTTCATGAAGTTCTGCAGCCTCACGGCGGCCTGCCTCGGCCTTGGCTCCGATACGGCCGCAGCGATGGCCGAGGCACTTGAAACCAAAGAGCGTGTGCCGGTGATCTGGATGCATGGGCTCGAATGCACCTGCTGCTCGGAAAGCTTCATCCGCTCCGCCTATCCGCTGGCCAAGGATGTAGTCCTGTCGATGATTTCACTCGATTACGACGATACAATCATGGCGGCGGCCGGCTACCAGGCCGAGGCGATCCTCAAAGAGACCAAGGAGAAGCACAAGGGCAAGTACATTCTTGCCGTCGAAGGCAATCCGCCGCTCAACGAAGGCGGGATGTTCTGCATCGATGGCGGGCGACCCTTCGTCGAGAAACTCAAATGGATGGCCGAAGGCGCCCTGGCTGTCATCGCCTGGGGAACCTGTGCCTCTTCGGGCTGCGTTCAGGCCGCAACGCCCAACCCCACCGAGGCGACGCCGATCGACAAAGTGATCCGCGACAAGCCGATCATCAAAGTGCCTGGCTGTCCGCCGATCGCAGAGGTGATGACCGGCGTCGTCACCTTCATCACCACGTTCGGCAAGCTCCCCGAACTCGATCATCAGGGTCGGCCTAAGATGTTTTATTCGCAGCGCATCCACGACAAGTGCTATCGGCGCGCTCATTTCGACGCCGGCCAGTTCGTCGAGGAGTGGGACGACGAAGGCGCGCGCAAGGGCTACTGCCTCTACAAGATGGGCTGCAAAGGCCCGACCACCTATAACGCCTGCTCGACCGTTCGCTGGAATGGCGGCGTCTCTTTCCCGATCCAGTCGGGTCATGGCTGCATCGGCTGCTCGGAACAAAATTTCTGGGACGCAGGAAGCTTTTACTCCCGACTGACCGAGGTCAGCCCATTCGGCGTGGAAGCCACTGCAGACCAGGTGGGCATGACCGCAGCTGGTGTTGTCGGTGGGGCGATTGCTGCCCATGCTGCAATCAGCGCCGTCAAGCAGGTCACCGCCAAGCGCGGGAAAACCGGTCCTAAAAACGGCAATGGACAGGAAAGATCACGATGACCATCCAAACGCCAGATGGCTTCACGCTCGACAATTCCGGCAAGCGTCTTGTGGTCGATCCTGTAACCCGCATCGAAGGCCACATGCGGGTCGAGGTCAATGTCGACGAGGACAATATCATCCGCAATGCCGTTTCCACCGGCACAATGTGGCGAGGCATTGAAGTCATCCTCAAAAATCGCGATCCACGCGATGCCTGGGCTTTCACGGAACGGATCTGCGGCGTCTGCACCGGAACCCATGCGCTCACATCGGTGCGGGCGGTTGAAAATGCGCTCGGCATAACCATTCCGGAAAACGCCAATTCGATCCGCAATCTCATGCAGCTGGCATTGCAGGTTCATGACCACGTCGTGCATTTCTATCACCTGCATGCGCTCGACTGGGTGGATGTCATATCTGCCCTCACGGCCGATGTGAAGGCCACCTCGGCGCTTGCCCAATCGGTGTCCGATTGGCCATTGTCTTCGCCGGGCTACTTCAAAGACATCCAGACACGGCTGAGAAAGTTCGTCCAATCCGGCCAGCTTGGTCCATTCAAGAACGGCTACTGGGGCAATCTATCCTATAAGCTGCCGCCTGAAGCGAACCTGATGGCCGTAGCACACTATCTCGAAGCCCTCGATTTCCAGAGGGAGATCGTCAAGATCCACACGATCTTCGGCGGGAAAAATCCGCATCCGAATTGGCTGGTCGGCGGAGTGCCCTGTCCGATCAACCTCGACGGCACGGGAGCCGTCGGCGCGATTACAATGGAACGGTTAAACCAAATTTCGTCGGTGATCGACCAGCTGATCGAGTTCAACGAGAAGGTATACCTACCGGACATCATGGCGATCGGTTCCTTCTACAAGGATTGGCTGTTCGGCGGCGGGTTGTCGGGCAAGAACGTGCTTGCCTATGGCGACGTGCCGGAACACGCAAATGACTACACGGAGGCGAGCCTGAAGCTTCCGCGCGGTGCGATCATTAATGGCAATTTCAACGAAGTCCTGCCAGTCGACCATTCCGATCCAGAGCAGATCCAGGAATTCGTCAGTCACTCCTGGTACGAATATCCGGACGAGGCCAAGGGCTTGCATCCCTGGGACGGTGTCACCGTGCCGCATTACGAGCTTGGGCCGAATGCCAAGGGCACCAAGACCAACATTCAAGAGCTGGACGAAGGCGGAAAATATTCTTGGATCAAGGCGCCGCGCTGGCGCGGCCACGCCATGGAAGTCGGCCCGCTTTCCCGTTGGGTCTTGGGCTACGCCCAGGGCAAGGCAGAATTCAAGGATCCCGTCGACAAGGTCCTGAAGGACCTCGGCCTGCCGACCGCGGCGTTATTTTCGACACTAGGGCGTACCGCCGCTCGCGCGCTCGAATCCGTCTGGGCAGGCCGGCAGATGCGCTATTTCCACAACAAGCTGGTCGCCAATATCAAGGCCGGCGACAGCGCCACCGCCTTCATCGACAAATGGAAGCCGGAGACTTGGCCTTGCGAGGTCAAGGGCGTCGGCTTCACCGAGGCCCCGCGCGGCGCCCTCGCACACTGGATCAAGATCAAGGGGGGCAAGATCGACAATTATCAATGTGTGGTGCCGACCACCTGGAACGGCAGTCCGCGCGATCCGCACGGCAATATCGGCGCGTTCGAGGCCTCACTGATTGACACGCCTATGTCGGATCCGTCGCAGCCGCTCGAAATCCTCCGAACCCTCCATTCCTTCGATCCGTGCCTTGCATGCTCCACCCATATCATGAGCCCGGACGGACAGGAAATGGCCAAGGTCCAAGTCAGATGAGGAGGACGATCATGAGCATCTCTGCTATCTCAAACGCCGATGACGAACGCGCCAGCGAGCGCGAAAACGTGTATGCCTACGAGGCGCCCGTTCGCCTCTGGCACTGGATAAACGCTTTCTCCATCCTGGCGCTGGCGCTGACGGGTTATTTCATCGGCAGCCCATTGGCGGCGGCACCCGGCGAGGCGAGCGCCAATTTCCTGATGGGCTATATCCGTTTTGTCCATTTCGCCGCCGGGCAGATCCTGGCCGTGGCCCTGATCCTCAGAATCTACTGGGTCTTCGTCGGCAACGTGCATGCACGCCAAATCTTCTACGTTCCCTTCTGGAGCGGACGGTTCTGGAGCGAATGGCTGCACGAGGTGCGCGTTTACACATTCCTTACTGGACGCGCGTTGAAATATGCTGGCCACAATCCGCTGTCGCAATTCGTCATGTTCGTGACGTTCACGCTGCCGCTGACATTCATGGTGATCACCGGATTTGCGCTCTATGGCGAAAGCGTCGGCCACGACAGCTGGGCATACAGGCTGTTTGGTCGGGTATTCTTCATCTGGCCGAACAGCCAGTCCGTTCATACCCTTCATCATCTGGGAATGTGGGTGATCCTGATCTTCGTGATGATCCATATCTATATCGCGGTACGCGAGGACATCGTCAGCCGCCAGAGCATCGTTTCGTCGATGATTTCGGGCGAGCGGCTGTCCAAGCACAACGAGGACTAGGATGGACGAAGCGAACTCTCGCAAACCGAACGTTTTGGTGCTCGGCATTGGCAATATTCTCTGGGCGGACGAGGGTTTTGGCGTCCGCGCTGTCGAAGCCTTCCACCAGGCCTATGCGGTGCCGACCAACGTCACCGTGCTCGACGGCGGCACCCAGGGCCTTTATCTCGTGCAATATGTCACCGAAGCCGATCATCTGATTGTATTCGACGCGGTCGACTTCGGTCTCGCGCCCGGCACGCTGAAGATCGTCGAGAATGACGACGTGCCGAAATTCACCGGCGCCAAAAAGATGAGCCTGCACCAGACAGGCTTCCAGGAAGTTCTGAGCGCTGCCGACCTTCTCGATCGCTATCCCGCAAGACTCGCACTGATCGGCTGCCAACCGGTGGACCTCGATAGCTGGGGCGGACCGGTGACTGAGCCCGTCAAATCCGTAATCCCGGCCGCCGTAATGGTAGCCGCCGGCATCCTGGAGCGATGGGGCGTCGCCATCAGTTCGCGCCGCACCGCCGCGCCCGCTCTCCTCGCCAACGACATCGATTTTGCACATTACGAGCGGCGAGCGGACCGGGCGAATTGAGTGGTTCAGGGGGGTTCCGATGCAACCGAGGCAGTCGTCGGTTGCGTTCCTGTTCGCCGGCTGCATCCAAAACCCAAGGACCCGCGCGAGAACCCTTCCGGTTCCCAATATCATGAACCCAGGCAGATCGAGGGGCTGATTGTGTGCATAGGAATTCCGATGCAGGTGACTGGTGGCGAATTTACAGCGGAGTGCGAGCGCCACGGATCGGTTTTTGCGATTTCGATGGTGCTGGTCGGCCCGCAACCGGTTGGGACGTACGTTCTTACTCATCTAGGATCTGCGATCCGGGTGCTCGATGCCGACGAAGCACACAAGATCGACGATGCGTTGGCCGGTCTTGCTGAAGCGGTCGAAGGACGGTCATTCGAAACGCTATTTGCCGATCTTATCTCCCGCGAGCCGGAATTACCGTTGCATTTGCGGGAAAACTGGCAGTTCGTATTTCTCAACTGAACGCAATCTCCTCTTCCTTGTCGGCCACATGTTCATGTGGACTGTCCAAGGGCAGCCGGAGACGGACGAGATCGATCCTGCTGGCTGCGGGCGGATTGCTGAATATTGCGAAGCGTAACGCGCTGCCTCAGCATCGGGGCCGCGTGTGCGCATCCGCATAAGACCGCGACCGGAATTTTCCTTCAGATCAATACGACCCATCTTTCTCAGCAACTGGTACGCCGCTTGCAGATCCCAAGTGCGAGAATGAATTACACGCTGATTTGGAGCAGACAATGCCAGCCTACCCAGTTGGCTCCCTAAACGGCCGAAGCTGCCGAGCCGCAATGCTCATATCCGACATTGCTGCAACGCTTGCGGTGCAAAAAGCCGGCCAGCCGGGGCAGCTATTCGACATTTTCGAATTCGACGACGATGACAAGAAATTGGTCACGCAGACGCTCGGCAAGGGCGAGGTTTGCGGGGTAGCGGCGCTGCCCTCCGGGGTCCTGGCGCAGTTCAAGGAAGCGGTTATGGCCGGCGTCTGGCATATGCGCTTTACCGACCCCGCCGGCGACCTCATTGCGGAATATATCGAGGTCGGCCCGATTCCTATGACGGTGCGGAGGGCCTGCACGGCGCTGCCGGCCTTGGTCTCACATGGACCTGCGCCGCCTGGCGCTATGAACGTCATGCCGGTGCTGACCGAGATCGGTGACCGCATTGTCCAGTACCGGGATGGCGATCCTGCGCACGCTATCATTTTGTCGTTGTTTCCGATGAGCATCGAGGATGTGAATTTCCTGCAGGTCACGCTCGGAGCCGGTCCCGTACAACTGACATCACGCGGCTACCGCACCTGTCGCGTGACGGCAGCAGGGGCCCGAAACGTTTGGTCCGTACAGTTTTACGACAACATGGATGAGATCGTCCTCGACATGCTGCAAATCGTCGACATCCCATCCCTCGCCCTCGCGACTGAAGAGGATTTCCGCGACTCCGCCGCGCGCCTGCGTGATGTCGAGGAGGCTTATTTCAAATGATCAGCTTCGAGAATCTCGTCACGCATGTGACCGTTTCGGATAAGGATAGGGTGAAAGGCGGCACATGCTGGACGTCTATGCGCCCGCGAAAGGCGCTTCGGAAACGAGCTTGCTGGCATTCGGCGGGCGAACGACCGCATCGTCGCGACGCCACGGTTCATGATTTTGGCTGCTGTAGGCACGACTCGGAATGTGCGGGCAGGCGTGATCGAATTCATCGCCGGCAAAAATCCGAGACGACTGGCGGTTTTGATTCCTGCTTGCTGTTTTTCATGGCCTTTGAGTTTGAAACGATGGGGACGGTGTTGAAGGCGATGCGCGCATTTTTCAACATCGTTGCGCTCGCGCCGCCATCCCATCCAACCGCCAGCCCCATGCGCCGTGATCTGCGTTGGAGGGTTTTCCGAGCGCTTCGGGAGCTTGTTGCATGACCTATCTCCTTAGCGCCGGCTCGATCCGGATCGATGTGACGGTGTCGCAAGCGCTTGCCTGTTTCGTGGACGTGAGGGTCAACCGCCCGCAAGAATTGGCACGCATGTTCATTGGCCATCGACCGGAAGAGGCGCCCATGCTTGTCGGATGGGTTTTTTCGCTCTGTGGCTATTCGCAATCGGTGGCGGCGCGCCTTGCCATCCTGAATGCAGCCGGCCTACCGATGCCCATCGAGGAGCAGCTCGCGGCGGTGGCCGGATTGCTTGCCGAACGGATATTCGAAACTTTGAGGGCGCTGATTTTGCACTGGCCCTCATCAATATCGTTACGTCTGGTGGCTGACGCGGGCCAATATCTGCGCGGCGCCCTGGCCGCGTCGCAGGCAATCATCGGCCAATCGCGAGAGAAAAAAGTGAACCATAGTGCCCTGGCTGCCAACGCGCGGCGGCTTGCCGATGCAGCAGAGGGGCTCGGCATCTCGAAAGACGACGGATTGTCGCCGGATGGCACGGCTTGCGCGGCGATTTTTCGAGATATCAAGGACGACCGAACTTTTTCAGGCCGGCGCCCTGATCCGCTGAGTGCCGCCGATGATGCCGAAGTTATTGCCCATCTTTGCAAAGATGCGCACTACTGCGCCTTGCCGCATCTTGCCGGTCGGGTCGTCGAAACCGGTGCTTATGCCCGGCATTGCGACACCAGCAGGCCAGACGATCCGCACCTTAGGCAACGCTTCATGGCACGCATAGGCGACGTTGGCCTTTGCTTGAAGCAACTCGCGCATCTTGCCAAGGGCCAGAATGATCCTTCCGAACTGATGGCCGGTGGTTCGGTGCCCGGCGACGGCGGCTTTGGCGTGGTGGAATGTGGGCGTGGCAGACTTTATCATCAGGCCGAGATCGACGCGAACGGGAAACTTTGCGCCTACCGGATACTGGCCCCGACCGAATGGAATTTTCATCCGGCCGGTCCATTTGTCAAAACCCTACTGTCATCGCGGATCGGTGCTCATGAATCAGCAGCCCGGTCAGTTTATCGCCTCGCGGCTCTGTTCGATCCCTGCGTCGAGTTCAAGCTTAACGTTCGCGATGCCGCGCATGCATGAAATGTCGTTGATGGAGAGTGTGATCGCCATCGTCTGCGAGATGGCGCAGCTAAATGGTGCGAGCGCAGTCAAATCGATCCGCCTCGATGTCGGTGTCTTGAGCCATATCAATCCGGATTCGCTCCTGTTCTGCTACGAAGCTGTGCGGCGTGGGACGATTGCCGAACATGCCGCACTCGAAATCAACCGCATCGCCGGCGAGGGCTGGTGCCTCGATTGTGGGAAGACGGTGCCCCTCGATGAGCGATTTGGCGCCTGCCCGGATTGTGGGCGGTATCAGGTGCAGGCGACGGCGGGCGATGAATTGAGGATCAAGGACATGGAGGTGATCTGATGTGCACGGTATGCGGCTGCGAGATGGCAACATTGGAAGATGGCAAGAGCAAGACAGGCGCGCAAGGCGACCATGATCATCATCGCGGTCACCTGCACGATCATGGACATCCTCATGATCGTCACTACGCGGAACACGGTGCGCTCCAACATCATCAACGGATTGCCGGCGTGCATGTCCCGGGCATGAACCCGGAGCGCATCGTCCAGATCGAAAAGGACATCCTGTCCAAAAACAATGCCTATGCTGCCGAAAACCGGGCTCGGTTCGTTCGTGACAGCATCTTTGCGCTGAATTTCGTTTCAAGCCCCGGGTCGGGAAAGACCAGCTTTCTGGTGCGCGCCATCACGACCTCAAGGACCGAATGTCGATCAGCGTGATTGAAGGCGACCAGGAGACCTCCAACGATGCCGCACGCATCCGCAAGACCGGTGTTTCCGCAATCCAGATCAACACCGGCAAGGGCTGTCACCTCGACGCCCACATGGTCGGCCACGCGGTCGAGGACCTGGCGCCCGAGCCCGGTTCAGTCTTGTTCATCGAAAATGTCGGCAATCTTGTCTGTCCCTCCGCTTTCGATCTCGGCGAGGCCCATAAGGTCGTGGTGCTTTCGGTTACCGAGGGCGAGGACAAGCCGCTCAAATATCCCGACATGTTCGCGGCCGCCGACCTGATGATTCTCAACAAGTCCGACCTGCTACCGCATCTCGACTTCGATGTCGGGCGCTGCATCGCTAATGCGCTGCGCGTCAATCCACGCCTTCGCACTCTCACGGTTTCTGCGCGCAGCGGCGACGGCATGGAAGCGTTCTATTTCTGGCTGGAGGCTGAGGCGGCCCGGATCGCGAAAGCTTCGCAGGTAGTCTGACGATGGTGAGCACCTTGGCATCCATGGCGGAAGATCGTGTCCGGCGGTTGCGAGTGCGTGTGCGCGGTGCCGTGCAAGGGGTGGGATTCCGGCCGTTCGTCTATAGGCTTGCGAGAATGATGCAGCTTACCGGCTTCGTGCTCAACGACAGCGCCGGCGTGCTGATCGAGGTCGAGGGCACCGCTGTCGACTGCTTTGCGGAACGCGTCTGGAAGGAGGCGCCGCCGCTTGCCCGCGTCGATACCGTCGATAAGCTGGAACTGGAGCCGGCCGGCGACGAAACGTTCGAAATCCTCGAAAGCGTCGGCGGCCGTGGCGCCACGCGCATTGGCGCCGACGCTGCCACCTGCGTCGAATGCCGGCACGAACTGAATGATCCGGACAACCGCTTTTTCGGTTATCCTTTTGTCAACTGCACTCATTGTGGCCCGCGCTTCACCATCACCCGTGCGCTCCCCTATGATCGCGGCCGGACCTCGATGGCTGCGTTCCCGATGTGCAGCGCCTGCGGCGCAGACTATGCCAACCCCGAAAGCCGGCGGTTCCATAGTGAGCCCCTCGCCTGCCCGGCTTGCGGCCCACAGCTTAGCCATCCTATCGCGGAGGTCTCCGCGCGGCTCATGAATGGCCAGATCATTGCGATCAAGGGCGTCGGCGGCTTCCAGCTCTTCTGCGACGCACGCAATGATACGGCGATTGATCGTCTCCGACGACGCAAAATGCGCGACGAGAAGCCGTTCGCGATCATGGTGCCGGACATTGAGACAGCCCGAATACTTGCCAGGCCCTCGCGGGCGCAAGAGGATTTGCTCGCCTCGACCGCCGCCCCGATCGTCCTTATCGAGGCGCGTGATCACCTTTCCAAGCTCATCGCTCCCGGCCTCAGTCGGATCGGCCTGCTGCTCGCCCATGCGCCGGTGCACCACCTGTTGTTTGCCGCGTTTGCAGCAGAAGCGGCCGGCGCTCCCGCCGCTCTGATTGCGACCAGCGCCAATCCGGAGGGTGAACCGCTCGTATCAGATAATGACGATGCCATGCATCGGCTTCCCGGGGTTGCCGACCTGATCGTCACACATGACCGTGACATTGCCATTCGCGCTGACGATTCCGTCATGCAGGTAATTGACGGCGCGCCGAGCTTTCTGAGGCGCGCCCGGGGTTTTGTGCCGGAGCCGGTCGATCTTGGCGAGGACGGCCCATGCGTGATTGCCACCGGCGCGGACTTCAAAAACGCGATCTGCGTGACACGGGGCCGGGAAGCGTTCCTGTCGCAGCACATCGGCGGTCTCGACAATGTCAAAGCGATCAGATTCCAGCGGGAAGCCCTCGAGCATCTCTGCTCTATCCTTGATGTCAGGCCCGAATTTGCTGCCTGCGATCTGCATCCGGATTTTCGTTCAGCGCGGATCGCGGAACATTTGGATTTGCCGCTTCTGCCGGTGCAACATCACCTCGCCCATGTCGCGGCCGTGGCGGCGGAACATCATGCCGGCGGGCCGGTCCTCGGGCTTGCACTCGACGGCCACGGCTATGGCGTCGATGGCAGTAGTTGGGGAGGCGAAATGCTGGTCGTCAACGGTCCTCGCTGGCGACGGCTCTCTTCGCTTCTGCCCTTGCCGGCGCCAGGCGCCGGCCGGGTCGCGCGGGAGCCCTGGCGCATGGGAATTGCCGCTCTTCAGGCCGCCCGCCGGCGCGACCTTGCGGCCACGCTTTGGCCCGGACATCCTGGTGTCGCGCAACTTGATGCGATGTTTTCCCGCGGCTTGCAATCAGCCGATACGTCCAGCTTGGGGCGGCTATTCGATGCAGTGGCTGCGATAGCGGGCGTCCGCCTCGTCCAGAGCTACGAGGGGCAGGCAGCAATGGAACTCGAAGCACTCGTCGATGATCCCCAATGTCTTGCCGGGGGCTACAGTCTCGCCGATGGCCTGCTTGATTTCCGACCCCTCATCATCCATCTGGCGGAGCGGCAGCTTGGCCGCCGAAAGGCCGCAGACCTATTCCACGGCACGCTGATCAGCGGCCTCGCCGATTGGGCTTCCCTTGGTGCATCGCAGGCTGGCACGCGAGCGATCATGCTCGGCGGCGGCTGCATCACAAACCGCATTCTGGCCGAAGGTCTTTCCAGCGCCTTGCGCGACCATGGCCTCGAGCCCTACCTGCCGCACCAGATCCCGCCCAATGACGGGGGTATAGCGCTCGGTCAGGCCGCCTTTGCACGGCACGTCATCAAACACGACTGCGCCCAGAACTGGGAGCACCGGACATGTGCCTAGCCCTACCGGTCCAGGTGGTGGAATTGCTGCCAGACAATATGGCCAAGGTAACGCTGGACGGCGTCTTAAAGGTCATATCGATTGCACTCGTGGAGGATGTGACGCCCGGTGACTATCTCATCCTCCACGTCGGCTACGCGCTTGCAAAGATCGAAACTGAAGAAGCAGAAAGGACGCTTGCCTTGATCCGCGAAGCTGCCCTGGGAGGTCCGGCGTGAAATATATAGACGAATACCGCGATGCCAAGCTCGCCAAAGATATTGCTCGCCAAATCGCAGCGGCGGTAGATCCGGCGCGCAGCTATCATTTCATGGAATTCTGCGGCGGCCATACCCATGCAATTTCGCGCTATGGCCTTGAAGACCTGCTGCCGTCCAATGTGCAGATGATTCATGGACCGGGATGTCCAGTCTGTGTGCTGCCGATCGGCCGCATCGACGCAGCGATCGCGCTTGCCATGTGCCCAGAAATCACACTTTGCACCTATGGTGACTTGATGCGTGTACCATCCTCAAACGGCTCGAGTCTGCTCAAGGCCAGGGCGACCGGCGCCGATATTCGCATGGTCTATTCGACACTCGATTCGCTAAACATCTCCGAAGCCGAACCGAACAGGCAAGTCGTCTTCTTTGCCATCGGTTTCGAGACCACGACGCCGCCGACGGCGCTGTCGCTGCGGTTCGCGATCGCTAAGGACCTCGCAAACTTTTCGATCTTCTCAAACCACGTGCTAACACCGGCTGCGATCCAGACTATCCTTGAAAACTCCGATGCTCGCACGCTCGGCACTATCAAGATCGACGGATTGCTCGGCCCTGCACATGTCAGCACCGTCATTGGTACGCAGCCATTTGAAGTCCTTGCCGAAGAATATAACAAGCCGATCGTGGTGGCAGGCTTCGAGCCGCTCGATGTCATCTATTCAATCCTGATGCTCGTCCGCCAGGTCAATGAGGGCGTCCATAAAGTCGAGAACCAGTATATCCGAGCCGTGACCACCCTTGGCAACGAGAAGGCGAGGCGCGAGATCGCCAATGTCTTCGAATTGCGGGAAAGCTTCGAATGGCGGGGACTGGGCGCGATTCCCCAAAGTGGGCTTGGCCTCAGGCCTGGATATGCCAAATACGATGCCGAGAAACGTTTCGACGTCGTGACGCCGGCGGCAAAAGACAATCCGGCCTGCGAATGCGGCGCCATCCTGCGCGGTGTGAAGAAGCCGTCCGACTGTAAGCTGTTTGGTAAGGTTTGCACGCCCGATTCGCCGATGGGTTCCTGCATGGTGTCGTCGGAAGGCGCCTGCGCCGCGTATTGGCTCTACGGCCGTTTCGGCAGGCAGGGAAAGGCGGACGAAAGCAGCAGGACGATCGCATGACCACGAAAGCCAAAAGGTCGCGGCTCGACCTCAGGAACGGACGCATCGATCTCTCGCATGGGGCGGGGGGGTGCGCCACGGACCAGTTGGTCAAGGGCATTTTCCACAGGGCCTTCGACAATGACTGGCTCCGGGCTGGCAACGATCAGTCGGCATTTGCGGTTCCGGCAGGGCGCATGGTGATGACCACCGACAGCTATGTTGTCTCGCCGCTGTTCTTTCCGGGGGGCAATATTGGCTCGCTTGCGGTGCATGGGACGATTAACGACATTGCCATGGCCGGCGCATGCCCGCTCTATCTTTCGGCAGGTTTCATTATTGAAGAGGGGTTTCCGCTCGCAGATCTTAATCGAATTGCCGACGCCATGGGAGCGGCCTCCCGCGCGGCAGGTGTGCCAATCATCACTGGCGATACGAAAGTGGTTGAGCGCGGCAAAGCCGACGGCGTGTTCATATCCACCTCCGGCATCGGCATGATTCGAGCCGGTCTCGACCTACGCTCCGATGCCGCGCGGCCAGGCGATGCGGTCATCATCTCTGGTTCGATAGGCGATCACGGCGTCGCCGTGATGTCGAAGCGCGAGAACCTGGATTTCGATACGGACATCATATCGGATTGCGCTGCGCTGCACGGGTTAGTAGCGGCAATGGTCGAGGTCGCCGGATCGTCAATCAGGCTGATGCGAGATCCAACGCGCGGTGGACTTGCGGCGACACTCAACGAAATCGCCAATGCCTCAAATGTCGGCCTCCGCATCGACGAGGAGACCATTCCGATCAAACCGGAAGTAGCCGCGGCCTGCGAATTGCTCGGCCTCGACCCGCTCAACGTCGCCAACGAGGGCAAGCTCGTCGTATTGGTGGCGCCAGAGTTTGCGAATGCGCTGCTCGCCGTCATGCGCGCGCATCCGTTGGGTGCGCAGGCCGCATTGATCGGCCATGCCGAGGATGACGACCATTGCTTCGTCCAGATGGCGACGTCGTTTGGTGGCAGTCGCATTGTCGATTGGCTATGGGGCGAACAGTTGCCGCGGATCTGCTGAGCACGGCTGTGCATATCGCTTCACGCAAGACGGCGTGCCCGGAGCCAGCAACGAGCTTGGTGAGCAGCTTTAATGCGTACTTTCCATACGCACTCCCTCCTGTGGCCATGAAGAGATCTAAGTGCGGGCACACAAACATGATTGGTTCACAAGATCTCGCGCTGATCGCTGAATCGCGCGAGCATCTGTCGAATCTGCATATTTTCTTGACGAAGATATTTCATCAGCAAAGCCTTAAGCCGTCGATTCTCTTCTTCAAGTGCGATTAGCTCCTCGCCTGAGATATCGTCGTGGCTGGCGTTTGATTGGCCGCTTGTCATTTCGTCGGCATTATCGATATTCGCTTCACGTCGACGCTTTATGTTCTTTCGAGACCGGCTGGAAGAGCCCTCTTTCGGTTGTGAAACAGAGGCGAAGATCGCCCCATCGTCCTTCTGAGACGGGCACGTTTGTTCGGTTTCGAGAGAGGACGCCGCAATCCGTTTATCATCGCCGGTTTCAACCTCGTCGTTGAGATGAGTCTCTGGTATTGGATCCGACCACAGCTCGCTTTCTCGCTTCGGAACATCTGAGACGGTGTCAGGCTCGAAGAGATGTGGTGCGTCTGCCTCCGCCTCGCGCGCCAGCGTCTTGAGGTCGGTATCACCCCAGATAGAAGCTGGCTGGATCGTTGATCTGCGCCGGGCCGATTTGAGCTCGACAACGAATTTTCGCTGCTGTGTTTTCATGTATGTCCCATCTTTGAGATCGTAAGGAGGATTACGATCGGTCAAATCGCTCAAGCATCTTTTTAAGCTGATCATTCTGCAAAAGCAGCTTTTGAGCCAATTTAACCCTCAGTTGCGTGATTTCCTCGTCCAGGTTTGTCACCTCTTCGAAAAAGCCGTCCTCAGACGATGAGGATGTCTCATCTTGAGCATTGCTTGAGACAGCTGTGCTCTGCGCAGTGACGTCAATGTGAACTCCTTTCGCATGTGCCGGCTTTTTCGTCCGCGGTATGCCAGGGACCCGACTGCGCGTATTGCTTTCAAGCGGCACCGCGGAAGCTTCAGCGCTCGGCTGCCCGACCTCCGGAGGCGACAGTTCTTGAACCTCGTCACCTTCAACCGGTGCCGCACCTCCAATTTCGACCTCACCTTCGAATTCTTTTGAATCAGTCCTTATGATCTCAATAGATCGGCTTTCATCGGGCTCGGAGCTACTGGAGGGCTCTGGTGGGTTTAGCGCAAGCTGCGGTACGTCTTGAGTTTTGCTTTGGCTTGCGTCGGTATCGACACCATGCCCAATCGAACTTTCGGGTGCGGACTGTCGCCGCGACGTTAATCGAGCAAGGAATTTCCAGGGTAATTTCATAGTGCCTCAACCTCGACCAGTCCGTATCCATAGTGGCGCCGCAGCTTGACACCGGGCTCGGAAGGCGAGCCCGGCGAACGCATCTTCTGCCGAGAAGGATAGCTCAGGTCGATTTCGCCACCATCCCGCTGTTGATCGGCGATCAATCTAGCCCGAGCCGCTTGCGCAGATCGGCATTTTCGGCACGCAATTTCTCTGCCAAGAGGTTACGCAGCCTCTTATTCTCTTCTTCCAGCTGAAGAAGATCCGCCATCTCGTCCCTTGCCGAAATGGCCGTCGTACCTTTTTGCACGGACTGCTGTGCCGGCCTCTTGGCTGCAGTGTCCTTTATGGGTTCCTTGACGGAGATGTCGGCCACCTGCATTTCGACAGGCTGGGACTTTGTGTCTGCGGCTTGGTCGCTACGCTTCCTGCGACCTCGCGGCGCCTTCGCGGGTTTCCCAACCTGCGTAGTACCCGCTGCCTCGGCAGTTGCTTTCGGGCGTCGCGGAGCGCGCTGTTTTTTAGGCGCCGGCGTTTTTACCGGTATATTCGTGTCTGCCATCTCAGTGCTTGTGCCAGTATTATTCTCGTCAGCCATGAGTATCTCCCTCTGTCGGCAGGAGTTCTTTTCGGCTGAGTGAAAGACAGAGTCAACATTGGTGATTTTGTGGCCTACTTTTTGGACAGCACCTCTCAAAACTCGTGCCTAAAGGCGAGCGGCTGGCCTGCGGACTTTGGCAATGAAAAAATGCAGAGCTTGCGAGGTCGAACCGTCTCTCGAACGACGAGTTAGCGACCACATCTGCCAGGAAAGGGAGCTCCCCCTACCAGCTTCTGCGATCGCTCACGTCATTCAATGTTCGGATTTTCCTAAATCATTTGCAATAGATCGATGCTTCAGCTGGCACCCGATTCTTGACAGATATGTGCAAAGCCCGTTTGCACCGTCATGGAAATTGGCCCTTGGTTTGACCGACAAAGAGGATACGAAATGCGTGCACCATCAGGTTCTGTTCCCGGACTTTGCTCTGCCTCCGCCACCATGTTCGCTGTCGGAATGGCGTTCCTTGGCTATTGGGGAGTGTATGAGCCAGGCGGCTGGCATCGGTCCGATTTGATCGTCGTGTCTTGGCGCTAATCGGTTTTGCGGCGCTTGGCTCAGTTCCTTGGATCGTAACGACCCCTGTCGCGGAGGAAGGCCAGGAAAAGATCGTAGCCGCCAGGCGAGCGCTGTTGCTGGGCGTCGCATTGATCTGGTTGTCCGTTCTCGTGTCGTTTTTTTCTTAAGCCTCAGTCCGCACCAGACTGGGATTGCAGGGTCTGTGCAGTTCCTTGGCTGGATCGAGCACATCCAGTACGCAACTCCATGCGCCAACAGCTTCAGCTGCCCAGGAACCCCCAAATCCACCAGCAATTTGTTGCAATTCGGTTTTCGAGAAAGATGGCGGTTTTCATTTGAAATGTGGATGATTGCAAAGGATTTGACCAGATGCGGTCTCTAAGGACTGGGGCCGTTCTCTGCTTAGATTATGAAATTCAGCAATTCGCAGACGACGAGACCCGCCGCGCCGCGCAGGCCGGCGACATCTTCACGATCGCCGAGGGCAAGGGCGATCTCGTTATCTCCGGGATTGAACATCAGTTGCCTGACGCTCTTTCGAATAAGATCTAACATCAATTTTCCGCCATGCACGATGTCGCCATGCAAAGTGATGCAGCTGGGTGCCATCAGCTGTTGAAGGTTCACTAACCCGACAGAAATATTGGACGCGTAGTCTTCAAGCAGTTCTTTTGCCCCTTTAGCGCCAGTTTCGGCGAGCCACACCAAGCGGCTCGCATCCAACAAGCCAGCCTGCGGCAGGCCCCTGGCCCTTGCTTCGCCTCTCAGCCATGGCAGTGTCGCGATCGTTTCCCAACATCCGCGTCGTCCGCATCTGCACATTTGGCCATTGAGTTGCACGATGGTATGGCCGATCTGGCAGTGTTTACCCCCGGCGGCCCTATAAGGATGTCCATCGACATAGAGGGCCGCGCCCAACGACTGACCGATGTAAACGACCGCAAAATTTCTCTGTCCACGTCCTTGCCCGAACCAACGGTCGCCAACCAGCAAGGCTCTGGCATCTTGGTCGACGCAAGCCGGAACCCCGAAACGCTTTGCTAACTCCGCTTTTATCGGAAAGCCATGAAGGTACGGCGCGAAATCCATAGCCGCGATCGAGCCCGTTTGCGGGTTGAGCTCTCCTGCAACTGCCATGCCGATGCCTAGAACCTCTTGGTCGGCAGATGCGACTGACTTCTCAATGCAGGCACTGACGATCTGAAATGCATCGGCAGCATCTGTCAGATCTTTCGCCAAATCCACCTCGTGTTGAGCATAGAGCTCGCCCTCCAGAGAGACCAAGCATGTGTGGACACGGTCGTGCATCAGCCGAACTGCGCAGATCGGCTTGGCCCCTTTCGAGAACCACAGCTTTGTAGCGGGTTTTCCGCCGGACCGATCGGGGGGTACCAGGTCGCCTTCTTCAAGAATACTCTGATTGATCAGTGGTTGGACTATGCCGCCGATGGTTGCGCGGCTGGCACCGGTGACGCGCGCAAGCTCGACCCTGCTGGACGGACCCATATCGTAAAGGGCCTGCAGCAAGCGTCCTCGATTTGCAATCCCTAGCGTCCGCGCGGCGATTAGGGGATGAGCTGGCCTAAATCCTTTACTGTCGCTCTGGTCCCCCTCGGCCGGCCTGATGAGGCGCTTGCCAGATCCTTCGTGAGTGTTCGCGTTGCTCGCACACGCAATTGATGGTTTTTCCGTTCTTTTTATCATGGACTCCGTCTGATCCGACTTTCTCTTGTTGTGGAAACTCGATCGTCTTTACGCCACTCCCGCCTGAGTGCCTGCAGTCGTTGCCGAACGCTCCCGAACCCCCGAACCGATATAGCAATCATCACACACCTGCTTTTCTCCACCGCCGTTTGAATGTTCATTTCGAAAACGAAGAATTATCCTTCGAGTATATATTTATATTCGGGATTAAAATTTCCAAAAACCGGAGCACTACAACAGAAAGTCCCACAAACGCAAAATATACTTTTAAATATATTTCAGAACTACTGTTGATCTGACCTCCTAAAACATTAGAACTCTTCAGCAAATCGACAGACATCGACGTAACCAATCGCCGGAGGAATAAATGAACGAATTTGCCAGCAATAATCTGGACCTCTGTGAGTCCGGAGGGCACCAGCGAGAAAGGGATCTCGCTCTCCTTGGTGGGGAGCCCACCGTTCCTTCCGGGCGGATCACGCCTTGGCCAGCCACACAGACGGAGCATTTGGATGCACTCCGCGAAGTTGTAGACAGTGGAAAGTATCATCGGGTCAATCACCCTATCGTGGCCGATTTGGAGCAGGATCTCGCTACTTGGACGGGGAAGTGGAAGGTGCGCGCCGTCGGCAGTGGTACGGCGGCAATCCATATCGAGCTTGATTATTTTAAAGGTCGAGGCGAGCAGGTGGTGACTGCGGCGCTAAATTGGCCGGGCGCGGTGGGGCCAATTGCGATTAGTGGCCTTCAGCCCGATTTCGTTGATGTCGACATGAACCTCGCCGGGATCGATCAAGACGCGGCAGCCGACCGATTCGGACCCGGTGTCGGAGCGGTTCTCATTACCCATCTCTTCGGGAATAACATTCGTGTTCCTGATGCAAGATCTGCCGCGCGCGCCGAAGGGATTGCCGTGATTGATGACGTCTGCCAATCGATCGGCGCCATAAAAGCGATCGCAAATGGGGCATACATTGATACAGACGCCCTCGCTTTGTCTGGCAACGGCGCCAAGCATCTTGGAGCCGGCGAGCTCGGATTCGTGATTACGGAGGACAAAGATCTAATTGAACATGTGGACTGCGTTTCACTGACGAGTTCATCTCGAAACGGAGATCGGACTTTTTCGCCGTCTTCAGCAGGATATAACTACCGTCCGAACGTCTTCTCCTCCTCCATAGCAAAAATGCGATTGAGCAACCTCGAGACACAACTTCAGATTCGAAGGAATAATGGGAAAATTCTATGGGAAATGATCCGAGATCTCTCCGGTATATTTCCCCTCTTCGACCCATCTGACTGCAATCAGTCCATGCTCAGCTTCCCACTTCGCATCGAGCCGGAAGCTCTCGGTTTTGGTCCGGGTCCGACGGCAAGGGATACCATCGTCAAACTGCTGCAGGCGGAGGGCGTGCCCGTTTTGATCTGGCTCAGGAAGCCAGTGTTCGAATATCTGCCGAATATTGCCAAGGATTGGAAAGCCGCCGATTTTCCAAACACGGTAAAACTTTTAGATACCATGTTTTGCGTATCGGAAATCGCGCCACCCAACGAAGCCGGGGTAATGGAACTTTACGCAGAAGCATTTCATCGGGTCTGGACGGCTCTTTCCAAGTTTGGCCCAAAGATTTCCGATATCATGACAACCGTCTGGACAAGCTGAATCCAAGCAAAGTCACCTTCGCGCTTGCTCTCTTGCAACGCCGTTTTCCAGCGACAACGGAGTGATCCCATGACCTCGTACAAAACGCCAAAACTTCTGATTTTCGATTGTGATGGAGTCCTAATCGACAGCGAAATCATTGCGACAGCGGTTCATATCGAAGTGTTGGCAGCGCACGGATATAATATAGCTGCGGAGACTTACAATCGTCGCTTCACAGGCATGACTGATCGGCAAACCTATTCAACCATCGAAGCTGAGTCTGGCTTGCGCTTGCCGGCGGGGCATCATGAATATGCTATGGCAGAAATTGGTAGACGGTATGCCAGCGATCTCAAAGCCATCTCAGGCGTCAACGAAGTTCTGGATGCCATTGATGTGGCGCGTTGCGTGGCATCGAGCAGCAATCTGAAGGAACTGCATTTCGCGCTCAAGCTAACAGACCTCTACGATTATTTTTCGCCGAATGTATTCAGTGCTTCCCAAGTCTCACGTGGCAAGCCCGCCCCGGATCTTTTTCTATTTGCGTCTGAGAGAATGAACACGTCGGCGGATAATTGCTTGGTCATCGAAGATAGCGTTGCCGGGGTCCAGGCGGCTGTGGCGGCTAAAATGCGGGTAATTGGTTTCGTCGGTGGTTCTCATTGTCCTCTTGGACATGCTGAAAAATTGCTGGAAGCCGGCGCCATGAGAACATTCAGCCAGATGGCGGCTTTGCCAGAAATTCTATCAAGTTGATGGTTGGGCGATGGTGTGCCAGGCAGGCTGGAGCCGTAGCGAGCGAACCAAACGCGCAAATGCGTTTGCGTTGGAGGGTTACCCAGGTGAGGACCCCTTTTGTCCGCGGCTACTGATCAGCGTCAGATTATCCCGCTGCAATGCTCTTTAGGAAGAGCTTCAATCTAAAGCAACCCGACACTCGGCAAATAGGAAGAGACGATGGCTGAAAAGCAAATACACATTCAAGCTCCAATAGTGATTGAGTATCTGGAGAATTGTCGCGATCTGGTTCCGGTTTGTGCAAGCTGGTCCTTTGGGCAATGGGGTTGTCAGGCCAATGGCTCATTCGAGCAGACACAGCGTGAGTTCCAAGCCTCCTCAAGAAGTTCTATGCCGCTAACTTTGGTTGCTAGCGAAGACAGCAGACCCACAGGGATGATCAGCCTTTCCAATTGTGATTTTAAAGGAAGGCCTGATCTTTCGCCCTGGCTAAAGTCGCTGTACGTCCATCCATTTCATCGCAATAAGGGTACAGCTTCATTGCTGGTTAAGAGGCTGGAACACGAAGCTTTGCGCCTCGGCTACGAAAGGCTTTATCTTACCACGGAGAGCGCAAAGCTCCTCTATACAAAGAATGGCTGGTCGGAAATGGACCACGTACAGACACCTTATGGTGATGCGACTTTAATGACAAAGATGTTGCTGGTCGCAAGTACGGCCTAGGTCAGACGGGCCAAGGGGCGCCTGTGTTGGTCTGCGTGTACTCAAACCTCCTCCGGGACTCCAACTGATCTGACCGTGTGAACATATCGTAGACTGCCATGAATCGTGTTTCGGACCATCAGATCATGGAAGGCGTGACCTCAGCCAGACTGTCATCTATAGTGGACTTCAAAAATCACGTCCCCACGAATCCTTAAGCAGCCCAAAGCGTTGTGGCGTTTGAATTTCCCGGCGTCACGCGGTCTTCAATTGCATCGACAGAGGAAACTGAAAAATGTGGCTTTGCGAGAATGCTCTCCAATGTCGCGGAATAGCCGTTCCAACTTCCGCTGGTGAACAGGTCCCCGCAAAGGCTGACGCGGCCTATAATGCGGTACTTCAATTGCTTTACCGCTATGCTCGCGTGCCGGTGCAACATCTTAGTGATCAGGAGCTTGCCTGCGAACTGGACCTTGGGCGGACACCGATACGTGAAGCACTCATCCGACTTGCCGCAGAGGGCAAGATCGTTTCGATCCCTCAGAAAGGCTATTTCACCAGGCCGCTCGTGGAGGGAGCATTGTTGGACTTGTATGGTATCGCACGTCAAACCCTCACCTACGCGGTCTGGCGTATGCGGCCGCATGTGCCGGATACTGACGGCGAGCGTGACAACCCGCCCCGCGACCAGCTCGCGATACATGCCGAAGCCGTCTTTGCCCAAATTGCCCAGCTGTCGGCAAACTGCGAAATCTGCCGAATTGTCGACAAATTCTGTTTTTGCTCACATCCCGTCCGGATGGAAATAATTATCTCGGAGCTTGGCCCTTCCTACGAACAAAGCCTTGCAAGGCTGATCGACGCGATGCGGTTATTGAGCAAGGCAACGGGCGCGGTGGAATCAGCATTGATGAGTCACCTTGATCTCGAACAGAACGCGCTCCCACGCGTCGTACAAGAGGTAAACAGGCGGCGGTCGACAAGTTTTCCTCGGCTGGTGAGAAGTTCGTAAATATGCAGTTGTGATTGCCGAAATCGAGCTCCGCGGCTGGACACATGACGGCAACCTTCGTCATGCCTCCTACAAGGGTTTGCGCGAAAACCAGGATAATGCCGCTGTCTTCGACATCGCCGAGCGGCCTGCGAGGGCGCTCGACCCTTTCGAGGAGCGCCCTATCGAACCTGGACGATCGCGCGCGGCGGGCCGAGCAAATCACCTGCTGACATTACTCACCCCAAATTCGTCCGCCGATGCCCCCATTTGGAGCGATCTCGTCGATACGCTTGAGGTCCGCGTCCGTCAGTACCAGTTCCGCGGCGGAAATGTTCTCCGACACACGTTGCTGATTGCGAGCACCTGGGATCGGCACGATGTAGTCCTTTCGCGTGAGCAGCCAAGCCAACGCAAGCTGGGAGAGGCTGACGCCTTTCGCCGCGGCGAGCGAGGTGAGCTCTTTTGCAATCTCGACGTTCTTGGCGAAATTCGCCGGCGCCCACCACCCGAGGTTCTGCCGGAAATCGTCGGCGGCGTATTGATCGCGAGATGCTACGTGGCCAGTCAGGAAACCACGCGCCAACGGGAAATAGGCAACCAGTCCGATGCCTAATTCTTCAAGGACCGGCAGCAGCGGCTCCACGTCCCTGGCGAGGATGGAATACTGGTATTGCTGAATCGAGATAGGGGCAACGGCACTGGCGCGACGGATGGTGTCCTCATCCGAGTTGGAGAGGACCGAGGCATTTCACCTTACCCGCGTGGACAAACTCCTGCATCACGCCGACCACTTCTTCGATCGGGACGTTGGGGTCGGGAATGTGCTGGTAAAGCAGATCGATGGTGTCGATGTTCAGATTCTTGAGTCTGGAGTCCACAACGTCACGGATGGTCTCCGGCCGGGAGTCAGGGGAGTAGCTTTCCGTCAAGCCGAATTTCGTTGCGATCGTCACCTGATCACGAATTGGCCGCAGCGCAATGCCGAGCAGCTTCTCACCTTCACCCCAGCCGTACATGCGTGCGGTGTCGAAGTGGGTGACGCCGAGCTCATGGGCGCGGCGGATGGCCGTGATCGATTCCTGATCGTCGCTGGGGCCGTAACCGATGGCGGTGCCCGTGGCACCGTAACCAATGGCGCCGACCGTAAGGCCGTGTCGGCCAAGCTTGCGTTGCTGCATCGTGAATGTCCTTTCTTATCCGATGCGCCCATTTTGAGTTTGACACTTCGATTGACGATGTCCGATCCTACCGTTTCATTGCCTGATCCTGCTGATCGCTTGACGTTTGCAGGCTAACGAGGGCAGATGGCCCCATGACCGATCTTGCCCAGCTCAAAGCCATTGTCTTGCGCCATGCAGGCAAGCCCCAACCGAAGATGCCGCGGGTCAGCGTCAGCACCTTCGATCGACCGTCGGAGCCGGGCTGGCGGTCTACAACCCGGTTGTCTGCTTCGTGCTGCAAGGATCCAAGCAGGTCTTCATCGGCGACCAGGTGCTTGAGTATGGCGCCGGCCACTGCATGGTCGTGGCGGCCGAACTCGCCGCCATGGGACAGATCAGCGAAGCGTCACCCGAGGAGCCCTATGTCGCTCTCAACCTCTACATCGATCCGGAGGTAATATCCGCACTGCTCCTGGAGATGGGCAGCATGCCGGAACCCCCAATGAATAAAGGATTCGGCTTCAGCCCCGCAGGGCCGGCATTGATCGACGCCTGGCGGCGCCTCGTTGAACTTCTCGACCGCCAGGATGAAATCCCGATCATGGCGCGTCACAGGGAGCACGAACTCATGTTTCGCTTGCTCATGGGACCTCAAGGGGCGTTGCTCCGGCAGATTGCCGGCAACGGTAGCCGCCTGTCCCATGTCCGGCGGGCAATGGCATGGATTCGCGAGCATTACACGGAGCATCTCAGCATCGCAGCCATGGCCACTGTGGCCGGCATGAGCGTGTCGGTGTTCCATCGCCGCTTCAAGGCGATTAGCGGCTTGAGCCCGCTCCAGTACCAGAAGCAAATCCGCCTGCACGAGGCGCGTCGGCGCCTGATCGCGGAGCGCTCAGAAGCAGCAAGCGTCGCCTACGCTGTCGGCTACGAGAGCGTTTCGCAGTTCAGTCGCGAATACAAACGGCTGTTCGGCGCACCACCCCGGCAGGACGCCGGAAAACTGCAGAACATCGTTGAATCGGTAGCCTAGTCTTCTTAGAGCTCATGCACGAACCAGCGCGCGACAGGCTTCAATTTCGCCCAGATGATCCAGCACCCAGGTCGCCAGTTGCATGATCGGTGCGGCAAGAGACCTGCCGAGATCTGTCACGCCATACTCGACCTGAGGCGGCACGGTCGCATAGACCTTGCGGGTCACCATCCCGTCCGCTTCCAGAGACTTCAGGTTGCGGGTGAGCATTTGTTGGGAAATCTCGCCTATCACGCGTTTCAACTCATTGAAGCGCCGCGGCCGGTCGGCAAGCATCGTGATCTTCAGGATGGTCCATTTGTCGCGGATGCGGCCGAGAATCGCGTTGACCCTGCGACAGTTGGGGTTTGGTATAAGGCTGATTTGGCGGGACAGGCATATGCATGTGACTACGCCTCGAAAATATGCGTTGTTGCGGCATCGGCAGTCAGTAACGACCGTTCCTGCCAGATCATCGACGTGGGATTTGAAGTGGTGGAACGAGAGAGCACACGACAGTCTGATTGGGTCTCGCGCAAACCCTAAGCTGGTTCCGGCGATGAGTCGTGATCGGCGGCGCGTCGGAACTCAAACAACGTCGTTCTTTGCCTCACAGGACTTGACGGGGTGTGGCCCATAATGGAGATGTCGCTTCGTGGCTTTGCCGCTCAATTCTCCCTTCTTCGCGTAGGAGAAAGTCACTTTGAACAGAAAGTCACCGGTCTATCTGAACGCGCTGCGTGCCTTTGAAGCCAGTGCACGTCACGGCAGCTTCTCCGGGGCTGCCGAGGAACTCAAAGTCACCTCAGCTGCGGTAGGACAGATGGTGCGGGGGTTGGAGGATTGGCTGGGAATGCCGCTCTTTCATCGTACCACCACCGGAAAGGCGAGGCTTACCCCGACCGAACGGGCCGAACATGCCCTTCCCGATATCAGGGCAGGGCTCGATCAGCTAGTCATTGGGCTGGAGCGTCTTCGCGCGTCCGCAACGAGCGGAATCCTCAACGTAACCGTCAGTCCTGCTTTCGCCGCCAAATGGCTATTGCCCCGCATCGACCGCTTCCAGGCCAGATGTCCGGAGACCGACATTCGGCTCGAGACGAGCCTGAAGCTGGTCGATTACAAGGCACATGGAATAGACATTGGCGTGCGCTACGGAGATGGAAGCTGGCCGGACCTGATCGCCGAAAAGCTGATGGACGAGGAAGTCTTTCCTGTCTGTTCGCCCAGGTTTTCAGAAATTGGAAGTCTAAACGTCCCAGCCGATCTGACGCGCCAGACGCTCATACACGATCTCTCCGTGGACCCGGCACTCGGTTTTGTCACCTGGGACCGCTGGCTGCGCGCCGGCGGCGTATCAGATTCCCAGCCGCAAAGGGGCATGAGTATCAATAATTCCGCTGCCGTCCTGCAGGCTGCGATCGAGGGTCGGGGCGTAGCGCTGGCCCGCAGCATCCTCGCCCATGACGATCTGACTGCGGGAAGGCTCAAGCGGCTCTTCCCCGATGTGACCGTGCCATCGACGCTTGCCTACTACATCGTCTACCGGTCGCAGTATGCGTCGCTGCCGAAACTGCAGGCCTTTCGCAACTGGCTGCTTGAAGAAGCCGGCACGGCACGGCCCTAACTCGGCCGCAGCGCAGCGCGCCAAGATTTTCTTTGCCGCGCCCAAGAAACTCTCATTTGTCAAGCCGGCCATGCGGGCGCATCAAACGGCGCATATGCATTTTTGGCGAGGAACATCCCTCGCCGCGTGCGGCCAAGCGAAACCCGAAAGTATGACCGTGGCTTATCTCCAAATCACCCTTCAGATCGCCGCCGCGAACCGTCGCGCTGCCATCGGCATCTATCAGAAATACAAGGAAACGTTCCTCACAGACATCGGAGCGACCTCCAAGGAGCTTCTGATCCGCGACGATGACGTGCAGGTTCTCCATGGGTTCAACAGCGTTGAGGACGCAGGGCCTATCTCGAAAGCGAACTCTTCAACGACGACGACGTCACCGATTGAAGCCGCTGCTGGCGGCAGCGCCGGACATTCGGATTTACGCCATCGCCTGAACTGCAGCGAGCATAACATCCAGATAACCCGCTAATGGCTTCAACGACAACAATATCGACTAAGGCCATTGTCATCGTCGGCGGCGGCCTTGCCGGACTTACGGCAGCCTATCACCTTCATCGCAACGGGCTCGACTTTACCCTGGTCGAGGCACGGGAACGGCTGGGCGGCCGCATTCTCACGGCTGACCCGCAAACCGATGTCTCGCACGACGGTTTCGATCTCGGCCCTTCCTGGCTGGCCCGACATGCATCCGTCGGTTCAGGAATTTGCACGCGAGTTGGGGGGTCGATCAGACCTGGCAGAGCTGGATCAGTTTGGCAGGCAGCGAACAGCACTCAACGATCCCGGTTATCTGGCTGGGGCCATCGAAGCCGGTGAGCGTGTGGCCACGCCCCTGATCACCAGGCGAGACGGAGATCGTTCATCCCCTATCTTGAAATGCGAGGAAAGGAGCAGGTCATGAAAACAACCTATCGGGCGATGCAGATATCCACGTCCGGCGGCCTTGAGCTTGTGGACCGACCGACGCCGGGCGACGAAGAAGTGCTGATTGCGGTTGAAGCCTGCGGCATCTGCGGCGCGGATTTAAGCGACATCGACAAGGCGGACCGGAGACTACAGCCGCCGCGCGTTCCCGGCCACGAAGTGGTCGGCCGGATCATCGCGCTTGGATCAAACACGCCCTCGGCTTGGAAGCTCGGCCAGCGCGTCGGCGTTGGCCGGCTCGGCGGGCATTGCAACGAATGCAATGAATGCCGCCGTGGCCGTTTCAATCTATGCCGCAACCAGCCCGTTCTCGGTTCTTCCTGCGATGGCGGTTACGCGGAAATGATGATTGCGCGCGCGACCGGACTCGTTTCCATTCCGGACAAGCTTTCATCGGAAGAGGCAGCACCGATCCTTTGCGCCGGCATCGCCACATTCAATGCCTTGAAGAAATCGGGCGCTGAGGCAGGCGATACGGTTGCTATTCTCGGAATAGGCGGGCTCGGGCACATGGCGCTGCAATATGCCCGCAAGATGGGCTTCCGCGTGGTCGCGGTGGGTCGGGGCGACAATATTGCCGAAGATGCTGTGAAGCTCGGCGCCCATCGTTACATTGACACGAACAAGGAAAATGCCGCCGAGGCTTTGAATAAGATGGGCGGCGCCAAAGCGATCCTGACCACGATCGGCAATCCGGACGCCGTCTTGGTTTTGATGCCTGCACTTACACCGGAAGGCCGCCTGGTCGTGCTCGGCGTCGGCAAGGATCCCCTGCCGGTATCGACTGGATATCTGGTGGGCGCTGAGCGAGGCGTGATCGGCTCAATTACGGGGTCGCCGTTCGAGAACGAGAAGACATTGGACTTCAGCGTCCTGGCCGGCGTGCGGCCGATGATCGAAACCATGCCGCTGGAGCAGGCCGCCGAAGCGGTCCGAAGAATGCGTTCCGGTGAGGCGAAATTCCGGATCGTTCTGACGATGGGAGACCAGACCAATGCGGATCAATGAAGACCTGACAAAGCCGGTCATCGCCCATGCGGCCAAGCTCGACTGGGTGCCGAGCCCCGCCGCCGGCGTCGACCGACGGATGCTCTACCGCGTCGGCGGTGAAGTCGCGCGTGCGACCTCGATCGTGCGCTACGCGCCGGCAAGCGCCTTTCCCCGCCATGTCCATAGCGGCGGCGAAGAAATTCTTGTGCTTCAGGGGACGTTCCAAGATGAGCATGGCGACTATCCGGCCGGAAGCTATTTCCGCAACCCCCCGGCACCTCGCACGTACCGGCGCCGGAGGAGGGCTGCATGATTTTCGTGCGCCTTTGGCAGTTTCGTCAGGGCGACAGCATGCAGATTGTCCGGCAGCCAGGCGAAGGCCAAGCGGCCCCATTGCGCGCCGGCGCCCGTGCGGCGCGTGTTCTCTTCGAGGATATCGCGGAACGCGTTTCGATCGAGACCTGGCAGTCCGGCTCAGCCATTGCCATCGAAAATCGCCGTGGCCTCGAATTTCTGGTGCTGTCCGGCAGCCTGATATTGCAGGGCGAGACGCTGGAGCCGCAATGCTGGGGACGGTTGCCGGCAGGCAGATCATTTGAGGTGGCGACAGGCCCAGAGGGCGCCGAAATCTGGATCAAGGACGCCCCTCTTCAGCACGCCGATGTGCTGCCGATGCCCTCCTCGGCCACGCACCACAAACCAAGATATTGAGCAGGTCACGCAAATGGGGATCGCCGAGGCGACGTTCCGCGACAAGGACGATGTCGCGAAACAGGAAAAAATTGCGTCAAGAAACGTCTGGGTTCTGACGGCGGCACAGTCGCTCGGGGGCGCCAATTCTCCCATCGTCATTTCGCTCGGCGGGCTCGTCGGCCAGCATCTGGCATCTGATCCGGCCGCAGCAACTTTGCCGGTCAGCATGCTCAACCTGGGGCTTGCTCTGGGAACGCTGCCGGCTGCGGCCGTTATGCGCCGGTTCGGACGGCGCGCCGGATATATAATAGGTGCAGCGCTCGGTACGATCGCGGGGATCGTTGCCACGATGGGCATCGTCCAATCAAGCTTCATTGTCTTCTGCATGGGCACGCTGATCGCCGGTTTTTACTCGGCCTATGTCCAGAGCTACCGCTTTGCGGCGACCGACGGCCTGACTGGCGCCGGGCGTGACCGCGCAATATCGCGCGTGATGGTCGGCGGGCTGATTGCTGCCATCATCGGGCCGCAACTCGTCATATGGACGCGTAACGCTCTGCCGGGACATGCCTTTGCCGGCAGTTTCCTCAGCCAGGCGATGCTCGCCCTGCTCGCGGTGCCGATCCTTTTGCCACTGCGCCGCCCGGCGGGTTCCGCCGCCGTGCATGCCACCGCCATCAGCGCCCGCCCGCTTGCACAGATACTGACCTCGCCAGGCTATCTGCTGGCCGTTGCGACCGGCGTCGTCTCCTACGGCCTGATGACCTTCGTCATGACGGCGGCACCTATGGCCATGGTCGGACACGGCCATTCCGTCGATTCCGCAGCGCTTGGTATTCAGTGGCACGTTCTCGCCATGTTCGGGCCAAGCTTCATTACCGGCCGCCTCATGGCACGCTTCGGCAAGGAGCGCGTGGCGGCGGTGGGACTTCTCCTGATCGGCGGGTCGGCGCTTATTGCGCTCAGCGGTGTCGATATCGCGCACTTCTGGGGATCGCTTATCCTCTTGGGGCTGGGCTGGAATTGCGGCTTCATTGGCGCCACGGCGATGGTTGCCGAGTGTCATTCGCCATCCGAACGCGGCAAGGCGCAGGGCGCTAATGCATTTATGGTGTTCGGGACAGTTGCCTGCGCCTCCTTTTTCGCCGGTTCGCTGCTGCACAGCTCAGGCTGGAGCACGGTCAACTGGCTTGTGCTGCCGGCCGTAGCTTTTATGCTCGTTCCGTTGGTATCGCGCGCCGCCAGCTTACCCCGCAACAGATGAGGAAGGACTCTAGTGTCGGTTTCCGCGCGTCGCTCGATCAGATTGTACTCGCGCTTCATGTCTTGAGGCCGCAGCGCGTTTCTACGAGCGCTTGGCTTCCGGCGTGGCGCGCGCAACCGTCACCCAGGACGCCTTGGCATGGCAATCGGTTTTGTCTCGGACGGCTAATGCGGCAGGACACGCAACTTGCGCGGCGAACGAAACTGCCTCACCACGCATCCCGCAATCACGCGAGGGGTGTGCGGCCCATCTCTCGGGCAAGCGTCAGGAAGCCATCGATATAGGAGATGGTCTCCTCGCCGCGCCTGACGCCCAGATTGATGCTCTTCCGGATGCCGGCTTCTCCGAGGCTGAGCGCCCGTATCGGCATTCCTGCCCCATCCTCGTGCAGCAACCAGTCCGGAAGGACGGTGACCCCCCTGCCCGCGCAGACGAGTTGCAACATCAGGTCTACGGTTTCGGCCGTGCGGTGCTGACGGGGCCGATAATGGGCGGGAACGAGAAACTTGGTGTAAATGTCCAATCGCTCTAGGGTGACGGGAACAGTGATTAGCTCTTCGTCCATCAGATCGTGCGGTTGCACGCATGTCCTGCCGGCAAGAGGATGGGACTCGTGCACCATAAGGACCAGCTCGTAATCGAACACGGGCGTGAACAGCAGCTCCGGCGCCTCTACCGGGTCCGGCGTTATCAAGAGGTCGATTTCATAACCGAGCAGCGCCTCGACCCCGTCGAAGCGAAAGGCGGTGCGCACGTCGAAATCCACGTCGAGCCACTGAGCCAGATAGGGTGTCGCCATTCTCGAGAGCCAGCGCTGGCAGGGATGGCATTCCATGCCAACTCGGAGCATTCCTCTTCGCCCCAATGAGAAGTCTATGAGGACCCGTTCCGCGTGCTCCAGTTGCGGCAGAACCCGCTCGGCCACGGTGAGCAGGTATTCGCCCGTTTGCGTTAGGCGCAAACCCCGACCGGTTTTCATCCAGATCTTGATGCCATGCCGATCCTCGAACTTCGCGATCGTGTGGCTGAGCGCCGACTGTGTGACGTTCATCTTCTCGGCCGCCGCGGTGACGCTGCCGTGACGGTTGACTTCCCTCAGGATCGCAAGATGCTGCCGATCTATCATTATGACCTCCGCTCATCACCACATGAATTCATACCATTTCCATTCATAATGAACTGCGATTAACCTTTTCGTCAACCATGATCCTGCCGAGGCAGCCGCGACGGACGAAAGGAAATGTATTGACGAAGCTTGCAACTGCGCCGCATCCGCGTGGGGATCACGCCATGCCGTCATCTATTTTTGACGAGGTCATCGATCGCAAGAACAGCAACTCGATGAAATGGGCTTTCGCCGAGCGCCTGCTGTCCGCAGACGAAGCGGCCGCCGATCCTCTTCCCATGTGGGTTGCCGATACCGATTTCAAAGCCCCGCGACCGGTCATCGATGCGCTTGCCGAGGCTGTCCAGCACGGCGTCTTCGGCTATCCCGGCGGCATGACCAAAAATTACCTTGAGGCCGTGACCGGATGGCAGGCAAAGCGCTTCGGTTTTGACGTGGCGCCGGAATGGGTTGTTGCCTCGGCCGGCATCATTACCATCCTGAAGGTCGCCGCACAGGCGTTTTCCGCGCCTGGCGACTCCATTCTCATCCAGCCGCCCGTCTATGCCCATTTCCACAACGACATGCTGATGAATGGCCGTCATCTGGCCTTCGCCCCGCTCGTTCGCACCGAGGACGGCTACCGGTTCGATGCCGCCATTTTCGAGGCGGCCATACGGCCCAACACGAAGATCTTCATCCTCAGCAATCCGCACAATCCGACCGGAAATGTCTGGTCGGAAGAAGAACTGCGGACCATGGGAGAGATCTGCGCCCGGCACGACATTCTGGTGATTTCCGACGAAATTCACCAGGACCTGATCCTCAACCCGGCGAAGAAACACATCGCCTTCGCATCGCTGGGCGAAAAATTCGCGCAAATGAGCATCACGTGCACCGCGCCGAGCAAGACCTTCAATCTGCCGGGTCTGCAATGCGCAAATATCTTCGTGCCGAATCCGCGGCTGCGTGGTGAACTGCTGCGCCAATACGACCGCAACATGTTCCCGCTGGTCAACGTACTGGGCATGGTCGCTTGCGAAGCGGCCTATGCCCATGGCGAACCCTGGCTGGAGGAGATGCTCGCCTATGTGCGCGGCAATCACCTCTATTTCGCGGATCGGATCAATAATGCGACCGACAAGGTCCGCGTGCTTCCGGCAGACTCGCTCTATCTCGCCTGGATGGATTGCCGTGGGCTCGGCATGGATGCCGCAACACTCGAAAAATTCATGCTGACCAAGGCGCGCGTCTGGCTCGACAAGGGCCAGAAGTTTGGGATTGAGGGCCGCGGCTATATGCGCGTCAATCTCGGCTGTCCTCGCTCGACTGTCGATGATGCGATCACCCGCATCAACGCCGCCATCTCTAAACTGTGAGGCGCGCCGATGTCTCAAACGATTGAAAAACGCATGGCCGAACTCGGGCTAGAACTGCCTGAAGCGGCGAAGTCGGTAGCGAACTATCTCCCCATCGTCGCAAGCGGCAATCTCATTCTCACGTCGGGTCAGCTGCCACTGTCGAACGGCAAGTTGATTGCCACAGGTCTCGTCGGCCGCGAGCTTGACGTCACGGCCGCAGCGCTGGCTGCCAGACAATGCGCCTTGAACATCCTCGCCCAGGCGCAGGCACATCTCGGCAGCCTCGATCGGATTGCACGGATCATCAAGATCACGGTCTTCGTGGCTTCGGCTGAGGACTTCACCGAGCAACATCTCGTTGCAAACGGGGCGTCTGATGTCCTCCTCGCTGTCTGCGGCGACAAAGGCAAGCACGCGCGCTCCGCCGTCGGCGTCGCCGCTTTGCCGATGAATGCACCCGTCGAGATAGAGGCGATGCTCGAAATCGACCAATAACAATACGTGTCACCAGGCTCTGCGGAACGACGAACAATCGGGAACTCAACCGATCCCAAAGCGGAGAACCGGCAGGAAGCCGCTGCTTTCGGATCACAAACCGGGAGAATGTCAATGAAGAAGACTTTGTTGTTGGCCACAGTGGCCGCGGCGACGCTGACGGCGGGCATAGCGTCGGCCGGCACGATGGCCGACGTCCAGGCGCGTGGCAAGCTCAACTGCGGCGTGACCGGTGGTCAGGCTGGTTTCTCCGCGCCGGATGCGTCCGGCGTTTGGCAAGGCATGGACGTCGCCTATTGTCGGGCGATCGCCGCCGCGGTCCTGAAGGACCCCAATGCGGTGAACTTCGTGCCGACGACCGGCCAGACGCGCTTTACGGCGCTCGCATCGGGCGAAATCGACATCCTGTCGCGCACTACGACCTGGACGTTTTCGCGCGACGTCGACCTCAAGTTCACCTTTGCCGGCGTGAATTTCTATGACGGGCAAGCCTTCATGGTGCCAAAGGCGCTCGGCGCAAAGAGCGCCAAGGACCTGAACGGCGCGACGATCTGCATCCAGACAGGCACCACCACCGAGCTGAACCTTGCGGAATATTTTCGCAAGAACAGCATGACCTACGAGCCGGTACCGGTCGAGAACAATGCCGACATCGCCCAGAAGTACTTGGCTGGCGCCTGCGACGTTTATACCAGCGACGGATCGGACCTCGCCTCTACGCGCTCCAGCTTCAAGACTCCGCAGGACCACGTCATTCTTCCGGATGTCATCTCGAAAGAGCCATTGGGTCCGCTTGTGCGTCAGGGCGACGACCAATGGGCTGATGTGGCGCGATGGACGTTGCAGGCGCTGATTGCTGCCGAAGAGCTCGACGTCACCGCAGAGAATGTCGAAAAGCTTTCCGCCGGCACCGACAACCCCGAAATAAACCGCCTGTTGGGCAAGGAAGGCAATCTCGGCGAACAGCTCGGCCTCGATGCCGCCTGGGCCAAACGTGTGATTGCCGCCGAGGGCAATTACGGGGAAATCTTCGCCAAGAACATCGGCGAGAAAACGCCGATCGGATTGGCCCGCGGACAAAACGCCTTGTGGAACCAGGGCGGTCTTATGTACCCGCTGCCGTTCCGCTGAGAGCCTTCAAGGTGCGGGCTTGCCCCCGCGCCTTTCGCTTTCGCCTCGTCTGCCCGCACCGAAGGCCGCGCAGACCTTCAGGGAGATATCTCGCATGACAATGAAAACCGGTGCTCCGCGCCAGCCGTTTCACCTGGGCATGCTGTTTAACGACACCCGTTATCGAGCACGGACGATCCAGATCCTGGCGTTCATCCTGCTCCTGCTTGCGGCAGCGTGGCTGGTCGACAACACGATTCGCAATCTCGCCGCACTTGGAAAAGACTTCTCCTTCGGTTTTCTATGGAGCACGGCCGGTTACGACATTTCTCCGCATGCCATCGACTACTCCAGCACAAGCACACACGCCCGTGCCGCCGTCGTCGGCCTGCTCAACACGCTGATTGTCGCCGCAATGGCGTGCTTGACCGCATCAATTCTTGGCGTTTTGGCAGGGGTGCTGAGGCTTTCAGACAACTGGATCGTCGCCCGCTTGATGACGGTTTATGTCGAGAGCTTCCGCAACATTCCGGCTCTGCTCTGGATCATCGTCGTAGCTGCGGTGATGTCGCAGGCGATGCCGACACCGAACGCATTTCGCGGCGAGCATCCCACAGCAGCGATAATGCTCTGGGACAGCATCGCGGTTACGAACCGCGGCATCTACCTACCCACGCCCGCCTTCTCGCAAAGCCTGGGGCCGGCTCCTGATGTGCTTGGAGCATTTGATCTCAATTACGTAGCGATTCTGACTATTGTGGCGCTTTCACTCATCGGGCATCGGGGATTGGTAAAAGCACGCCGCGCAGGTCCAAGGCAAAACCGGTCAGCGCCCGGCCACGTGGTGGAAGAGCCTGGGCGTCTTTGCGTTGCCGATGATAATCCTCCTTTACGTACTCGGCTTCCACTTAGACTGTCCGGCCTTGAAGGGCTTGAACTTCACCGGCGGTCTGCAGTTGCGCAATGCCTTCATCGCGCTCTGGATAGGGCTGAGCCTCTATACCGGCGCCTTCATTGCGGAAATCGTTCGTTCCGGCATTCTTGCCATTTCGAAGGGCCAGTCTGAAGCGGCGCATGCGCTTGGGCTCTCCTCAGGACGCACGATGCGTCTGGTAATCTTGCCGCAGGCCCTGCGGGTCATCGTGCCGCCGCTGATCTCGCAATATCTCAACATCACGAAAAATACGTCGCTGGGCCTAGCCGTCGGCTACATGGATCTCCGTTCGACGCTCGGGGGCATCACGATCAACCAGACCGGGCGCGAGCTCGAAGGCATGCTGATGCTGATGCTGACTTATGTCGCGATCAGCCTCAGCATCTCGGCTGCCATGAACATCTACAACAATCGCGTCAGCCTGAAGGAGCGTTGAGATGAACATGCAAAACCTCTCCTTTGTGCGCCAGGACATGGTCGCCGCATCGCCAAGGCCTTCGGGGCGAGGGGGGACGCTCGAATGGACGAGAAAAAATCTTTTCAACAGCTGGCTCAGCACGCTTCTAACAGTCGGGTCCGTACTTACGGTCGCATGGCTCATCGTGGCCGTCGCACCATGGCTCGGCAATTCAGTCTGGCGGGCCAACTCACTTGTCGAGTGTCGGCAAGTCCTGGGCGATGCGCCGGGCGCGTGTTGGGGCGTGATCCGCGACCGCTGGCCGCAGCTTCTCTTCGGTTTCTACCCTGCGCATCTCTACTGGCGGCCGGTGCTGGCATTCGCGCTGCTCTTCGCCGCTTTGGCGCCAGTTCTGCTCCGCGCTTTGCCGCGACGGGCTCTCTGGTTCAGCATCGTCTACCCCGGCATAGCCTATTTCCTGATCTGGGGTGGCAGCCTCTGGTTTCCGATCTCGGTCTATTTCGGCTTCGCTGTCGGCGCTGGACTGTTCATGTTGGCAGCACGGGCCGGAAAAGGGCCGAGCGTCGGCATTGCTGTCATCGGCGCGAGCGTCTGGTGGGTTTATGCGGCCCAGCCGATCTCGTCCCTCGCAGACGGCATGGCTCCAATCGCTCTCGATAGCATCGCCTCGCGCGATGTCGGCGGCTTCCTGCTATCGATCATCATTGGCGTAACAGGGATAGCTATGTCGCTGCCGCTCGGGATCCTGCTTGCACTTGGCCGCCGTTCCAACCTGCCGCTCATCCATATGCTGAGCGTCGTGTTCATTGAATTCATCCGCGGCGTGCCGCTGATCACGCTCCTTTTCACGGCTTCGCTGCTGCTCAACTACTTCCTGCCGCCCGGCACGAACTTTGACCTCATCCTGCGCGTTGTGATCATGGTGACGCTCTTTGCCAGCGCCTATATGGCCGAGGTCATTCGTGGCGGTCTGGCCGCTCTACCGAAAGGACAGTATGAGGCGGCGGAAGCGCTCGGCCTTGACTACTGGAAGTCCCAGCAGCTCGTCATCCTGCCGCAGGCCCTCAAGATCTCAATCCCCGGCATCGTCAATTCCTTCATCGGGCTGTTCAAGGACACGACGCTCGTCATGTTCATCGGATTGCTTGACCCGATCGCCCTTGCCGCCGCCATTCGTGCCAACACCAACTGGCAGGGCATATACTGGGAGCTCTTCATCTTCATCGGCGCCGTGTTTTTCGTCTTCTGCTTCAGCATGTCGCGCTACTCGCAATATTTGGAGCGTCGGCTGAAGACCGACCACCGGTAGGAGGATATCATAATGACCAACATCATGATGAAAACGGCGTCGTTACAGGACGACCGGCCAAGTCTTGCAGATATCGCCGTCGAGATTAGCGCCATGAACAAGTGGTATGGCGAGTTCCACGTCCTGCGCGACATCAATCTCACCGTGCAGCGGGGCGAGCGGATCGTCATTTGCGGACCGTCCGGCTCCGGAAAATCAACCATGATCCGCTGCATCAATCGGCTTGAGGAACATCAGGCCGGCAAGATCGTCGTCGACGGTATCGAACTGACCAACGACCTGAAGAAGATCGAGGAAGTCCGCCGCGAAGTCGGAATGGTGTTCCAGCATTTCAATCTCTTTCCGCATTTGACGATCCTTCAGAACTGCACCCTCGCACCGATCTGGGTCCGCAAGATGCCGCAAAAGGAAGCCAGGGAACTCGCCATGCACTTTCTTGAGAAAGTGAAAATACCGGATCAGGCGCATAAATATCCGGGTCAGCTCTCCGGCGGGCAGCAGCAGCGCGTGGCGATCGCGCGAGCTCTCTGCATGAAGCCGCGGCTGATGTTGTTCGATGAGCCGACCTCCGCGCTTGATCCAGAGATGATCAAGGAAGTGCTCGATACGATGATCGCGCTTGCCGAAGAAGGCATGACCATGCTCTGCGTCACCCATGAAATGGGTTTTGCCCAAGCGGTGGCCAACAGGGTGATCTTCATGGATCGGGGTCAAATCGTAGAACAGAACGAACCCAAGGCATTTTTCGGCGCGCCGCAATCGGAACGCACGCGCGCATTCCTCAGTCAGATCTTGGGTCACTAGGCAATAGCTACCGTTGAAGTTTGGGCACTGGCCGTATAGCATTTGATGACACAGCAGTGTCAGTGACGAACCGACTCGGGACTGCACGGACATCTGTTTGAGGCGGTCTAAATCCAAGCACTGACGCCCTGAACTTACCGGCAATCATCCGGAGACATTCATATCTTGGCCAAGTTTCTATTCTCGCGCCTCGCCGCGGGAATTCTCAGTGTTTGGATTGGCAACCTTCCAACCGCATCTAACGCGGGGGACATGATGCACCCGTAGGGCGTGCGGACCGCCGATTGGCTCCGCCTCAGCACCCGTCACCGTGATCGAATACTCGTCGCCGACCTGCCCCCATCGCGTCGAATACCGAACGCATGTCGCACTGCAGATCGAAGAGGAATTCGTCCGCACCGGTAAGGTCAGGATTGTCTTCCGACTAATTGTGCGCAACAATGTGGACATGGTCATCTTGATGCTTGCCGAACGGCAGCCCGCACCGAAGTCCCAGCAAATCCTGGATGCCTATTATGCAAGGCATGACGAGATCGTGCAATCGAGCAACATCGAACAGCACGGCGCTGAATCCGGGTTAACAGTCATGCTCGGATGATTTCGGCCATGTATTGTGGGTTTCTGCCTGCTTTGTTTCGTCTGAGTTTGATACTGCGCTTGTCGTTATGGCTTCGAACCATGTTGATGGCGAAGTGTCGGACGACGGCCATGTTGGCTGGTCCATGCCCGGTTCGAGATCGGGCGGCATCCTCGTTGAAGGTGACGTCGAGTACCCAATGGAGGGAGTTCTCGATGGCCCAATGGCCACGTATGGCCTCGGCGAACTGGAGCGCGGTCATCGACCGTGAGGAGATATAGAAGCGGACCTGGCTGCTTTGCCTGGACTTTTCATAGACTTGTGCTTGCACCTTGACGATGGTGGCGATGGACGGGAAGCGGTATTCGCCGGGAAAGCGCCTGTCGCCGGAGAGCCAGTCGATTTGAGTGGAGACGGTGACCCGCCGCTCTTCGACCCGGCCATGGCCCTTGTCGACTTCGGTCACGGTTGAGGTGAGGTTTGCCGGAGCGTCGGCAAAGAAGCGCTCGATCTCACCCATCAGGCCGGGCTGATTGGCCTTGGCCGCCAGGAGGTAATCAGCGCCTGCATCGAGCACCGCCTGGGCGGTTTTGGCATTGCAGGCAATGGCGTCGATGGTCACGAGCGCGCCTTTCAGGCGATCCTTTTCGGCCAACCGTTCCAGCAGCAAGGGGATGGTGTCCTGCTCACAGCTTGTCGTTGCCACTGCCTCTTGTCCGAGAACCAGCCGTTCACGGGTGGCGAAAGCCGAGACGAGATGCAGCGCCGCCCGGCCGTTGGCCCGGTCATGACTGCCGCGCGAGGTCTTTCCGTCAATCGCCACCAGCGCCGGAGCATCGGGTCGAAGCGTCGCCGCCCAGGATATGAAGCAGTTCGAAAACAGGTCCGGATCGATCCGGTTGAGCAGAATGCGCAGCCAGCGCGAACCCGGTATGCCATGGTGATAGGGAAGAAACCGACGTAAAAACGCCAGGTTATCCTCTCCCCATTCGACGATCTCGTCAAAATCGTCGCATGCGCCGATCGTCCCGCAAACGACCAGAAGAAGCACCTCGGGTAACGGATGGGCGACCCGCCATTGCTCCCGCTCATCCTCAACGAGACTAAAATGGTCCAGCAAAACCCGCAGCCGCGGGCGATCGTCTTCAAACATGTCGGCCTCCAAATCACCGACACTCTCGAATCACACCCAAACCGTTCAGGGAAGAAACGTTAACCCGAGTTCAGAGCCGTGCATCGAACAGACACTGCGTGAAATCGGACGCTCCGTTGGGATCGACAAAGACGTGTTCAACAGGGCAGTGGCGGACCAGGCCATCCTTGAGCGTCTGAACAAGCTCACCGACCAGGCGACTGACGAATTCGAGGTAGAGGGAACGCCTCCCTTCTTCGTCAACGGCAAGAAAATCACTGGGGCGCCGAGCCTTGAGGAGATGCGCAGCGCAATTGCCGCTGCTCTGAATGGGCATTGACCTCCCATTTGGTTGACTGGCGGAGAAGGCCCATTCCTTCTCCGCACTTCCTTCGTATCGTGCTCAGCCGGCGACGGTATCGAAGGCATCCAGCACGCGCGACGAATAAACCAAAGCTGCACCGGCGTTGAGCGCAATCGCGACCCCAAGTGCCTCGGCAATTTACTCCCGCGTGGCGCCGACTTTCGCTGCTTCGGACGTATGGCTGGCGATGCAGCCGTCACAACGCGTGGTCACCGCAACGGCAAGGGCGATCAGTTCCCGGGTTTTGGCGTCCAACCGACCGCTCTTCTGACCTGCGCCACCGAGGGTACGAACGCCCTCAAGTGTCGCCGGCGAAAGCCGGCCAAGTTCGGTTACGCGTGAGGACAGTTCCTGCCGGTATTTTTCCCAGTCGAGCATTCGAAAGTTCTCCGTGAATTTGGGCTGATGCAACGCGATGTAAGAGCCGCAGCCTTCATCTTTGGTCAGGCCGCGACCACATCTCGGAAAGGAGTATGGAGAAAACTTCATCAACTGAAATGGTATGATTTCACGAACCCATGAGCACCAATCATGCTTGTTGCCGGACAACCCTTGGACAGAGAGACCGCGAGTTGGAGAGACGACCTTGAGCGGCGGCCCAAATACGCGAAGCCGAATGGGCCCGCATTGTCTGCGGGGGCTTCAGAAATATTAACAGGGCAGCGCGCCATTATGAATGTTGCTCATGGAGACATGAGATAGTGCCACTTATCGCAATAATGACCCTGTGATATTCCCTGACGTTACCTGCGCGCCGCGCATACGGCAGATCGACGGACGGTGCGCGCTCGTTGCGAGAAAAGCCACTGGCTGATTTCGACGCTCGGCTGTTGCGGATCATGATCGCTGCCCGCCGGAAATAAAGGGAGAGGACCAATGTCGAGATTTTCGGCCGAACGCGAGAAGGTGATTCTGGCTTCGGTCATGGCGGCCAATGCCAATCCCGGCTGGTTGACCACGCGTCGAGGCCCTGACCGGCGGCCATGGCATGCTCAACATCCCGGTCGTTGCAGTCTGCAACGTCATCGCGGCCGAACTGCGTCGTGGCATAAGCCCGGAAGTCAAGTTCGCCGATGCCGTGCGCCAGCCGATCGATGACCTTCTGACCAAGAGCATTGCTGTCGCCACGGCAGCCGGCGCCGACGGCGCCAATGCGGCGCTGATCGCGGCAACGCTGCTCTATCTCTGCGGCGCCAACGCCCAGGTCGGCATTCCTGCCGGTAACCGCAAGCTCGGCTCTTCGGCGCGCATGATCGCTGGCGTCAGCCGCTCCGGCCTTGCCGCCGTGCCGACGGCGAAGATGAACAACAAGATCTCGGGTTTCGCCGCCGTTGCGGCCGTCTACGAAGCCATGATGAAGGGGGAGCTCTCGCCGGTCCAGGGCCGTGACATTCCGGAAGGCGTGGGCGGCGGCGTGATGGTCGGCCACGGCGCGCTGGGCGAGGATTTGATTTTTCCCGGCATGGCCGAACGAGGGGCTGCCATCGGGACCAAGGCGATGATGGACGCTATGTCCGGCGCCGGCATGCCCAGCCAGAAGTTCCTCTCAGCCCTTTTTGGCGCGGCGGCGATCCTGGAAATCATCCATTCGGATGCCGACGTGGCCGAGGAATATGGCCCCTACGGCAAGGTCACCAGTGCTTTCGTCGCGGGGCGATCCGCCGTTCGCACCGCCGGCCTGCCCGAGAAAATACATGTCCGCATCACCGGCAAGGAAGTCGAGACCGCACGGCTGATCGGCGATCTCGGCCTGATCCTCAAGGATATCGGCGGGCCGACCGTGATCGGCATCATGGCGCTTGATGAAATCGTCTCGGTCTTCGAAGAAGGGATCTGCGGCGCGGGCGCGGGTCCCGTCAATCCGCCGCTCGGCCATATCTGCGGCGATGCGGTCATTGCGCTGATGTGTCTGTTGCAGGATGGTTCGACGGAACAGAGCGTGGCGCGCGCGCTACGTGCCCGTCGCCTTGGCTTCAGCTTCGATCCGGAAACTGCGATGGTGGCGATGAACATCGTTGCCCGCAAGGCGACGCAGATCTGCAACGGGCCGGTCACCGATGCAATGATCATGTCCTCCACCCCCATGGTCACCAAGGCGCTGCATGCCCGTGCGGCGCGCAGCTATGACGATCTCATGGCGGGCAGGAGCGTCGGCGAGATCGTCCGCGCGATGGACGAGGAGCGCCAGCTACTGGTGGAGACACGCGGGTCGGAATTCCTGAGCAAGGTGAAGGGTACCAATATCAAGGTTCATTTCACCAGGATCAGCAAGGGTGCGCGGCGATCGAGCAAGATGGCGGCGCGCTGGCTTGCCTTCGATCCGGCGCTCGACGCCGAAGTCACCGTCGGCGACGAGACGATCCATATGGAAGGCATCATCAACGCCGTGATCCCCGAAGTCGCGCAGGGCATCGGCAAGGAACGCGCGCCGTTCCTCACCGCACTTGCGCCGATCGCCAGCGAACTGCTGCTCGCCGGCAATGTAATTATCAACGTCACCATCCCGGCCGTCGTCGCCGCCGCCATGGGCAAGATGAGTGCGTCGGATGCGACGGGCGAAGCCCAGTCGGCAGGCCTGATTTCCGCCGGCATTCCCGGCACCAAGACCAAGGCAGAGGCAGCCGCCCTGGTCGCCGTCGAATCCATGGCGTTCTGATGGCGGGCGGCGTCATCCTCCTGATGGCCCAGATCGATGACGCGCCGGGCGAGTTGCTCGGGCACGTCATCGAGAAGATGGGCGAGATGGGCGCCAAGAATGTCCAGCTCCTTCCGAGTCTGGGCAAGAAGGGCCGCCCGTCCTATGTCCTGCTGGTTGACATAAACGCCGAAGACGAGCCGGACTTCGCCGGCCTGCTGGTCGGTGACCTCGGAATCTGGGGCTATCGGGCTCTCGAATCCCAGTACAAGCATTTCGACATCAGGCGTTATCGGACGCAACTTCGGCTAACGTGGAACGGCGGTGAACAAAGCTTTCCGCTGCGCCTCAAACGCATCCTGAGCGAGGGCGTGTTCATGCGGGCCAAGGCCGAACATGACGACCTCGTGGCGATTGCGGAGCAGATGAAAGATCGTCTGCCTATACCGGTCGCAGTGCTGAAGGCGGCGATCGAGACCAGCGTCGGATCGGCAGAACCTGGCGAGACCCTGCACGTCGACCTGTCCGGTTGGCAGCATTCGGAACGATGAAGGAGGTGGGCCTCATGCATATCCATCTTGATGTTCTGGGTGGCATCGCCGGCGACATGTTCGTCGCCGCGATGTTGGACGCATGGCCCGAGCTGGTTGGAACGGTAGAGAGAAATCTTCGTCTGGCAGGTCTGGACGAAGACGTGCAGGCGGTCTTTCGGGCACACAATGATGGCGTGCTGACCGGCAGCCGCTTTGACGTCACGAAGACCGGCTCCGAACAGGAAGCTTCCGGTCCTGATCCTCATCGCCATTCTCAAGGACATGGCCATGCGCATCATCATCACCATGACGAACATGGACATGCTCATCCTCATGAGGAGCATGTCCATAATGGCGACCACAGCCACAGCCACCACCATCACCACACCCATTGGCGCGACCTTCGCGCCATGCTCGACGGCAGCCGTTTGCCGGAGGGCGTCAAGCGCGCGGCCATAGCCATCTTCCACGAACTCGCCGTGGCCGAAGCCGCAGTACACGGCAGAAACGTCGGTGACGTAGCTTTCCATGAAGTCGGCAACTGGGATTCGATTGCCGATATCGTGGCGGCAGCTAGGTTGATCGACGCTGTTGGGGCCAAAAGCTGGTCGGTGGGTTCGTTGCCGATCGGGCGAGGCTGGGTCGAGACCGATCACGGGCGACTGCCCGTTCCCGCTCCCGCCACGACTCTTTTGTTGCGCGGGTTTGCCTTTCATGATGACGGTCGCCACGGTGAGCGCATCACGCCGACGGGAGCGGCGATCCTGTCCCATCTCTCGCCCGCGACAAGCCTCGGGTCGTCGCCTCGACTGCTCGAACGCACCGGTATCGGCTTCGGCACAAGACGCCTGCCCGGCATGAGCAACGTGCTTCGCATCCTGGCGTTCACCGAGGAGGGTGCAGCACAGGATCGGGTCGGCGTCATCCAGTTCGACATCGACGACCAGACCGGCGAGGAACTGGCCGTCGCCCTCGACCTTGTTCGCGCGGCCGAAGGTGTGATCGACGTGACCCAGACGCCGACCTTCGGCAAGAAGGGCCGCATGATGGCCTCGGTTCAGGTTCTCGCGCGCGTGGATGCGATCGACGCAATCGGAGCGCTCTGCCTGCGGCAGACCACGACGCTTGGCCTGCGCAGCCGGATCGAAGCGCGCACGGTCCTGCCGCGACAGTCGGTGACAACCGAGGACGGGATAAGGGTGAAGCTCGCCGACCGGCCCGGTGGGATGACGGCCAAGGCGGAAATGGACGACGCCCAAGGCGTTGATCGGAGCCACAAAGCCCGCGCCGAATTGCGCCGCCGGGCCGAAGCTGAGGCGCTGGAGCAAAAGTCATGATCGCGAAGGAAACCTCTCTCGCCCGTCTCAATGCCGTGTTCGACAGCGCCCGGCACGCGGCCGTGGCTGTCTCCGGCGGCGTCGACAGTATGACGCTCGCGTTTGTGGCGCATCGTCGGATGGGAGCTGACGTGATCATGTTCCACGCCGCCTCGGCCGCCGTTCCCCTGAGCGCCACCGAACGGGTCAAAGACTATGCAGCCCGTCATGGCTGGGACCTACGGATCATCGATGCGGGGGAATTTGCCGACGAACGTTATCTCGCCAATCCCTCGAACCGCTGCTTCTTCTGCAAGTCCAATCTCTACGGCACCCTGTCTTCGCTTTCGGCAGCGCAGCTCTTTTCCGGCACGAACACGGACGATCTTGGCGATTGGCGCCCTGGCCTCAAGGCGGCCTAAGCCAATGGTGTACGTCATCCCTTTGTCGAGGCCGGCATGTCCAAGGCAGATGTCCGTGCCATGGCGTCCGCCTATGATCTTGCTGACCTCGCCGAACTGCCTTCAGCGCCCTGCCTGTCGAGCCGCGTTGAGACGGCTCTCAGGATCGAACCCGAGATCCTGCAAGCCATCGATCGGGTCGAGATGCTGCTGCGGCGCGAGCTCTCGCCGGGAACGGTGCGCTGCAGGGTGCGGCAAACCGGGGTGGTTGTCGAACTCGATGAACCGACGCTGTCGAAACTCTCTGGCGATAGTCGCGCGCGCCTCGTGGGGCAGATTTCAGAGGCGTTCGGTAGTCGACGGCCGATCGATTTCCAGGCATACGCCCGAGGCAGCGCCTTTTTGCGGGAGCGAAATTCATGAACGAAGAAGTCCGGCTGGATTTCCAGCGCACAGAGCGCGTGGGATTCGATGAGGCAGTACTCTGCGCCCGGAAATCCGATGCGCAGCTTGCCACGATCATGGACCGCGTTTTAGAGCGCGGCACACGCTGTCTGTTGACGCGCCTCGAGGCGGAGGTCTTTGGTCGCCTCGCGCCGGCCTATCTTGAACGATTGGACTACGACCCCATCTCGCGGACAGCATTCCTGAATTGGACCCCGCCTGCCGAACAGCAAGCACCCGATATCGCCGTCGTGTCGGCCGGAAGTTCGGACATGCCCCAGGCCGCCGAGGTCTTGCGAACGCTGGCTTATCTCGGCGCCCCGACCAGACAGTTCATCGACATCGGCGTCGCAGGCCTATGGCGGTTACTGGAGCGGGTCGAGGAATTGCGGACTTTTCCCGTTATCGTCGCGGTTGCAGGCATGGACGGCGCTCTTCCCAGCGTGCTCGGCGGGCTCGTTCCCGGCGTGATCATCTGTCTTCCGACATCGACCGGGTACGGCGTGTCGAACGGAGGAGAAACCGCCCTGCACGCGGCACTCGCCTCATGCGCGCCCGGACTGACCGTCGTAAACATCGACAATGGCTACGGCGCCGCCTGTGCGGCGTTCCGAGCGCTCAGCATGGTCCGGCGGGTGTCTGTTCAAGATGGCAAGGGACGTCCGAATGCGTAGCCCTTTCGATGACGAACCGCTTTACGCCAAAACAAAAATTGCCATCGTTTATGCCTTGCTGGTCGCAGCCAACGTCCTGGCTTGGATCTGGGCTTGGACTTCGTTCTCCGATCGACCGGCACTGCTTGGCATGGCCCTTGTCGCCTATATGCTCGGTGTCCGTCACGCGTTTGATGCAGACCATATCGCCGCGATCGACAATGTCGTGCGCAAGCTTATGCACGAGGGTCGGCAGCCGTTTTCGGTTGGATTCTTCTTTTCGCTCGGCCATTCCAGCATCGTCGTTCTGGCGTCGCTTGCCGTTGCCATCACCGCCTATGCAATGCAGAGCCAGACTGAGGGTTTCCACGACATTGGCGGCGTAATCGGCACATCCGTCTCAGCACTGTTCCTGCTGGTGATCGGAATTGCCAATCTCGTTATCCTGAAACCTATCTGGGACGCCTTTTCGCGAGCGCGGCGTGGCGAGGAAATTGTCGATGAGGACCTTGATGCGCTGCTGGCTGGACGAGGCTTGCTGGCCCGCGTTTTTCGCCGCACCTTCAAGGTGGTCACACGCTCCTGGCATATGTATCCGATCGGCTTTCTCTTAGGCCTCGGCTTCGACACCGCCACGGAAATCGCTTTGCTGGGCGTTTCAGCTTCGCAGGCCGCGCAAGGCTTGTCGTTCTGGACGATCCTTGTGTTCCCGGCCCTCTTCACAGCCGGCATGTCGCTGATGGATACGACGGACAGCGCTCTGATGACGGGCGCCTACGGCTGGGCCCTTATGAACCCCGCCCGCAAGCTCTGGTACAATCTGACGGTCACCGCCGCCTCGGTGATTGTCGCGATCTTAATCGGAGGCGCAGAAGCGCTCGGCCTGATTTCCGACAAGCTCGGCTTGCGGGGCACTTTGTGGGAGGCAATCGCCACCTTTAACGACAGCCTTGAAAATCTCGGCTTTGGTGTCGTGGGCATCTTCATCGCGAGTTGGGTCGTTTCGGCAATGATCTATCGCATGAAAGGCTATGACCGCATTCACGCGAACGTATCTTGAGAAGGGAACGTACTCGACCCAAGCGAAGCACGCCGCCATATTTGCCGTGAGATCAATGTAACGGTCGATGGAAGTTCATCTTCCTCAGCGCGTCCTCTATAGAGCTCGCGCCGACCGAGGTGACCGCCTGCTCAAGATAGGATCGGATGTCTGCCTCGCTCTTTCCTTCCAACAACGCGATTTCTGCGATGCTTCTGCCGAGCGCTATCCACAGCAGGCAAGACCTTTCAATCGGTGAGAGTATCCATTTGGGCATCAAACACCTTTTGCGAACTGATCACCTCGTCCGTGGAATCCTGGCTCGCCAACCTGTTCGAAGGCCGCTTGCAACTTACGACCTGTCCGCCCAGGCCATAACCATTCAGAAACGCACCGATGCCTAGGGCGCGACCGCTTAGGAGCGGGCCGTCGTATCAATGCTCGGCAACCTTGCGTGAGCCCTCCAAAGCACCCTTGACATCAGCGACGAGACGTAGCGCGGGCGAACCTGCCGACATCGGAAGGTCGCCTGACCGCTCAAAAGCTTGCAAAAGGTCCTCAGAGGCGTCGAGCCGAAACTCGGTGACGATATCCTGCAGACGCCGGACCTCCCCTGCCAGCGATGTGCTTGCCGAAGTATATTCCTCGGCCATGGAAGCGTTTTGCTGGGTGACATGGTCCATCCGGTTCACAGCGCTGTTGATCTCCGTAAGGGCAGCGGACTGCTCGTTTGCAGACGTCGCAATGGCAGAAAGCTGGCTGCTGATCAGGCCTACCTCCTCCTCAATCTTTTCGAGCGTTCGTCCCGTTTCCTGCACCAGCTTTACCCCGGAACTCACTTCGCCCGTCGAATTGCGGATCAGTTCCTTGATCCCCTTGGCCGCCTGGGCAGATCGTTGAGCAAGTTCTCGGACTTCCTGGGCGACAACCGCAAAACCTTTGCCGGCTTCGCCGGCCCGGGATGCCTCGACGCCAGCATTCAAGGCAAGCAGGTTCGTCTGAAACGCTATCTCGTCGATGACACCGATGATATTCGCGATCTCGTTGGACGAATGTTCGATGCCCTGCATAGCCGAGATCGCCTTTGCCATCACGGCCGCAGAATTGCGTGCCGACGTATTCGCGTCCGCTGCCGCGCGGCGGGCCTCCTCGGTGCGCCTGGAGGAATTCGAAACTCCTTGTGTAACCTGATCAAGGGCGGCGGCGGTTTCCTCAAGAGAGACCGCCTGCTGCTCGGTCCGCTTGGAAAGCTCGAGGGCACTTTGGCTTATTTCCGATGTACCGCCATCGATCGCCGCAGTGGCGACTGCCACCGTCCGGAGGCCGGTTGCCAATTGCTCGCGCGCAGCGTTGAAGTCGGCGCGCAGTTGCTCGAATTCGCTGGCAAACGGTTGTTCCAGTCGGAACGTGAGGTCGCCACTGGCAAGATGCTTCAAACCTTCAGCAAGGCTGGAGGTGGCCTCCGTCATCTTGCTTACCCGCTCCCGCTCTAACTCTTCCGCACGCACACGTTCGCGCTCGCGCGCCTCGCGGCCAGCTTCGACGTCTCTTTCCATCTCGCGTGCTCGCAACCCATTGTCTTTGAATATCTGCACCGATTTCGCCATCATGCCCAGCTCGTCGCGACGATCGGTTCCTTCGACAATTGCCGAGAGATTGCCGCCCGCCAGCGTCGTCATCGTGTCGGCGATCCGCCGGATCGGCTTGACGATCCAGGCGCGAACGGCAAGCACGCCCAGAACCAGCACCGCTGCCAAAGCGATCACGGCGCCGCCCATTGCCCTTTTCGACGTATCGGAGGCCAAGGCGGAAACGTCGCTGCGCTTTTGGTCGGCATCCTCGATCATCTTGGCTGCCGCCACTGAAATCTCGGCGATATTGCCGCGAATGCCGGTTGGCACATGCTCAGAAAGAGCTGCTGGACCATGGCGATGCTGGCCTCGCTGTCTGCCGTTCGGCCAACAGCGATTGCCGCACCGCATGTCGTCGTCAAGATTGCGAACCCATCCGTCTTCAACGGCGGCAAGTCGGCTTGCGCCGGTAACGCGGCGATCGCCAGATCCATGGAGGCGACGAAGCTTTCCTGCGCCTCCTTGAGGCTTTCTTCAGCACGCACCCTGCCGTCTTTGGAGCGCGCCATGATCATGTCGCCGATATTGGCGCGGGCTGTCTGGAGGCTTCGGTTGGATTGGGCCAGGTGAAGGGCGGCGGCTGCGTTCTTTGTCAGGAGGTCGGTGTAGGCTGCGTCGATCCTGAACAACTCCCGGGTCTCGTAGAGGGAGAGGCCGAGGGCCACCAGCCCGAACATGCCGACAACGACGAAGAACTTGCCAACGATTGGAACGTGTTTCACACGCCACTCCCCTTTGAGATGATGTTGATATCCGCGTTCGCAAACACGGGGTTCCAAAAAGCCAGCCACTAAAAAAAGGGGCTGCCGCCGAGACCTGAACGACGACAGCCCCAGTCGCCCTGGGAGGCAGGCAAGACGACCGGAAATCCGAGCGCTTGCTCGTTTCATCCGGTCAGTCGCGAATGGCAGCTCCTGTTTGCGGATCGAACCAGTGCAGCTTTTCCAGATGGACGGTCAGCGGCAGGCGCTTGTTGGGCGCGGGCGTCGATACTGGCGGGATACGCGCCACCAGCCGGTTCGTGCCCTTTCGTTTGAACTCTGGCGGATCCTCCACGTCGCTGATGTCGACGGGCGGAGAGGCAATGTCGAAAAAGACGAAGGTGTCGGGGCCGAGCGCTTCGGCAACCGGGATCGGCTCGTTGAACAGCGCTTCATGCTCTTTGCACACCAGAAACATTTCCGGGCGTATCCCGGCGATCACCTGCCGTCCGGCATAGGCAGACAATGCGGCACTCGCGGGAACCGGAAACGCAATCCCGGTTCCCGCGATCGTCGCGCGCAGGCTTGCCCCGTCCGCCTCAAGGTCGGCCCGGACGAAATTCATCGCAGGCGAACCGATAAAACCGGCAACGAACAAATTCGCCGGCCGGTCGTAAAGCCGCTGCGGCGTGTCGATCTGCTGCAGGTTGCTCTCGCCGGCATCAGCGACAGGCTTCAGCACAGCAACCCTGTCACCCATCGTCATCGCTTCGACCTGGTCATGGGTGACGTAGAGCGTAGTAACGCCAAGACGCTGGTTTAAAAGCTTGAGCTCGGCCCGCATCTGGACGCGCAGCTTGGCGTCGAGATTGGACAGCGGTTCGTCCATCAGGAATGCCATCGGATGACGGACGATCGCCCGACCCATCGCGACGCGCTGTCGCTGACCGCCGGAGAGCGCGCCCGGCTTGCGGTTCAGGTATTTCGTAAGGTCGAGCATCTCGGCTGCGTCGCGCACAAGCTTCTCGATCTTGTCCTTCGGCATTTTGCGCTGCTGCAGGCCGAAGGCCATGTTCTCGTAGACCGTCATGTGCGGATACAGCGCATAGTTCTGGAATACCATCGCGATGTCGCGGTCCTGCGGCTCGGTGTTGGTGACATCCTGATCGTCCATAAGCAGCCGGCCGCTATTGAGCTGCTCGAGCCCGGCCGCCATCCGCAGAAGCGTAGATTTGCCGCAGCCCGACGGTCCGACCAGCACGACGAATTCACCGTCGCCGACCGTGAAGCTCACATTGGCGACGGCGACGGTCCCGTCCGGATAGGTTTTTCCAATCCCGTCAAAGGTCATGGACGCCATATAGTTCTTCTCCCAGTATCACGTGGCGAGGCAAGTCATCGGGTCGGATGGCGTGCCTCGTAAGATTGGTCACGCCATCAGCCGATGGTCACGGGCTTGCCGCTGGCGACGGACTCCTCAATCGCAGCCAGTACCTTGGTGTTGGCAAGCCCATCATTGGCGTCGGCAAGCAGGGGCACGCCACGCACGACGCTATCGACGAAGCGCGCGATGGATTCCTGCACGAAGCCGCCGATGCGGGTTGCACCCGTCGGCGTCATGCCGATGTAGTCGTTGAACCGCATGCCACCATCGACGATACGGCGCAGGCCGCCGCTATGGGTGGGATCAGCCTGGATCTGACCCTTTTCGCCGACGACTTCCACCTTGAAATCGACAAGCGAAGGGTTGTCGCGCGACAGGATCCAGCTGTTTTCCATGGTCACGACAGTGCCTCTGGAAAATTCGAGGATCGAGGCATGGAAATCCTTGGTGTCGACGCCGCCGGCGGCAAGCGTCCCGGAACGGGCCACGGCGTAGACGCGGGTCACCTCGTCTTCGAGGATGAAGCGCAATACATCGACCAGATGGCTGCCCAGGAACCAGAGTGCGGAGGATTTCGCGGCCCAGCTCAGCATTTCGAAGGGAACGAAGGTCGTGTTGGAAAGGCGCGCCGTGCCGTGCTTGGCAAGCCCGATTTGGCCCTCCTGGATCATGTCGCGAACCTGCGCCAGGATCGGGTTCACACGATTGTGGAAGTCGATCATCAACTTGCCCTTGGACTTTGCGGCAGCCTCGGCGATCTCTTCTGCTTCCTTGACGGTGGTCGCGAGGGGCTTTTCGCTCAAGACATGTTTGCCGGCCTTGAGCGCTGCAAGGATGATCGGTGTGTGGGTAAAGTCGGGTGTGGCGACGGACACCGCGTCGATCCGGTCGCTGGCGATGAGCTTCTGATAGTCGGTGAACGCTTCGATTGCGCCAAAACTCTCCTTCATCTTCAGCGCCCTGCCCTCGTCGAGGTCGCAGACGCCAACCAGTTCGGTCTCCGGCAGCACGTTGAAGGTGTGGGCGTGGTTATTGCCCCAAAGGCCGGCGCCGATGACGCCGATGCGAAGTTTGCTCATTTTATATGACTCCATTCAAACCGTAAAAGATCAGCCCTTCACCGAGCCGAAGGTGAGACCGCGCACGACGTAACGGTCGAAGACCAGGAAGATGATCATCGGCGGGATCATCGCGAGCACGGCGGCGGCTGCGATGTAGTTCCAGGTCACGCCGCTGGTGGCGAAATATCCGAGCGTTCCGATCGGAAGGGTGGCGGTTGAACGCGAGCTCAGCACCAGTGGGAAGGCCGCGTTGTTCCAGGCAAAGACGAAAGCGAACATCGAGGTGACAATGATCCCGGGGCGGACGATCGGCAGCGTGATGCGCCACATGATCGTGTGCCAGCGGGCGCCGTCGACGCGGGCCGCCTCCTCCAGCTCCGCCGGCACCTCGTCGATAAAGCTCTTCATCAGCCAGACCGAAAACGGGATCGTCAACGTCTGCAGCACCAGCACCATCGACAAATACGAACCTTGCAGGCCGACCCGCGTGATCAACACGAAATACGGAATCAGGAAGGCAATCGGCGGCGCCATCAACAGGCCGAGATACCAGAGCATGATGTTCTTCTTGCCCCGCATCTTAAAGCGCGAGAGCGCGTAAGCGGCAGGCACCGAGAACGGCAGATTAAGCAACACCGCGCCGATCGCCACGATGAGCGAGTTCACGAGTTGCGGCGCGTTCGTGCCAGGATCGACGAGGATGTGGCGGAAGGCATCCAGCGTCGGTTCGAAGGTCACTTGCGGGGGCATCGCGAACGCTGTTTCTGCCGGCCGGATAGCGAGCGCCAGAAACCAGAGGATCGGGCCGATGAAGACCGCCAGGAACAAGAGGCCGGCGGCATAGGTGAGCGCAGTATAGAAGGTCTTGCGGCTGGCCATGTCACCACTCCTCATTGCGGAAGGCGAAGAACACGTAGAGGGCGATGATGACGTTGACGATCAGCACCGTGATCCACGTCTGGGCACTCACCAACCCGACATTGAAGTTCACCAGACCCTGTTCGTAGAGCGAATAGCCGAGTGTGCGTGTCGAGGTCCCCGGCCCGCCGCGGGTCAGCACCAGCACCGTGTCGAAGGTGTTGAAGATCTGCATGAAGCGCAGCATGACGATGATGGTCGCGGTGCGCCGGATGAGAGGCAGCTTGATGCGCATCAGGATCGTCCAGGCCGATGCGCGATCGAGACGCGCCGCCTCGATGATCTCGTCGGGAACGGAAAGCAGGCTCGCATAGAGGACGATGGCGAAGAACGGCGTCCACTGCCAGATGTCGACGAAGAGTATGGCGGCAAGCGCAGTCGTCGGTGACCCGAGGATGCCCTCCGCCGGCACCGGTAGCCAGAGCGACTGCAGCACCCAGGTCACGAGACCGCCGCCCGGATCATAAAGATAGCGAAACAGGAAGCCGACGACGATCGGCGCGATCGTGGTTGGCAGGATCAGCAGCGCGCGTACGACATTCATGCCGGGCAGCGCCTTGAGCAGCACCAGTGCGATCGCCAGGCCGAGCGAAAACTCAATCGCCGTGCCGAGCACCGAAAGGATCAGCGTGTTGGTAAGTGCGGCGCGAAAATCGAACGCATTGAGCGCCTGGACGTAATTGTCGATGCCGACGAAAGCCAAAGGCTGCGGCCCGACCTGCAAGTTCCAGAAGTAAAAGCTGGATTTGAGAGCGAAGAGCAGCGGGTAGGCGATCAGCGCCAACAGCATAATCACGGAAGGCGCGATCAACAGGTAAGGCAGGTTGCGGCGGACGAAGCCGCGCCGGACGGGCGTAAGCGTTGGCAAGGAGCGAATGGCTGTCGTGTGCATCGTCGAAGTCCAGTTCTTCTTGGCGGATGACCGCCGGCGCGAGCGTTTCCGCGCCGGCCCGAGAAGAATTCCATTACGCCTTGCCGAGCTTGCCGATCAGCGCCTTGGCGCCGTCGAGCGTGTCAGCGTAGCTTTCCTTCTGGTAGGGGATCATCAGATTGCCCTTGAGGATGCTTTCGAAGAGGCTGTTGGCGCGCTCCAGCGCGGTCTTCGGATCTTCGCTGCCGGTCAGAAGCTGGTTGAGCGTCAGGCCGAGCACACTTTCGACCGCGGTATAACCCGGAACCGGCGGACGCGTTATCTTGCCGTTGCCCTGCTTCATCATGTCGTACTGGACATCGAGGTATGAATAGATCTTCTTGACGTCCGCGTCTTCGTAGAGCGACTTGCGGGCAAAATCCGAGAACTGGAAATTGAGGTCCGGCCACTCAGCCATCTTCTTCTGGGTCGCCTTTGACGTCGCCCACTTTATGAAGGCGTAACCGTTGTCCTGCCGGTCGGAACTCGACGGGACGCCAAGGCTCCAGCCGCCGAGGCTGACTGTCTGCGCCACGCCATCTGCCTTCGGCAGGGCTGCGGTCGCATACTTGTCCATGACATCGGACTTCTTGCCGGTCATGTAGCCGGAGTTCTTGACCAGGTAGAAATACGGCGTCCACCAGTAGAACATGCCGATATCGCCCTTGGCGAAACGGGTGCCGGCATCGAACCAGACGTAATTGATCGCCTCGGGCGGCGAGAGCTTGTAAAGCTGCCGGTAGACCTCGAGCGACTTTGACCAGGCAGGACCTGTGAGCTGCGGCGAGAAGTCCCACGGTGCGCCGGGGAAGGATTTGAACCAGTTCGCGCCGTGACTGGCGGAAAGCTGGGTGAACATATGGGTGATCGGGGACGGCTGCGATCCGCAGATCACCGTCGGGAAGAGCGGCTTGCCACCGAAGGACTTGCCTTCGAGCGACTTCAGCGTCTCGATGTACTTCGTCCATGTCCAGTCTTCAGAGGCCTTTGTCGGTGGCGCGGCGATGCCGAAGCTGTCGAAGATGTCCTTGCGGTACATCACCCCTTGCGCATAGGCCGCAACCGGCAGTGTGGCGATCTGCCCGCGCCACATGTTCGACGAATAGAGGACCTCGGGAATGAAGTCGGCGAGATCGATATCGCTATCCTTGGCGATGTAGTCGTTGAGCGAGATGATCCAGCCGTTGTCGAGATACTGCCCGAGCCACATCTGGTCGACCGCGATGACGTCCGCGTCCGACGTCTTGGCGACGAAGGCCGAGACAAGGCGGGTCTGCAACGCGTCGTAAGAGAGGCTTTCGAGCTCGACCTTGATGCCCGTTTCCTTTTCGAATTCCGGGATCATGGCTTTCATCGAGAAGAAGAATGGATCTTCGACCGACAGAACGCGTATGGTCTTCGCGTCTTGGGCAGACGCACGCCGTGGCGCGACAAGCGCGCCCGCGCTCGATGCCAAGAGAGCGGCGACAGATGCCGACTTCAGCATGTTCCGGCGCGACATATTTCCAATATCGAATGTCATGTGGTGCCTCCTCAGTTGTTCTTAAATCCAACCTCATCCGACCACGGGAAACCTTCACGGCGCCGAGCTCGAGTTCGATTGTTACCCCTCATCTGCCATTGCCAACAGTTTGTTTGTACTTCGCACAAACTTATGGTACTGTCAAGAAGGTGCGTTCGGGCGTTCCCGCGGCTAAAGCCTCCGCATCTGTTGCGGTAAGCCATCAAGCGCCATCTGGTCGAGCAAGCGCTCTCAAGCTAGAACGACGGGGCTGGCAAATCGGAGATGCAAGTTGAAGTTCGAGAATCAGCCATCCTATTCGCTGGGGCAGCGCGGTCCCAACAAGGACACGCTTGCTGGCGAAAGTGGCAATGTAAGGCTCGTTTCGCAGTCGACCCTCGGCGAGATCAATCGCGGTCGGGTGCTGCAGGCGTTGTACGACAACGGTCCGAAAAGCCGCGCCGAGCTTGCCCGTCTGGCGGGCGTCAATCGCACGACGATCACGGGAATCGTCCAGCCGATGATCGAGGAGGGCCTGCTCGTCGAAGGCGACGCAGTGCCCTCAGACTTCAAGGGCGGTAAGCCGGCGCGTCCGATCTATTTCAATCCTGAAGCACCAATGCTAGGCGCCGTGCTTCTCTTGCCCGGCAGGATCCAGACATGCCTTGTGACGCTCAGCGGCGATATCAAAGCCCTCACCAAAGCGCAATTCGATCCGCATGGCGATAGGGGTGCGTTCCTGGCGATCATCAAGGACACCTTGTCCGCGACGCTTTCCCAAGCCCACCAGGCACCGTTCGGGATCGGCATCGCCTCGGGGGGCATGATCGACAGCGACAACGGGGTGATCCTCGCCGTCAATCTTGCGCCCGTTCTGACTGGCCTCCACTTGGTCGATATCCTGCAGGCGCATTTCTCATTGCCTGTTGTCATCGACCATCATCCGCGCGCGCTTCTCGTTGGCGACCGGTGGTTCGGGCCGGGACGGGGCCAACAAAACTTCGCGGCGATCTATACCGGTGAGGTATTGGGCGGCGCTTTCTACATCGACGGACGGGTCTACCGGGGCCTTGCCGGCTCCGGCGGCGAACTAGGCCATACCGTCGTGCAAATCGATGGGGAACTCTGCAATTGCGGCAAGCACGGATGCTGGGAAACAGTCGCCGCCCTACCCTGGCTGCGGCGTGAAGCGGCCCGACTTGGCTTCGCAAACCCTGAAAGCGTCACCTGTGCTCGCCTCGTCAAAGAGGCAGCAGAAGGCGCCGAAGCTGCGAATGGTCTGCTGGACCGCTATACCAGAAACGTCGCCTTCGGGATCCTCAACCTGCAGCAGACCCTGTCACTCAACTCCTATGTGCTGCATGGGGACATTGCAGGCGGCGGCGCGGACGCGGCCGAACGCGTCAGGCAACATGTCGAACGGTTGGTCAAGAAGCGACCGAACCAGGAGATTTCGATCACGCTGAATGGCATCGGAGAAGGTCATACGGCATTGCGAGGGGCCGCTGGCTTGGTCTTGTCCAGCCACCTGAAGCTCGTCATCTAGGCGGGATACGATCCCGGCGGCGAAACGGCCAACGACGCGGCTGAGCCATTGTGGTTTCAATTGTCGGGAGGTCACAAAACTATCGATCTCGCCGCACAAGCGGGCCGCTCGCGCTTTGTCTGGGAGGGGTCTTTCTCCAGCACAATCTCGGATACCCAATGAAAGTTCCGTGAGGCAATCGATAAGGGCGTAAGGGCCAATCATGGTCTGCGTATTGCTTCAAGTAGCGGCTGCTTGATCGCTTGATCGGATTGCTATCCCAGCGGCTCTTAGTTCGATCGGGGGAACGACAACATGCAGTGCCGGCGATCGCTAGATTGCAGAACGTCGATTGCACGCGCGCGCTCGTGCAACTCCGATAGACGACTGCGAATTTGCCGTGCTCGTTGAATAATGTATCGAATGTGAGATCGACAAGAAGGAGATACGTCTGCGCTACGCGAAGCTGCTCGGCAAGCGCACTCATTCACACCTTGCTCGTTTCGGTGCATGATCAACCGGCCGTTGTCGCCAAGGTCGACCACACCGCCAAGGAACTAGCCTTCATCAGACGGTCGACGGGGGCGATCTGGATTGGACTTGAAAGCGCAAGTCCAGCCTTGAGCAAAGCGGGACCATCCAAATCATTGGACGAGAGCCCGCCGAGCGATTCGTCCCGGGTGGGCGTTCGGCTTGGCTTTCAAAGGGGCCACCATGCCGGCTTCGAGGCAAGCGGCCATGAATGCCTCTCGTGCAACGACGGCGGCTACGCCGCCATTGAGGGCACCGCGACAGGTCCTGATGGCACGCTGATGGCGCTCGCCATAACGCAATGGCCATTCGTTTTCGAGAAAATCCAAAGCATCGTAAACGCCCGCAAACGTCCGCTCAAGACCACACTGCAGTCGGATAGTGACCAGACGAGTCCAGGAGACATCGGTTATCGGCATCCTATTTTCCTTTCCAATGTCACCTGTGACCATCCGGCAAATATTGGAATAACTTTCGCGCGTTCAAGAGTCGGAACGACGCGAAGTCGCCTTGATCGAGCCAGCAGGGGGCGACCCTCAAGGCAGAGCGGGTGGCAAACGTCGCCTGTTACGATGCGACGCGATATCGTGAAACTTGCCACCGCCTACGGCAATAATCGCAAAGCCTTTTCTCTGATCGTGCGTGGTGCGGCCAACCAAGCCGCTCCCTTGCGAAGATCGCACCGACTGACGATCGTAGAACGGGAGAGTCGTCGTTAGCTGCGATGATCAGGATGGCGCAAGGTATCGAGCAACTAAGCCCTTGCTAGCCGCGCGCCTCCCGACGACCACTTCAAAAAAGCGGTTATTGCCGAGGCTGCGACCGCGTCAGTTTCCTTGCTTCGGCAATTAAGCGCTATCACATCCCACGGCTCCTTCTGTCAAACAATTCTTTAGTGGCCTTGGATTCTCTAAACGAAACTAGGATCATGATCCGTCGATTGAAATTGCGAACACAACAGATCGTAGGGTAGCGCTCGTCTTCCTCCTAATTAAGACGGAGGGTACAACAGTCCCATAGGACGTTGTTGCACTGGCCAGCCAATTTATACTGCCTTGAGGTCCGCCAAAAATTTGTCAAATGCATTGTTGATCGGCTTGGCGATCTCAGCCACTGCCTTGCTCGCCAGTGCCCGGAATTCCTTGGCATTCTCGATGCTGGTGTCTACGCGCTTGTGCAGGAACGCCGATTGGAGTTCGAAGACTTGTGACGGCGAGTTCGCGCCGAACAACGCTTGCAAATGCGAGAAACCGGCCACCGCATTCGCCTGCAACGCAGCGACGGACTTAAGCGACAATTCGCGGCCGGCCAGCGTTGCGGTTTCGAAGATCGGAGTGAGTATTTTTTGCGCCTCTTCAGCGCTCGACGCGAATTTAAAGAAAGCTTCGGTCAACTGTTTGTTCCCCTTTTCTACGGATGCCCCGATTTGATCGGCCACCTTCAGAGGCGATGATGCTGAATTTTCGATTGTTTCAAAGGACCTTTCTGAAACCTTGGTGCTCATAGTGCTATTCCTTCTCACGTTGTTTGTTAATGTCGCTAGGCACGGCGATATTGTTGAAAAATTTGATCCTGAGAGTATCACCTGGCAGTTTGGACATGGACAAATGCGGAACTCAGTTTGACGGCCGTTCTTCAGAAACGGATCCGAGAGATCCGAATTGGCTCCGTTACCGCCTGGTTTAGGAAGGCGGCCATATACTTGGCTGCTTCTTGCCGCCTAACGACGAGTACGTGCAAACTCGATGCCAACTAGGCATACGCTTTCAAAAAGGTGTTTCCGAGTATTGTTCTGCCGCTTGCGCGCAAATCTTCAGACTGCAACGCGTCTGCTATGTCGCTTATTGTCGGACTCAAGACTTTTTTGAACGCCAGATAGATCGACCCTCGGAGTGATCGCTCTGCCGTAGACCCACTTTTGTTTGGCACGAAACTTGTGTGTTTATCGCAGACCGCCGGGAGCAAGCCGCAGCAAGGGCACCGGTCCTGATCTCGGCTGGTCGTCACAAAATTGAAGTCAACGACATAGGGCACAGAACGGACCGGACGATTGATCCTGTGGGCGTCAAAGGGTTCTGGCGAACACTGCATCGATAACCTGCCAAAAACCCAGTCGGCAGCGAGAATGTCGAGGTTGACGACAAATATCCGCAGAGATGCAATCAACGGAGTTAAGGATGAATAGATATTTTTGCGAATTACTAGGAACGTTTGCGCTCATTTTCTTCGGCTGCGGCACACTCGTCTTTATGCGTTCCGAGGTGGGCCCCCTCGGTGTCGCTCTTGCCTTCGGGATGACAGTGGTGGCGATGGCCTACGCGATTGGCCCAGTATCAGGCGCTCATCTCAATCCCGCGGTCAGCCTCGGTTTTCTTGTTTCGCGACGGTTTGGACTGTGGGACTTCCTCGCGTATGTCTTGGCTCAAAGTGCGGGGGCTATAGCGGCCGCAGGCGCTCTCTATGTGATAGCCATGGACAAAGTCGGTGGCTACGACATTGCCGTAGAAGGTTTCGCCCAAAACGGCTGGGGAGCTTATGGGGTCAGATCTGTGTTCCTGTTTGAGTTCATCTCCACGTTCCTGTTTGTAACGGTATTTCTCAAAAGCACCACCGAGGAAGGGGCGGGCACTGTCGCAGGTTTTGCAATTGGTCTTACCTTAGTCGCAATCCATCTGGCCGGCATTTCGGTTTCGGGTGCTTCTGTAAACCCTGCACGGTCGCTCGGCCCGGCGCTCTTTGCAGGGGAGACGGCGCGCTCACAGCTCTGGCTCTATATAATTGCACCGATGCTCGGTGCTGTTGCGGCGGGCCTTCTGCAACTCACTGAAGTTCTCGCGTTTCGACCAACAAGCAACTCGCTGAAGCGCAATGGCGCTACTCTTGCAGGGCGAAGTAGAGCTGATGCAGCTCGCCACTTCCAACCGCGCCCCTGACCGGGATTTCGACGGACTTCACATTTCCTTGGCGGCGAACCGCCCCGCCCCCGAGCCAGTATGGGGCTACATGTCACGTGATTCCATTTCCGCCGTTTCATTGTCACCTAAGCCGGTTCCAATCTCGTCTTTAGGGCGCATCGACCTTCTTTCCCGAGAGGAAAATCGGACCGCGGCCAGTATTGGAAAAAACTTGGGTCCATTCAGACCTAGCCCAACGGCCGAAAATACGTCCGATCGATATTGCGGCTGATGCTCCTTCAGGAGTCCTCTGTGAGCGGTTCGAACGCGAGCACTTTTTGGCTTCACCTGCAAACACTCTCTGCTCACCATTATGAGCGCTGCTCATGGATCCATGAAGGAATGCCATTTCAGTTTTGGTTCGCCTCATGATATTGGCCGCTGGGGTCAAGGATATCGCCTCGCCCGCGTCCATAGGACGAAGAGCATCAGCCTTGCAGGAAAGCCATCGGCCAGCACTTGTGCCGATATACTACCATTGCTTGTCGTAGCGATATAATAACAACCCTTAGGCCGTAAATCGTCCGGCCAGCGTCAAAAGAAGAGGTCTTTGAATGCGCGCAGACGTGCAGTGGAAATTGTGCTGGGAAAATGAGTTGCAACTCTCCGATCATGTCGAACTCGCCGAGTTCTTTCGGAAGACATACGGGCCGACTGGCGCGTTTAATGCAAAGCCGTTCCAAGGCAGTCAAAGCTGGGCCGGAGCAAGACCGGAGCTTCGTGCGATCGCGTACGACTCGATCGGTGTTGCGGCCCATCTGGGCTTGCTGCGCCGCTTCATCAAAGTTGACGGGGTAGACCTTTTGGTGGCTGAGCTAGGTTTATATGGAGTGCGTCCGGATCTCGAGGGGCTCGGCATCGCCCATTCGATTCAGGTTATGCTTCCCACATTGCAGAAGTTTCAAGTTCCATTCGCCTTCGGTACGGTTCGACCCGAGCTGCGGAAACACATTGAAAGATTCGGCCGACACAGTCCACTGACTGTTGTGTCGCAGGTGAGCGTACGATCTACGCTGCCACACGCACGCATCGACTTGCCGCCCACCCGTGTCGAGGATCCGCTTGTCATCATTATGCCGATTGGACAGCCCATCTCCGCCTGGCCAGCCGGTACGATGATCGACCGGAACGGACCGGAGTTATGAGCTACCTCGACTGCTAGCGGAAGTGCTCAGGCTCCTCGTGGAGCTCACTGTCCCAAGCGCAATCCGGTCCGGTCATCGGCAGGATCATATCGGCCGCCATCGGATGAAGAAATATGCGGTTCAATGGCCTTGATCTCAATCTTCTGGTTGCGCTCGACGCCCTGATGAGCGAACGTAATCTGACGGCGGCGGCGCGCAGCATTAACCTGAGCCAGCCAGCCATGAGCGCGGCGGTCGCACGGCTGCGCACCTTCTTCCAAGATGAGCTGTTTACGATCGCTGGGCGCGAATTTATCCCCACACCTAGGGCAGAAAGCCTGGCACCCGCCTTGCGAGATGCTCTGCTCCATGTTCAGCTCTCCATTATTTCCAGAGAGCCGTTTGACCCCGCCCAATCGGATCGTCGCTTCAAAGTTATCCTTTCCGATTACGTCGCGCTCGTATTTTTCGAAAAAGTCGTTGAGCGCGCGGCGCGGGAAGCTCCTGCTGTCAGCTTCGAATTTCGGCCCCCGGGCGATGACACTGATGATTTACTCCGGCGCGGCGACGTCGATCTTCTCATTTTGCCGGAAGTGTTCGCGTCGAACACCCATCCCCGAGCAGGGCTGTTCGATGATGTCCACGTGTGCGTAGGCTGCACCTCGAACAAGCAACTGGAAGAGCCGTTTACGTTCGAGAGATACATGTCGATGGGACACGTTGTGGTCAAGTTTGGGAATGTCCGTAGGCCTGGCATCGAGGAATGGTATTTGCTCGAATATGGTCACAAGAGACGCATCGACGTCGTCGTGCATGGCTTCAGCATGATCCCGCCGATGGTTTCGGGCAACGAACGCATAGGAACCATGCCCTTACGGCTGGCGCAGCATTTCGCAAAAACCATACCCCTGCAAATCGTTGAGCTTCCGCTACCACTACTCCTTCCGTTCACCGAAGCCGTACAATGGCCCGCTCTGCACAATAGTGATCCGGCAAGCCTCTGGATACGCGAACTCTTATTCAAGGAGGCGTCCCACATGATTTCGCCGCCGGGCGCGGCCGAACCTCATATGCACCGGATTAGCACCGGCCCTGACCGGCTCACCTGCGATCGGCGAACTTGATAACGGGCGGAGAAGTCACGTGCTTTGCCCTTCACTTTAAGATTTACACAAGCCAATTGGGTTCGACCGCACGGCGATAACCGGTCGCAACGCTATTTTGCGTCCGGGCGCAGCGGAACAGCATGGATGCTCCAGTTGAACGAAAACTCGAATAATTGCAGCGGTCCGATCGACAGGAAGGACGAGCTGCCATAACTCGGGTCGCCTTTGCGGACTGCAGGCATAAGGCTCAGCACCCGTTACCGAGGCGATCGACGTTAGCCGTTACTTTGCAGAGTGCCGGTAAAAGACATCCGCCAGAATGTGGTGATCATGGCGGTAGACTTCAGCCATGATATTGTAGAGCTCTGGATCGTGAGCCTCGAACTCGTCTGATGTGGCGACGGTGAGTGCACCATGGCTGTAAGCTGTATTCGTATTGAACCAAAACCGCGTGCCTTCGGCCCAATACTCATCGACGGTGTTCTCCATATACGAACGCGCCCAGAGTCCTTTCTCGCGGGCGTGGAAATAGGCTTTTTCAACTCGCGCGACGAGATCAGGATCCACCGTGCGAAGCGCGTTGAAGATATTATGTGAGAATTCGTGAACAAGAATGTTTCCTCCGTAATAGCGAGTGCCAGGCACGCCCATCAAATTTTCCACGGCCCCCGTCGTGTAGAGCCCGCCCATGCCGCGTGCCCGTTGGGCCCAGTATTCCCGGGCAGTCATCTTGTCGATCGTGTTGGCGTAATTCCGCCGTTCGTCGGGGGTGAGGCGGGGATCATCGGGCGCCGGCTTCTTCCAATCCCGCTGCTCCGGAATGTCAGTCGTCGTCTCGTCGATCGCCATGATGCCCACCCGCGCCCCGGCCCAGATTAAGGCATCGCGAACATCACGACGTTCTGACAACATGTATAGGACAATGTCACGTGCGATTAAAAGTGCCGTGTCTGGAACCTTTTCGGACGAGATAATAGTCTTACTGCGTCACAAATTTGTGGATTTTATCGATCCTTCATCCGGGAGCAGCATGGACATCGCTGGAGGTTGCGACTGAGTGCGACGGTCAAGTGCCTTCGGATTGTGGCGATCGAATTCGACACGTGTCGCTCGGGTCGGATCGGGGGCTCCGCGGGGTCGATAACCCTGGGGAAGGCCAGATTGCGGGCGGTTTTTGGTTTCGGGCGGCGCTGAGGGGGGAATCGTCTCCCTTTGGGAGATGAGGAATCCGTAAGCGGCAATGCAGAGGCTTGCATGATGATGGAAGCCGCGCCAACCGCGTCCCTCATAGTGGCCGAGCCCGAGTTCCTGTTTGAGTTCCTGATAGTCGCGCTCGATGCGCCAGCGCAGCTTGGCGGTGCTGACGAGCTTTGCGAGCGAAGCGGCGGCCGGGAGAGTGGAGAGCCAGTATTTGAGTGGTTCGGCATCACCCTCGGGCCATTCGATCAGCAGCCATTCCTCGGCGCGGGGCTCGGTCAATTTGTAATCCCTGGACGCGGGCCTGACGCGCACGGCGGCGAAGCGAGAGTTGAGGTCAGTGTTGGTTCCTTCCCGCCAGCCGATGATCTGCCAGGCATCTTGCGGCAGTTCCTGCGCCAACGCCTTGGCCGATATCGGGCTGTGCTCGGGGCTGCGGCGCATCAGCGAGGTTGGCCGCCCCTTTCCGCGCCAGGGCTCGGGTGGCAATGGTCCCTCGCCGGGTCGCCAGACGCTGAGTGTCGGCTGCACGCCCACGACATAGTCGAGGCCGAGTGCCGACAGGCCGGCGCGGAATGCGCCGTCCACGCCATAGCCGGCATCGGCCAACACCACACCGGGCGCCACTCCGGCTGCCTGGGCGGCTCGGATCTGCTCCAGCGCGATGGCCGGTTTGGTCTGGAATGCGACGCTGTCAGGGATCTTCGCCTTGCGCCGCCGCTCGGCATCGTCGGCCCAGATCTCGGGTAGATACAGCCGGTAGGCAATCGGCAAGCTCGCTGCGACGTTGGCGATCGACAAGCTGACCGCGACTTGGCAGTTGTCCTGCTTGCCGAGTTGGCCACAATATTGCCGCGCCACCCCGACCGAATGCCTGCCCTTCTTGGGAAAGCCGGTGTCATCTACAATCCACGCCTCGATCGGCCCATGTCGCTCGATCAGCGGCAGCACCAAATCGCCAATCCGCCGCAGAAGCGCCTCGTCCGACCACGGCGCCTGACCGACGAAATGCAGTAACGACTGATGCTTGGACGAAACCCTCGCCGGTGCCGTTACCGCTGCCAGAGGCTCGACACTCTTGCGCTCCACCGGCAGCATGAGGCCAAGGCAGTAATCCTTCAGCGGCTCTGCCCGATCGGCATGGCCGATCACATCGACAAGCCTCTCGACATAATCCGCAAAGTCTGATTCACTTCTTCCGCTCAGGCCATTCATCTCAGCTTGCTCCTGCTGACCACGAATCGCCACGCTAGCACATCATCGCAAACCGCGAATCTCCCGTTTTTTGTGACTCATACGGCTTCTCATTGATCAGAACGCATTGGCCCATTCTCTGCGTCCGATGGACATGATGCGCCAGGGCTGACTTTCGAGTTTTCGCCATGCGTCGCAACAGTGATTGACGATATCGTCGTAGACCGTATGTTCGCACGGTGAAGGCAGCCCGCCTTCGTAGTAAGCATGAAACGGCGGCCGCACCGGACGAGCCGGTGCCGAGCCCCATGCTCAAGCGAGGACGGACCGTGGACATGGATAGCGAACTTTTCATCGGGCTGGATACATCGAAATTGAAGATCTCAGTGGCGGTCGCCGACGGCGGGCGGAACGGTGAGGTGAAGTTTTACGGAGACATCTCGTCGGATCCGGGATCGGTCGCCTCGATGGTGGAGAAGCTGGCGAAGCGAGCTTCGCGGTTGCATTTCTGCTACGAAGCGGGGCCGACCGGATACGAGCTTTATCGGCAGATCATTGAGCTTGGCCATACTTGCGAGGTTGTTGCGCCATCGCTCATTCCCAAGCGGTCAGGCGATCGGGTCAAGACCAACCGGCGAGACGCCGTGAGCCTGGCGCGATTGCACCGGGCGGGGGAACTGACGGGAGTTTGGGTTCCAGACGAGACCCATGAGGCGATCCGCGATCTGGTCCGGGCTCGTGAGGCTGCAAACGATGCCCTGAAGAAATCCCGCCAGCAGTTGCAGGCTTTCCTGCTGCGCCGCGGTCATATTTATAGCGGCCGCTCGCCCTGGACACAAATCCATCGGCGATGGTTGGCAGCGCTGTCGTTCACCCATCCCGCCCACCACATCGTTCTGGCAGAATACATTCAGGCCATCGAAGACGCCGAGGTTCGGGTAGAGCGGCTGACCAAACAGGTCGCCGCCACTGTGGCCTCCTGGTCGATGGCGTCAGTCGTCGAAGCCTATCAGGCAATGCGCGGCGTCTCGCTCCTCACCGCGGTGACTTTCGTGGTTGAAATCGGCGACGTCAGGCGCTTCGAAACGGCTCCGCAGCTGATGGCGTATCTGGGGCTTGTGCCGTCCGAGAGCTCGACGGGCGAACGGGTGAAACGCAAGGGTATCACCAAGGCGGGAAGTACGCGGGCCCGCCGTGTTCTGATCGAGGGCGCGTGGACGTATAGATACCCGGCCCGGATAAGTCGGGCCATTCAGGTAAGACTGGAAGGGCTGCCACGGCCGGTCCGCGAAATCGCCTGGAAAGCTCAGATTCGGCTATGCGCGCGCTACCGTCAACTTATCGGCGCGGGGAAGCTCAAGGCAGTAGCCATCATCGCCATCGCTCGGGAAATGGCGGCGTTCCTGTGGGCTATCGGTCAAGAGGTGGCTCCCGCCGCATAAGCATGATCAACGCCAACCTAAACACATGAAAGGAAGCAGCTAATCAGCATTCGCATATATCTGCTGATGTATAAACTTGGGGGCAGAGCCCCGGTGGGGAATCCTCGCCAAATCCACGTGGCAAGCGTTGAGCTCATGCCCGATCGTAGACAGAGGCAGCCCCGGACGAACCTACGGAAATGCGGTAAACAACCCGCGCATAAGAGTATGCCAACCGTCGTCGAAAGCTCTGCCTCCAACTTTGTATATCAGCTACATCTACACGGCTTCATCACCACTGATGGAAGGGACACAGTCATGCCTAGACCACTTGACAACGAACATAAGAGGATTTGAAGACTCGGTTCGAGAGCCAATTCTCGCGCATGAAGAGCCAGAGGTTTTCGACCGGGTTCAACTCTGGCGATTTCGGCGGGAGCGGCAGGATCGTTATGTTTTCGGGCACGACGAGATTGTTGGACATGTGCCATCCCGCCTGATCCATGATGAGGATGGCATGGGCGTCATCGGCGACATGACGGGCGATTTCGGCCAGATGCTGCGTCATCGCGTAGGTGTCGCACCACGGCATGACCAGCGCTGCCGCTTTGCCGAGCTTCGGGCAGATTGCGCCAAAGATGTAGGCCGATCTGGTGCGTTGATCATGCGGCGCTGAAGGTCGCGTTCCGCGCTTGGCCCACCGGCGCGTGATCTTGTTCTTCTGACCGATGCGAGCTTCGTCCTCGAACCAGATTTCTATTTGCTTGCCTCGTGCCGCTCCAGCGGCAATTTCTGCCACCGCGGCGGGGAACTTTTTTTAAATTCCTCAATGGCTTGGGGGTCTTGCGCGTGATGTTTGGGCCGTGCGGCAAGCTTGCGATAGCCCATGGCTCGCACCTCACGGCTCAGCGTTTGCTCGCTCACCGAGATGCGAAACTCTTCCCAAAGCCATTGAACCAGATCGCACAGACGCCAACGCACAACGCCGTCAAGATAGGGCGTCGGTCCGCGCTCGATGGCCTGTGCCAAGGCCGCACGCTGCTGATCGTTTAATCGCGACTGCGGACCGGGAGCCTTGCCGTTGATCAGGCCTTGGGGACCACGCTCGTTGAAGCGCATGACCCAGTCCCGAACGATCTGGAGCGTGACATTGCCGAGACGGGCGGCATCGGAACGCGAGCCTCCGTCATAGATCGACGCGAGCGCCAACAAACGTCGTGCCTGGGCGGCGTCCTTCGTCTGCCGCGCCAGCCGCCGCAGACCTTCTCCGTCAAAATCCTCACGCAATGAAATCCCTGATCGCATCGCAGACCTCCGGTTTGCTCCAGAGATTCAGATTCACCGCGTTTTGGGAAGGCCAAAGAGTCAAGTTAAACGGGACGCGGTATCAGTAAGAATAGGTATGCCTGCTGCGTCAGCATACTTGGCATAAAACGGATCCAGGCCGAGTGAAATCGGTGGGCTGCGAACCATGAAAGTATCGAAATTGGATATATCAGCCATCGACAATGGCGACGCAGATAAACCATCCTCAGCGCCGCCAAGTCCCCTGCGGATGCAGCAAGAAGGTATCCACCGACAAGGACCATCGCCATCGAGCATCCATGAATCATCATGACCTTTCCTTAGTGCACTGTCTTCCTGAGACGACGCAACAACCGTGCCAATCACCAAGCAAAGAACCGACGGTTATATTTGTCGGCCCTGTCGCGCTAAGAGTCGGATTCGAAAAGCGTTCAACGATATCCATACCTTGCTAGCCGTCTGGTGATGAGACGAATGTGGGCGATCATGATCCACGCTTCGGCTGATGCGATCGAGCGTTCGACGTCTTTGGCCAATCTGCGGCATCTGCCAAGCCAGGCGAAGGTCCGTTCGACCACCCATCGACGCGGCAGAACCTCGAAGCCTTTCGCCTTGTCTGAGCGCTTGATGATCTCGATCGTCCAGCGCCCGATCTTTTTCAGTCGCCGCTTCAACTTATCGCCCGCATAGCCACCATCGGCGAAGACATGCAGTAACCATGGCCACCTGTGGCGGATGGATTTCAGGAGATCGGGAGCACCGTCGCGATCCTGGATGTCGGCGCTGTGCACCATGAGAGCGACCATCAGGCCGAGCGTATCGACGATGATATGGCGCTTGCGGCCTTTGGTCTGTAGAGTCGAGGAAAGGCGCGGTGGCTGGCCCTTGCGAGGCTCGCTCCGTTTCCTTTCCCCGCTCATCAAACCGGACGTGCGGATTTCCCGCATCCGGCTTTCCGACTGGCTTCATCGTAAGGCCCACGGCGACTGCTTGCCGCGCTCGCGTCGAAGACACAGCACGCCCAATTCCCCGTAAACATGTTCACGTGGGAATCGACGCGTGCTGCGTCCTTGCACTTTGTGCCGTCTGCACAGGAAGTTCGTGACGCGGTCATAGACGTGTCGATCGACGCCTTCATAGGCCGATGCGAGAGCGCCATAGGAGAAGTATGCGGCCCAACCGCCCAGGAGGCGGTTCAATCGCTTGCGAACTTCAGGCCATGTGCCCTTGTTGCCCGGCGTCAGCAGCGCGCTGACCTTGGTCTTGATCCGCTGCACGCTCTTCCTGGACGGGCTCGCTCCCAGGTACCACCGGCCGCCGTTGGGCAGATGACGTGGTCCAAGCGAGTAGCCAAGGAAGTCGAAGTGTTCGCGCCGGGCATCCTTCACCGAGGTTTTCGCCTCGTTGAGCGACAGCCCGAGTTTCGTCATCACCGTCCTTGTCCACGCCAGCGCCTCGGCCGCATGATCGCGGCTGAGAATGACGAAGTCATCGGCATAAGAGATGACGTGCGCGCGGAACTCTTCACCCCGACCGCTGAGACGCCAGTGCTTCAGGAACCGGTTCATGTAGATGACCGAGAGCAGCGGACTGACGACACCCCCTTGGGGCGTGCCGTGTGTGCTGCTCTTGCCGCCAGTCATGCGCCGTTTCCCGTCGCCATCCCGCTCCTCGACCGGTGCTCGCAGCCACAGCCTGATCAGCCGCAGCACGCTCCGATCGACGATGCGTCGGGCCACCGATTTGAGGAGGTCCGAATGCGGGATCGTGTCAAAATATTTCGACAAATCAGCGTCGACAACGTCGGTGTAGCCCCGGCACATCAGCCGGTGCGTTTCCTTGACTGCATCGACCGCGCTGCGACGCGGCCGATAACCATAAGCACCGTCCTCGAAGTCCGCCTCGAAGATTGGTTCCAGTACGAGCTTGGCAGCGGTCTGGATGACGCGACAGCGGATAGAGGGAATGCCGAGCGCACGCTCGCCTCCCCCAGGCTTCGGTATCATCACCCGCCGCACCGGATCGGGTCGGTACGTCTTCGAAACGAGTTCTTCGCGCAGGCCCGCCAACCACGCATCCACGCCCGACGCCTCGATCTGCGTAAAGGTCACTCCGTCGACGCCAGGCGCTCCCGCATTGGCGCGGGCCAGCGCATAGGCATGGCGCAGAATGTCTTCACGGCAAATCTTGTCGTAGAGCAAATAGAAGCGGAAAGCGGGCTCCGCCTTCGCCTTACAATAGAGCTTTCTCTGTAGGTTCCTGATCTTTTCAGGTGTTTCGAGGCTCATCGCCAATCACCCTTTCCTCACCATCTTCGAAAGCATGCCAGAAGTCAGGGTCCTTTCCTCCGCCGGCATTGCCCGGCATCGACAGTCTTACGACCCTGTCCGACTCCCGTCCGGTCCATCGCCATCAGCGATGTCGAAGCCGCGACCTCCGACCGCACGGGTCTCCCTCGATTACCCGCATCACCCTTCCCGCGTGCCGTGCCCAATACCCCGGCAGACCGAACAGGTGCTTGTGACGATTGCTTCCCTGTTCGCACGGCCTTCCCCGGGTAAGAGACGGGTCGGCATCTGCATCGACTCTTTCGAGGCCTGCTCGGACTTCACTCGCGTTACGGCCCACTGGATTGCTCAACCGCCCAAGGCGGCCTTTGTCACGAGGCTTCGAACCGGCCGGTTACCCGACCGATCCGCTCGTCAGCTACCAGATCAATCGACAACTCTCTGGATGGAACCTTCCTCCATTGGTGACACGCGCCTTCGAGGCGCACTCTTGCCCGCGTCATAGCCCCGGATGCCGCCGCTTTCGGTGGTTTTGACGCTCTGGCTATCGATCACACCGGCCGTCGGGCTTGCCTCCTTGCCCTCCAACTCGCGCGTTTCCATCACGAGACGATGGTTGATGCGTGGCCAAAGTCCCAACGCTCTCCATTCATAGAAATAGCGCTGGACGGTCGAGCAGGGTGGAAAATCCTTCGGCAGCATCCGCCATTGGCAACCAGTTGTGGCGATGTAAAGCAGGGCATTCACCACCTCTCGCAAATCCGTGGTCCGCGGGCGGCCCAAGCGGCGCGGCATTGGCAGGAAAGGCTGAACCAGACCCCATTCCCGATCCGTCATATCGCTTGCGTAGCGTGCCGTTCGCCGGGCATATTGCCGACGGGTGATTTTGGTCCAGGCCATCGTGTTCTCCATCGAATCTCGCAAATCCGAAGGAATCATAACCTGCTGAAATCACCCACCTCTTTTTGAGGCAGCCTCTAAGCATTTGCGGCTACGTCTCTATCCGAAGGAAAGGCGGATCAGGAGCTGCAGCTGGAGGCAACATGCTTCTCGACGCTGGGAGGTTGCTCGCAGCGGCGCTTGCATCAAAATATGTCATTTGCCCGCGAGCCAGGCTCGCATTAAGCCCGCGCTATAGTCCCGCAGCTTCCTCGAACACCCAGTCCCGCCGGTCGGTCTTCTCGCCAATGCCGGCGAGGGTGCCGACAGCACGAGCGGAGCCGGCGATCGCCGCCAAATTCGACGATAACCTAATCCTCCAATGAAAATCGCGAGATAGTGCCCGCATCAGACTCAAGGGAGAGCCTGTACTTCCGATCGCGTTGGAATGACGGCCTGAACATCGCCTGCAGCAAATCGTGCCGAGACGATGATTAGGACATTGCAATGTCGATGCGGCGGTGAGTCGAGGAGCCCGCGAGAGCCATGGCCGGCAGTCTATTGCGCTGCCACGAGCGACGCCGCCGCGGGCACGAACCGACGACACCTGCCCTGGTCGATTTTCACCGCTGTGATGCGAAGCTTGCCGCAACCATCCGACATTTGGATGAGTCCTATTAAATCAATCGATTATCCCGATGGGCCGATCAAGCGTAAATAGGCGGTGAAGTGCTCCACCGACGGTGGGGTCGGCGATGCTAATCAGTGGTGGTTCACATGACGATAAGCCTCCTCGGCAGGGATGTCGACGATGTCCCCATTGATCCCACTGGCGACGGCCGGCTCATCAGTGGCGAAGGTATTGGGCAGATCAGAATACCCAATCCGCCGACGGACGGTATCGATCTCGCTCGCATGGTCGTGTTTGAGGTCTCGATCCAGTCCGTAGCTCTCGGCTTGTAATTTCATGCTCCAGGAGGCCCTCATGAAGATTTCCGTGGTGATCGTCCAAGCGAGCTGCACGTTTCTGCCGGTCTCGACGCGGTCGGTCGCGATTGCGATCCCGTCAGCTGCCTTCGGAGTTTTGCCGAGACTACCACTTTAGGGGATGGGCCGGGTGAGAGCCGCATTCGAAAACGGCGGGGGCAAGCTGGCGGCATTGGCCGCCAAATCACATCGTGAGAGGCGGCTGGTCCAAAGGCGCCGCTCTAATTTCAAAGGCTTGAGCAAATTGCGGTTTTAGAGGGTTAGCGTTGCGTGGCGATCTGCGGACAGGATGATCGTTGCTGCCGTCGTCGAAGCGGAACGAAGATACATGGGCTTCAGCTAGGACTGCCGATCACATGCTAGCGGGTTCGACTAACTGATACGGAGAAAAGATATGTCTGATGCAAAACTGCAAAGTGTGCTTTCGGCTCTTTCGCAGACGGTGAGACAGCTCGACGCTATTCCGGCTAAACAGCCGGGTCCTGAAGCCAATTGCGTTAAGCTGGACACGAATGAGAATCCATTTCCGTTGCCAATGCTGGTGATGCGAAGCGCGATTGCCGCCCTCAAACGGCATTACCTTTATCCGGAGGATGATAATCGCTGCTTGCGGGAAGCGGCCGCCAATGCGTATGGCCTCTCCCGCGATCAGGTGATCGCCGGCAATGGATCGTCTGAACTGCTGGGGCTAATCTACAGGGCTTTCCTTGCTCCGGGTGATAGCGTGGCGATGATGTCGCCAGGTTTTTCGTTCAACCGCAAACTAGCCTTGTTGCAGGGTGCTCAATTTCTCGAAATCGAATGGAGCAAAGCTTATTCGTTGCCGATAGAGCAATTGCTTCTCGGTCCCGCAAAAGAGGCAAAGTTCATCCTGCTGGCCAATCCGAATAACCCGAGCGGAACCTTTGTTCCAATAGCCGAGATCGACAGGCTCGCTGCGCAATCCGACCGTTTGATAGTGTTGGATGAGGCGTATGTCGATTTTGCGCCCGACGATGCTCTACGACTTATCAATCGCCATTCGAACCTGCTGGTCTTAAGAACATTTTCTAAAAGCTACGCCGCCGCCGGTATTCGCATTGGTTTCGGCTTCGGTCATCCTGAACTTATCGGAAGGCTGCGTAACAGCCAAAATCTCTTCAATATGAATCTTATTGCCCACGCGGTCGGCACCAGCATCCTCTCGCACCGCGCCGCCTACGCCGAGAACCACAAACATATCAAAGATGAAAGACACCGAACCACGGCCGCACTCTCTAAACTCGGATTTTCGGTGACCCCGTCTCATGCAAATTTCTTGCTTGCTCGCGCACCACCTGGGCAAAACGGCACGTGGTGGCAAGCATCGTTGAGAAGACGAAAGATACTTGTTGCCGTCTTTCCCGATGACGGCCTGGAAAATCATATTCGCGTAAGCGTCGGTTCAAAAACCCAAATGGATGCATTCCTATCAGCCGCCGCTGACATTTCTAAAAGCCTGAAGATGCAGCCGGTCACGCACGGCTAATCTTTGTTTTTGCCGACACCACAGAAACAGCCAAGTCGATTTGGCCGGGATACCCAGATCTCCGCACCAAATGAGGTCGACACAACCGGTGTCGGCGATTGCACTGACCCTGGTGCCTTTTGATGCCTCGTCGTGGAGAACCACGGCCGGAGCATAGACCGCCTCTTCATCGCTTGAATCGACATCTTTCATCTAACATTGGAGACAATCGAATGGGAAATGCCATTCCTTCTAATCTGACCTTCGGCATCTTCGATCATCTGGACGACAACGGCTGCAACATAGCCCAGCAGTACTCAGATCGCCTGAGGTTAGCCGAGGCGTGCGACGGCCTTGGTTTTTACGCTTATCACCTTGCTGAGCACCACTGTACTCCACATGGGAGAGGGCCATCGCCAAATCTGTTTTTATCGAGCGTCGCGCAGCGTACGCGTTGGATTCGTATCGGGCCACTTGTCATGCTGCTGCCCCTTTATCACCCGCTGCGTGCTTTTGAAGAAATCTGTATGCTGGACCAATTGAGCGGCGGCAGAGTTGAGGTCGGGATTGGACGCGGTTCTCTCCCGATCGAATTAAGTTATTTCGGGATGTGTGCGGACGCGGCACCAGGCTGCTATGCGGAAGCCAGTGAAATTCTTCTTAATGCGATGAGAGGCGGCACGTTGTCCCATAAGGGCCAGCATTTTGAGCTGAGCAACATACCTTTGACACTAAAACCTCATCAAAGCCCGCATCCACCGATGTGGATTGCCACAGGTAGACCCGAATCGGCCCGCTGGGCCGCTGCGAACGGCGCAAACATCGCGTGCCTGGGACCGTCCTCTTCTGTCCGCAAAATTACTGACGCCTTCCGCGCCCATCGAAAAGAGAACACGGGCGAAGATGATCAATCCTCGTTTCGTGGCTTGCTTCGCATGATCGTGATTGGGCGTTCTGACCGCGAAGCCTGGGTGCTCGCAGCGCCGGCTTACGAACACTGGCTCGCCAGCTTTGAATTCCTTTACGAGCTAAATGACCTGCAGACTCCACCAAACCTGCCGCTGACTTTCGACGAGGCGGTTGAGAACGAGTTATGCATCGCAGGGTCGGCGGCGTCGGTGAGACAAACATTACTTAGCCAGGTAGAAGAGGCAGGCGCCAACTATCTTCTGTGTCAACTTGCATTTGGGACCCTGCCGCTGGATGCTTCCCTTTACACAGCAGCCACTATTCAATCCGAATTTATGGCTCGTCTTAACTGATGCGCCATAATTTGGAGCCCCAACAACTTTTCCTGCGCCGTGCTGGCCGTCCAGTTGGATGCTAAACGTCAAGCTCCTCGCCGTCGCATCCGGTTCATATGCTCCTGATGATGGCAAAGTTCTCGGCAGCGCCCCGTTCATGGTATCATGATCGCCTCGCTATCGTCCTATGGCAAGCATTGAAGGCCACATTGTCGCCGAATCCTCGTCGACCGAAGCCGGCTATATCACCGCTTTTGGCTTTACGCTGGGAAAGAAGCCTTGTCCCCCGCACTATATGAGAGGAATTAAAATGATCGATCGTTACATCTCTGCCGCATCGTTGACCGCTGCAGTTTTGGGCTTGATGTTTCTCAGCAATCCTGCAGCGGCGCAAGAGACGCAACCCGCCCAAGGGCAACCAGATGGCAATGGTGCGGCTGCGGCCATCAGTGACCAGAAGATCGAAGCTTTTGCCGTCGCCTATCTCCAGGTGGACAAGATTAGGCAGGAGTACGCGGCCAAGATCAAGGCGGCGCCGGATGAGACAGCGAAGCAAGAGCTACGGAGCGAGGCAAGAAAACAGATGATACAGGCCGTTCAGACCTCTCCCAATATTTCAGTGGACGAATACAACGAAATTCTGGCCGCTGCACAGAAGGATCCTGTTCTCGTGAAGAAACTTGACGACAAACTGCAGAAATCCGCGCCCGCAAAGCAGTGAGCAACCCCACGATCACCGATCAATTTGATCACCCGCCATCGCCGCGCCGAGTCCTACAATCTTGGCACGGCGTTGACCGGGGGTTCTTCATGACCATGTCCGCGACATTGATCCAACTGGGCAGTGAGCACGTCGACAAGATACCCTGCGGCAATTGTCCGGCAGCCCAGCAGTCACATACGAGCGATGGACGCAATCATCTACTCTTCGGCGGGGCGCGTGCATTATCCGGATCTGCCGATGGCTCAAAGTGCCACTGTCCAACAAGATCACCCAAGTGGCCCTCACGGCGTAGTCGCATCTCCGACATCGTTGAGCGGCAGACAGACCGGCAAAACGTGAGGTCATGGATGAGCGATGTTCGCGATCGGCTACCCTAAACTAGCGTCCCCGGTGTTAAGCTAATCCCACTATCGTCAAAGCGGTCGGCGAGCGGGCGCCGGAACGTATAAGCTTGCCGGCAGCATTAACGCGCGGCGTATAGCGCGGCGATCTGGGAGGAACTTGCGCGACAATCTGGATGGGACTGTTGTGTCGCGGACGGTTGCCAATTTAGCAGCCTGATTGACGCTGGCAAGCGGTCTTTGCTCTTCTAATTGTCGCGGAGCGTCAATCTGGGCCGCCTCGTTGATTGTCGCGTAGACCGGAGGCCGCGCGCGCTGTCGTTTTGCTTCCATGGCGGAGCGGCGACGATAGCTCTCGACGTTCATCTCGAAGATCGTGGCGTGATGAACGAGGCGGTCCACCGCGGCGAGCGTCATGGCGGGATCCGGGAAAACTCGATTCCATTCGCCAAAAGGCTGATTTGCGGTCAGCAGGATGGATCGCCGCTCGTAGCGTGCCGAGATGAGCTCGAAGAGAACGCTGGTCTCTGCCTGGTCCTTTGCCACATAGGCGAGATCGTCGAGGATAAGCAGATCGAACTTATCGAGCTTGTTGATGGCGGATTCCAGTTCCAACTCGCGTCGTGCGACCTGCAGCTTTTGAACGAGGTCTGTCGTCCTGGTGAACAGCACGCGCCAGCCGTTCTCGACTAGCGCCAGGCCGATGGCTGCCGCAAGATGGCTCTTGCCGCCGCCCGGCGGCCCGAACATGAGGACATTGGCCCCCTTCGCCAACCAGCTATCGCCCGCCGTCATCGCCATGATCTGTGCCTTGGAGATCATCGGCACGGCGTCGAAGGCAAAGCTGTCGAGGGTCTTGCCAGGCGGTAATCTGGCCTCTGACAAATGGCGCTCGATCCTGCGCCTGTCGCGTTCGGCAAGTTCATGCTCCGTTATGACCGACAGGAAACGGGCAGCAGGCCAGCCCTCTCTGTCGGCCTGTTCGGCGAAGTCTGCCCAGAGCATCTTGATTGCTGGCAGGCGAAGCTCGTTCAGCAAAATGCTCAGGCGGCCGGCATCGATATCGTTGGGATTGGTCATGCGCGTTCTCCTGCATGGCCAGCGACCAGCGTCTCGTATCCACTCAACGGTGCGAGATGCACGGAAACGACGGGCAAGGTGGCAGGATCTGGTGCGAAGTGCTTGCGCAATTCGGCCATATCGGGAAGCTCTCCGGCATCGAGGGTTCTGGCCAGCCGTTCGGCGAGTTCACGTTCGCAGGTCCGCTCATGGGCCAGCGCCAGGATCTCGACCATGGTCTTGCAGGCTTGCTTGTCGGTCAATCGTTCCAGCAAAGCCTCGAAGGTTTGGCGATATTCCAGCCTCGGGAAGAGCTGGTCTCGATAGACGAGCCGCAACAACGCCATCGGCTTCTGACGGAGGGAATGAATGACGTGCCGGTAATTGACGACCTGGCTGTGGCGGCCGTCTGGATGTGCCCGCCCCCTGGAGAGTGTCATGAGATAGGTGCCGCCGACGAACACATCGAGCCGGTCATCGAAGAGGCGCACCCGTAGCTGGTGACCGATCAGGCGTGAAGGCACGCTGTAGAAGACCTTGCGCAGGGTGAAGCCGCCGGTGCGCATGACCCTGACGACGACCTCCTCGAAGTCTGTCGTCCTGCGCTGTGGCAGTTCCTGCAGATGAGGCCTTTCGGCTTCGATGCGCTTGAGGTTGTGGGCATTGCGGCGGCTGACGATCTCATCGACAAAGGCACGGTAAGCGGCAAGATCGTCGAAGTCGTTGCTGCCGCGCATAAGCAGCGCGTCGCGGATTGCTGCCTTTATATGCCCGTGCACGCTCTCGATCGAGCCGTTCTCGTGGGCGATGCCTTTATTGTTGCGCGTCGGCTTCATGTGGTAGTGGGCGCAAAGCTCCTCATATCGACGCGTCAGGTCCTCCCGCTCATCGGTGGTCAGGTTGCGGAATGCGGCCGACAGGCTGTCGCTACGATGGTCGTGCGGCGCGCCACCAAGGAACCACAGGGCGTTCTGCAGCCCTTCCGCCAGGGCGACGTAGCTCTCGCCGCCGAGGATGACATGGCCATGTTCGAAGCCGGAATAGGCAAGGCGGAAGTGATACAGCAGATGATCGAGCAACTGCCCGGCGATCGTGACCTCCAGACTATCCATGTTGGTAAAATCCGAAAGGCCCAACCGGCCGGGCTCGTGAACCTGCCGGAAGATGACCTCCTGCTCTGCGCCATGCACAGCACGCCAGGAGCGAATGCGCCGTTCCATTGTCCGACGAATGCCATCTCCGAGCTCCGGATGGCGGCGTAGCATCTCCTCGAAAATTGCCACCGCCCGTATCCCGGGAGCAGCCTGAAGCAGCGGGACGATCTCGGCATCAAAGATATGGGCAAGTGGATCTGGTCGCCGGCGCTCTCGTGGTTTTGTCTTTTGAGACGGGAGACGTGAATCCTTCTCGATGCGAAAAGCTGTTGTCCGACCGATCGAAGCCTTGGCGGCAGCAACCGTGACCGAATGATTTTGACGTAACTTCATGAAAAGCCTCATCTGATGATCGTTTATATGGCGACCTGGCACAAAGTGATTCTCCAGTTATGGAAAATCGCCAGATTGACCGCGATCACAGGCGCAAGGCAGGCCTGAATTTGGCGCCGCGGGTGGTGGGCATAACTTCGATCGGGCTACGCCCTCACTCCGTTACGCCCACCACCCGCACAGTCCCATCTTGATTGACGCTGGAATTCCACCTTGATCGTCGCGCGGCACGCGGCGCCCGAAACGGCGCTATGGCAGCCATATAATAGTCATGGCCCGATGAAGTTTTCGGATCACATGTGCGCAGGACAACATTCGTGCTGGTTTGAGTTGCTGAGCGGCGCGGTCGTGGCAATCGGCGAAACCATGCGGGACGCCTCCTCAAACAGCATTTCGCGCATCCAGACGCTTCCCGGATCACTATTGTGAAGTTCATGCCATTGAACGGCTTCGGTGAACGGAAGGTGTCGTGGCAGCGGAAGCTCGACGATGCGCAGCGGCATTGTTCTTGCGAAGTGCTGCGCCAGCCGTAAGGGCATGGTTCCTATGCGCTCATTGCCCGAAACCATGGACGGAATCATACTGAAGCCATGTACGACGACGTCGATCCGTCTCTCGCGACCGTGCTCGAGGAGGCACGAATCCTCGAGTCCCGGCCTCCGCGTATAGAATTTGGCCACAACGTGCCCCATCGACATGTATCTCTCGAACGTAAACGGCTCTTCCAGTTGCTTGTTCGAGGTGCAGCCTACGCACACGTGGACATCATCGAACAGTCTCGCTTGGGGATGGGCGTTTGATAAGAATATTTCCGGCAGAATGAAAAAATCAACGTCGCCGCGCCGAAGAAGGTCTTCATTATCATCGCCGGGGGGAAGAAATTCGAAGCTGATGCCGGGAGCTTCTCGCGCGACACGCTCCGCAATCCTTTCGAAAAACACGAGTGTAACGTAATCGGAAAGCACAATTTTGAAGCGGCGATCCGACCTAGCCGGGTCAAACGGCTCCCTCGAAATAATGGAGAGCTGAATCTGCAGCAGAGCCTCGCGCACCGCCGGCGCGATACCTTCAGCCCGCCGGGTGGGGATAAATTCGCGGCCGGCCATCGTAAACAGCTCATCTTGGAAATAGGTGCGCAACCGTGCGACCGCCGCGCTCATGGCTGGCTGGCTCAGGTTGATGCTGCGCGCCGCCGCCGTCAGATTGCGTTCGCTCATCAGGGCGTCGAGCGCGACTAGGAGATTTAGGTCAAGACCATTGAACCGCATAACTTATCTATCCACAGCGTGTATGTACGCCCTACAAACCTATCAGTACTCCTCATTAGTAATACAAATTGACGTTTTCACAGCGCAAAGACGCTCTGTGAAAACTTTCTTCGCAAATCGCATAGTGGGCGGAAAATTGAATATCGCGCAGTCCGACAGCGGGCCCATTTGGTGGGAAAGAAAGAGCGATCCGCACAGCATCCTGGTGAACTTCAGCGAGTGAACGGCAGGCCTTTTGTCATCGCTATATCGGTAGTCGATCTGTTCGGAGGGCAATCCCCTTCGGCGCCCGGAAAGACCTTTCCATGCGTAACAATGGTTTCACGTCCTCTGCGAATTTCTATTGGCGTGATATTTGCCAGAGATCAATTCGGTTCATCCCAGCGGTCGAGCGCCTTCTGATCCGGATCCCGATTGAGCGGGAGTTTATGATGCGGCGAAGAGGCTCAATACTAATTTGAAGGAACGTTTCAAAACACGCAGACGGCACTTGCCGTGCTCTGGATTGTTGCCGCGCGGCTATTCACTGAACATGGCACTGTGAAACTATTTGGCTTCCCCTCAGGCGGCGAGGCACCGGCAGGACAGTTGGTTTTCGCCAATGCTGCCCGCAGGCGGCGGCGATGGCTTAATCCTGTTTTGCTTCGTCGTCCTGTATCTGGTCTTGGCCGGGCCGGGGAGCTTTGATGCTAAGATGAAACGGATCTGAGCCGACCCTCGTGCTCAACTTGCCGGATAGGATCATCACCAAACGGTGGGCCGCAGCCTTGCAGATCTTCTCGCTAAGCAGCCTCCTGATCAAGGCCGCCACCAAGTTTAGATCAGACCCAACTCTTTGAACTTCAAGCTGCGGAACTGATATCCGAACGAACAGGTCCATCTCTTTCCGCCGCGTTCAATCCGCCAGCCTCAACTCCCCGCATACCATTTCCGACCTTGGTTCTGATCCAACGTCGCTTATCAAACGGAAACATAAAATAGTCACGTACGGTGAGTGGTTCGGACTGATCTCGGAGACCAACTTGCGGCCACTCGTCCTTTTTCGGCCAATATGCCGTGCGGAAAATCGTGTCCCATACCGTCGTAAAGAACCCATAGTTTCGATGCCGATGATGCGGTTCCATCGAGTGGTGAATGCGGTGGAATTTGTTGTCGCCGATAATGTATCGGAGCGGCCCAAGGTTGACTCGTGTGCTAGAGTGAGAAAGGTGGGCCTGAAAGGTAATTAGGGTCATGGCAACGACGGGCACGACGCCTGATTCGAAGTTAACCAGCGTAAGTGGTAGCGTGACAAACAATGCGTATACAAATGGCTCGGTAAAATGATGATTGCAATTCCAGGCCGTCAGTTCACGAATTGAGTGATGAGTGGCATGCAGGCGCCAAAGGAACGGAACGGCGTGTTGGGCGCGATGCATCCAATAATAGAAGAAGTCACCGGCTATCGCGACGAGCACACCTGAAAGGACGGCGAGCCCCGTGTTGATGAGCGGATTGCTAGAGTGAAGCAAGGCACCAAAATTGACCGTTAGATGGTGTAACGGGCGGATCCCAGCCAGGCGAGTTTGAAGGCTTGGTGGTCGTCCCTCACAATGATGGTGTCGCGGAGTCAGGAGTGGCCTGCTCCATAGCATCACGGAGAGACGACCATGAAGCAGTATGCCGGAATCGATGTCTCGTTGGAATACTCGAGTGTGTGCGTGGTGGATGCGGATGGCCGCATCGTGCGCGAGGCAAAGGTCCACAGTGAACCCGATGCGCTGATCGCCTGGTTTGGCGAGCAGGGCGCGGCGATGGAACGAATTGGTCTTGAGGCTGGCCCCTTGTCGCAATGGCTTTACGCGGAAATGGCGAAGGCGGATCTGGCGGTCGAACTGATCGAGACGCGCCACGTGCGGGCGGCCTTCAAGACGATGCCCGTGAAGACCGACAAGAAGGACGCACGGGGTATTGCGCAGTTAATGCGGCTTGGCTGGTTCAGGCCGGTCCACTGCAAATCTCTTCCGGCCCAGGAGGTGCGAGCGCTGCTGACCGCACGCAAGCTCATCCAGGGAAAACTTCACGACATCGAGATGAGCCTCCGGGGCATTCTGCGCGGTTTCGGCCTCAAGGTAGGGCCGACCACGCGGCGCACCTATGCGGCACGGATCCGCGAGCTGATTGAAGGTCATCCGACCTTGGAGGCGATCACCGTTTCACTGTTGAAGGTGCGCGACGCGCTTATGGACGAATTTGCAGGTTTTGAACGAAAGCTGCGTGTCATGGCCCGTCAGGACGATAATGCACGTCGGCTGATGACGACGCCCGGCGTTGGCGTGCTGGTGGCGCTGACATTCGTGTCGGCTGTTGACGCGCCTGAGCGCTTCCGATCATCACGAGCGGTGGGGCCGCATTTCGGATTGACGCCCAAGAAGTATCAATCGGGCGAAACCGATTATAGCGGCCGCATCTCGAAGATCGGTGATGCGGGCGTACGAACCGCGCTCTACGAGGCGGCCAATGTCATCCTGACGCGCCCCGTGAAGGGTTCGGATCTCAAAAGCTGGGCGCTGGCGGTTGCAAGACGTGCGGGACCCAGAAAGGCGCGTGTTGCGCTGGCCCGTAAGCTGGCGGTGGTGTTGCACCACATGCTCAGGGATAAAACCAACTTCATTCCCCACAAGGCGGCGTCAGCCATGACCGCCTGAGCAGGAAGCGAGACAACAAGACAAGGTTTCGGGCGGGCACCACCATCAGCCCACCGGAGCAAGGTCCCTTCGCCGGGACGATGGAGCGGATAGGCCGATGAACCGCAAGCAGCACTGAGGTGACTGCGCGTCCTTAGATTGGCCAGCCGGTCCTCAGCAGACCCCATAAAGCAGCGACCCCGGCGTCGACTGCGGACAGAAGCAAGCACTCGGCGAGGGATTAAGCTCAAAAGGGATTGACTCGGGACAGCCCGTTACAGAAGGAGCGGTTTAATCCCTAACAATTGCAAACCCAGAGCATACAAGTGCCAGATTACAGCACCGCATCCAATGCGAATAACCCAATTCCGCGCGCCGCGAACGTACGAGGCAAAGCTATATCGATAAGCCGGAAAGATCACCTCGAGTACGACGCATGTCGTAGCAAATATCGCAACCAGCGTGAACGATTTCACGAAGAACTGGGCCATCTCCTCTAAATCGAGAACGTACATTAGAATTGCTCCGACGAATTGGAACGACGTAATTGCCGTATGCGATGTCGGCGGCGATTGAAAATCGATTGTTTGGATAAGACCAATTCGTTTCGCAAATGGCTATCGCCAATCCACGAGCCGCCGCAGTAATCGGCAAGCCGCCGGAGTCATGCTTCTTGACTGCTGCCACCCTGGCCGTCGCCTTACAGTAAGGGGATATCGGCCGGCACAAGCGGTTGGCGGGCAGAAACTGCGCCACAGGAGACCACGTCTTTTTGAAAGCGGCGGTATTCCAGTCCTCGTAGGGCACTGGTGCTCTTCAACCTGGCAGGTCTCACTCACTTTCTGTCGGCGGCCTGGTTATTTGACCGCTGGGTGCAGACCCAACCGAGCGTTTATCGAAACAACGTTCGGACACCGGACGTTCGTTTTGTGCCGATACAGTGTGTCCGCAATTCGCGGGTCTGCGGCTTAATTTTTTTATCGCGTACTGACGGGAGTTCCAACGCTGTGGAACCGATGGCAAGAATGACGAAGACAAGGTAGCGGTTGAAATCCAACATGATCGTTTCGCCTTGAAAACAATCGGTCCGTCATTTCCAGCCAATCTTTTTTCGTCCCGGGGCGCTAAAAGAATGCAACCCGCAAGCGCCTCTCCTTGTTTCAGACGGATTTTCTCCATAGTGCGCCCTATAAACTGCGGAAAACCTCCCGAACTGAAAGAACCCCCATTTCAGGCAGATGTCTTTCAAAAGCATGCGGTTCTCTGGATCTAGCAGGTCTTCCCGTGCTGCCCGCAACCGAAGCATTTGTAGATAGGCTGCGGGTGTCATGTCCTTAAAAGCACGAAAACCAGCTTCGAGCGCTCGGGTGGAAACCTCCGCTGCGTCTGCCACCATCGGCATTGTAATCGGCTGGTCGATATTGGCCCGCATGAACTCGATCCCGCGTCGAACATGTCTGGGAGCGATCATGCTGGGTTTCTTATCCAGCAGATGCAATAGCCGATGAGGCACCATCCTTATCACCACATCGGCGAGCGCCTGCGAAATATGTGCCATGGCTATAGGAGACTGCAAAAGCGGACCATTAGCGCGCATTCCGTCGATGATTGTTTCGGCGAGATTGCCGATCGTGCGGCCAACTGGCGTTGACAGATCCAGCTCAGGCAGGAGGTCAAGGGAGCCATTGAAAGGCACGTCAAAAGTCTCGCAAATTGTCCGTTGGAATAAGGCCCAATCAAGCACCAACTCATCTATTAGATTGGCTTGCCCGTGCATCACGATGCCGTCAGGCTCGAAATTCCGGTAAAGCAGCAATTTCCCTTGTGCTGCCTCGGCGGTGCGCCGACCGTACGTAACCCCCATGCCACCGCTGCGCGGCACCACGATCGATAGATGCTCCGTTGCACCCGAGCACCATTCCGTGCGGAACTGAAACCCATCCTGATGGGAACCGGTAATCAACACGGCGCCTTCACAAGTCGAAAGATCGATCCCCCAATGGAACTCTTGGGAGCGACTTACGAGTTCAGCGTCGAATGTCCCGAAAACCTCGCTGAGAGTTTCGATCATGCTATCGAACGTTGAGCCGCAATATCGAAAAACGGCATCATCGGCGCTATTTTCCATCATGTGTTCTCCAGGTGCCAGCGACATCGATCTTGTCGGTTCATACAAGATCGTCTCTCGAGTTTCATAGAGCTTGCGACAACCATTTTTTAATTGAACATAGCTTGCCCGGCGCCCGAAACCTCCAGTGACGAGGCGGTTTATTTCCTCTCCACTCTTATCCGAGTGTTGGCAGGCATGACATCTGCCTCAGGATCTTCAGTCGCCTTCGCCTCTTAGGCGTGGACTGAAGGGTTGGCCGATTACGGCGCTCGGAGAGCGGTTGTTTTTGGTTTCGTCTACTAGCATTCGCCCGTGGCGGGTTCCACCTCGACGCCGCTTCTTGTCGACCTAATGTTGTTGTATACCTATGTCGACAGGCAATCGGCATTGTCAACCGCAAAGGTTGACGCTCGCGATCCCCAATAAGTTCGTGGTATATTCTGAATAAAGAAGGAGAGCTTCTCTAGGTCAGTCGTCACTTACTCTTCAGCATGTTTGCTGACCAGATGTCATACGGTGACTTCCCGATACGATCCAAAGCGGGGAATTCAACGATGGTGGTTCCGGACGTACGATTCTTCCCGCTGCAGTCACGAAGCCCCTCTCATATTCGCTTCATCTTTGCGTCAAAGCTCCAAGCCCCGGGCCCTGTAGAGGCCAGATAAAGAAAGATGAAGCAAAACAGGAGCGTACCATCGCCGCCGTTCGGCACGGGAAAGGCGCTCTTGCCTGAGAAATTGGTAGTCCAATAGCCGAGGCCCATCTGCCCGGATAAAAGGAATGCAACCGGTCTGGTCAGGAGGCCAGTCAGCACAGCCAGGCCGCCGAACACCTCCCGAAGGCTAAAAATCAGCATCAGAGTGGATAAATTGGCTTCGTCCCCTGCTCCGCCAACGCCGAACGCGGGGAATCCGGCTAGCTTCATGGCGCCATGTTCAATGAGCAGCAGGGCGGTAACGATTCGGAGCACGGCGAGTGCCGTCTGCGCGTGTTTTGAAGCATCCTCCAAAGCAGTCTCCAGTTTTTCCAGTTGTCTCGTCCTAATTCCGGTCGATCGGCATTCGGATCAGGACGCCGGATCGATAGGAACGAACCTGGGTTGATCAGTTCGCGCAAATACGGTGCCAAGAAATTATCGAGGGACGTAAGGCGATCTTGCGTAAGACCAGATAGGTCTTCTGAGCGCGGAAGAAGCATTGGGGCTTGATACAACCCGATTTTGTCGTGCGTGTCCGCCGCCAAAGAAACGCACGCGGCAACGGTCCGATCCTTTACTCGAACCGGATTGCAAATCCGTTCCAATCGCGAGGATCCATGCTCACTTATTGTCCATGAGTTTTTGAGACATGTAGGTGTATTCGAGCGCGTAGAGGCGCGCGCGTTCCTGCAGGTTGGCGGCAGCGGCGTGGCCGCCCTCGATGTTTTCGTAATAGTAGAAGGGCAGACTCATATCTTCGAACAGGGCGGCCATTTTGCGCGCGTGCGCCGGACCGACGCGGTCATCTTTGGTCGAGGTTTCGAAGAAAGGCTCCGGATAACCCACACCCGCCCTTACGTTATGATATGGCGAGATCGAGCGCAGAAAGGCGCCTTCGACAGGATCGTCCGGATTGCCATATTCGCCCTGCCACGAGGCTCCTGCCGACATGTGGGTGAAGTTGACCATGTCGAGAAGCGGCACCTGGATCACGGCCGCGTTCCATAGATCAGGGCGCTCGGTCAGTTGCACGCCCATCAGCAGGCCGCCGTTCGAACCACCCATGATCCCGAGATGCGGTGCCGAGGTAACCTTCTTCGCGATCAGGTCCTGCGCCACGGCCTGGAAGTCGTCATAGACACGCTGACGATGGGTTTTCAAACCGGCCTCGTGCCATTTTGGTCCGAATTCGCCACCCCCTCGTATATTGGCCAGCGCGTAGGCACCCCCCTTTTCCAACCACAACTTGCCAAGTGTTGCCAAATAGGTGGGACGCATTGAAATTTCAAAACCGCCATAAGCATAGAGGATGGTGGGGTTCGTGCCGTCGAGCTTAATATCTTTGCGCGCCACGAGGAAGTAGGGAACTTTCGTTCCATCCTCCGAGGTCGCCCAGAACTGCTGTACTTGCAGGTCTTCAGCATCGAAGCGTTCCGGGCTCGACTTGAGCTTCTCGACATTGCCGCTTGCAGCATCCGCGTAAAAAAGGGTGGAGGGTTCGAGGAAACCTTCCGAGAAGATGAACAGGTGATCGCTCTCATTGTCGCTCGACGTCACGGACAAAGTCGAATTTTCCGGCAGGGCCAATTTAAAGGACGACCAGCCATTCTTGCCGAAATCAAAGCTGCGTACCTCGCTGCTGACATTCGACTGGATCGACAGCACAAGATGATTTTTCGTCTGGGTAATCCCTTGGACAGACTGGTGGTCGTTCGGCATGAACAGCACAAGTGGTTCAACGTGCGCCGGATCGGCGAGCGCCGCGCGGAGATCGAAAGCGATTAGCGCGCCATTGTGGAAGACGGTGCCATTGGCCGAGGCCCAGTCCGACTTCAAATTGTAGATTGCCTGGCCCTTGTAGTAGCCACTTAAAGCAGCTGTGGTCGGGAATGGCAGAACGACCTTGCGGTTATCGGTGTGACCGTTCGGGTAGAAGGCTAGTTCTGTGTTGAACGAGTCGAGGTCGCGATAGGAGATGTCCATCACATACTTGCCATCAATGTCGCGCATCACGCTGCGGCGAGACGAGACGTCTTTCTTGTCGCCGCGAAAAATCTCGACCGCCTGATCGAGGCTCTGGCCCCGCTTCAGCACCTTGGTGACGTAGCCGTAGCCGGAATCCGTCACTTCGCCCGGCGTCCATTCCCGAGTCACGTAGATGGTGTTCTCGTCCACCCAAGTCGCCGACTGCTTGCCCTCAGGCAGGACGAAGCCTTCCTTAACGAACTGGCCCCTGGCGATGTCGAATTCGCGCACCACATCTGCATCCTTGCCGCCATCAGACAGGCTGAGCAGGCAGAGATTGTCGACGGGCGGCAGGCAGTTCTCGCTTCTGAGCACCCAGGTCTTATCCTCGAGTTTGGACAGCGCCTCGACATCGAGAATGACGCGCCATTGAGGGCTTCCAGACCTGTAGGCTTCCCAGCTCGTCCGCCGCCACAGACCCTGCACGTGCGTGCCGTCCTGCCAAAAGTTGTCGATCGTGCTGCCATGCGCGAAGCCGGGCCGAACAATGCGATCGGTGGCTTGCAAGATCTTCAGAATGTCAGCCTGATATTCGCCATAGCGTGGATCTTTCGACAGTTTGTTGACGGTTGATTGGTTATGCGCCTTCACCCAGACCATCGCCTTTTCGCCGTCAATCTCATTCAGATAGGCGCGAGGGTCGGCGGCGTCGTTGGGAGCGTTGTTAGGGTTGGAATCGATCGGCTTGGCAACAGTGGTCATCGGCGCCTTGGCAGAAGCCGCCATGGTGAATGCCATCGCCAAAACCATAGCCAACACCAATCTATTCAGAAATGTACCGCGCATAATTTACCTCGCCGAAATCCAACGTCCAAGCGGTTGAAACAAACCGCTCCGCCTCTCGTCTCGGCAAGAGCTGTGCCAATCAAGCGCATCTGAACTGACCCTCTGGAATCAAAGGCTTGGGAGCATGAAGGCCTTGTAGGATAAGTCGCACTGCAATGTCGCAACCGCTCCAGGTTTGTCACTTCCATATGGCTCTGAGACGATCCTCGTACTGATTTCCCCACAAGGGCGAAGGCGCGCATAGGTCACCAGGCCTGGTATTGAGTGCACGGGCGGGAAGGTGCGCCTCGCCGAGGCTCTCAGGAGTGCTTGGTCGGCCATCACGTGACGAATGGATTGCCCTGCCCGGTGATGGCGGCGAGCGACCACATATTTGGTCACGGAGCGGAGAGCGACCATTTTCGTCTCGCTAGCCTCCCAAGAAACATGCGTACGATTCACGCCTGCAAGGAGGCGCAAAGGTCAGGCGAATACGCAAATGCGGCCGTGATGGCGATGGTTAGCGGTCAAATGACAAGAAGATGGTGCGGCTGTGGGCGATGCGCGTGCGGCTGTTGTAACCGGCCGTTCGACCCGCGGTATAGAGCGCGTCATCGAAACACAGATCAGGTCTAATGCCCGCTTGGCGAGCAACGAGGCGAAACTTTCATGGCATGACAGGTCGTGCCGGGCAATCCGCACCACGGTTACATTAACGACGATCAAGCGCCGCTTGCCTTGAGAACGCCTTTACACTCCCCGCCAGATTTCATGTCGGTCGCGACAGCGGACCCTACACGAATTCGGCTGGCCTCGGTCGGCATAGCATCGCAAACCAGTCTATTAGGCACATCCGTTACATCCGGGTGGTGGGGCGCGGCCTAAGGCCGACTGCTAAGAAGCGGTCGAGCATCGCATTTACCTGGTCAGCCACCTCGATGGTATTGAAATGGCCAGCCAACAGCGTCTTGGCCAAAACGAGTTGGGAGCAGCGAACCTTTAGCCAGTCGAGATCACATGCAGCGCTCACCAGCGGCACATCGGCAGCGATGTAGGCCATCGGGACCTTGCAACGCGTTGCCGCAGGAGACGCATCATAGTTGAGGATGAAATTGCGCATTGCAGAATACGCCACATGCTGCGGTGTCTTCTCGCACGAGGCGCGGATATAGGTGTTGTGGATGCTCTCGCGCCTGGAAGGGTCGTCGTAGTCGAGGGCCATGGACCACGCGTTTTTTCGCAAAACCTCCCGATAGTTTGAGCTCGAAATTGCATCCAGGAACTGATCAATTTCGGGGCTGTCGCGAAGCGCCCACCGGGGCGTGACAATAGAATCGATCATCACCACACCAGAGGCCAGCTCAGGATGGCGGCCGCACAGCTCGAGTGCGACCGATCCACCCATGCTGTGGCCGATGATCAGCGGTTTCACCAGGTTCCGCTCGCTGCATTGCCACGCTACGTCGTCAGCAAAATCCTCGATCGTGTACTCCTGCTTCGGCGCGTCGCTGTCTCCGTGACCGCGGAGGTTTACCGCCATGACGTGCCGACTTTTAGCAAAATATTCGATCTGCGGCGTGAATATCCTGTGATCGCCGGTCCAGCCGTGAATCAGGACGAGCGGCGGACTTAGGGGCGAAGCCGATATTGCTTCGAAGTGCGCAAGGCACACCCCGGCGCGGTTCATCAGGACGGGGCTCGATTCGGCTACATTCATGGGGTTCGGCTCTTTTTTGGGCTCGCCAGCAAAGGGTAGAGTGTTTGTGTCATAGAGGGGAACGACCCGCGGCACTCAGACCGCGAGAGCAATGGCTTGCCGATTGCAAACTGATCCAGTTGAGAATGCCCGTGGCAAATGGGGCAGCACTTGAACATGATGAACTGTGAGCGGCACCAAGCCGGAGACGAAGATCGACTTGCCCGGTAGGCAAGCATCGAAGGAAAGATATCGGTGCCTAAATCCCCATGGAGGAAATGCCTGAGCGCACCGACGATAAAATCGAACAATCCGAATGCACGATCAAGCCGCCCGCATCAGGTCGCCGATCCAACAATGGATTTATTTGCCACCATAGCCTCCAATTCGTCAATGAGACCGGAGGCGGCGATTTCAGCTTTGATGCCATCGCCCAAGCGGCGCGCCGCATCGCGATAGCGCGGCTCCTGTAACAGGCCACTGACGGCATGGGCGATCTCGGCTTCGCTAGCACTCGGGGGTAGTCGAAGACCAGCTCCCTTCGACACAACTCGTGCAGCATTATCCCCCTGGTCGCGCCCGTTGGGGAGCACCAGTTGCGGTAGACCGTTTATCAGCCCCCGGCTGACGGTGCCGTGGCCGCCCTGCGTTATCAAAAGGCAGACTTCCTTCATCACTGTGTCATGCGGAGCGCCGTGCAACAGATGCACGTTCGCGGGGGCGACCAGCTTCCCCGCGTCAACATGAGGTCCGATGGTCGCCACCGCGTGCACGTCCAGCGTACCCAATGCGCAAATGATCCGTTGAACCAAGTCGTCTTGACCCTGAGCGCCGGAGCTGCAGGCGACGAGCACACGAGGTCGATTGGCGTCCACAGGCCAAGGCGCCTTCCAGCTCCTTGACCAATTTGGCTGCTCCAGCAGTGGCCCAACATAACGAACGTTGTCCGGTAGAAGGTCGGCCTCAAAATCGAAGGTCCGGCTGATCGCCAGCAAGTACCGATCGGCACACTCAAATAAATCCACCGTCCTGGCCAAACCGGACAGGCCGAGGCCGGCACGCGCCTCGTTTAGAAGCGAAAGGAATTGGTCCAGGAAGCAAGCCCAATTTTCGTTCGCCGCCGCGATCGCGATCCGCTCTTCTGGCGTCTGCGGCTGCGCCAATCCGCTGGCGGCCGGCGGAATTCCTGGCAAAGGGCGAAGGCTCACATGGGGTGACAACATTGCGATCGGCACGCCAGCGGCTTCGGCGCCCAACACGGCACCAAACAACATATCGATGGCAATGACAGCATCCGTCGGTATGCGGCCGATCTCATCCTGGACGTCGGCTGCGTAGGCTGGCGCCGGGCCGAACACCGCCTTTTGGAACCAGTCCTGCATGTCTGAAAAGCAGGCAGGATCCGCGTCGATCCCCATCGGGGCACGCCGCCAGGAGACGAAGTCGAAACCCGCCGCAGCCACTTCACGCCGCATCTCTGGATCAGCCATAATGCGGGCGCTATGGCCAACCCGTTGCAGTTGTCGAGCTGCAGTCAGCAACGGGCCCAGATTACCCGACGTCCCCCAGGACGCAAGCAGGAAGTTATACAACATGCCTCACCTCAATCGTGTTTGAAGCCAAATTTCGTCGTAATCGGAGGCTGCAATAGGTGATCGATAATTGGTGCGTCGTGTCGAGTTCTGCCGCTGTCACAATCGGAGGCGGGGCGATGCAACACACTCCCCGGAAACTTCCCTCAGCGGGAACTTTCCGGTTAGAAAGATGATGCTCCCTTGCGGCCGTCACACACGTTCTAGCAGGTGCCGTAAACCCGAAAGGACTCCCCGATTGCACACAGCTCAACCTGGTCGGGAGTTGGCACAATCGGCCGGAAAGGTCTAGCTGCTTAGCCGACCTCGACAAAGGTGATATCGTCTTGCGAACTTACGTCCGTCGCACGCATCTGCGGATGGACTTGAAGACTCCCCGGTCGTCTTCAGCTCGCGGGCAGCGAACTCAATGACTTACCCGCTCAGGTTTCGTTCGACTCCATCTGTCCTGCAATTTTTAAGGCGTTCGGGGCGCTGCGTAAAATTGATTGTTTGAATGAATACAATTCGCGGCCGGCATGTCTCTGGCGTTCCTCAAACTCGCTGCTTGGCCCAATCGTCACCGGGCACTTCTGCCCTCTTCGCAAACTGCCGGCGCCAGGTGTAAATCCGCTGCGGCACCAAGTCATGTCGACGAGCAACGTCCGCGACGCTCGCAACGCCTGCCGAAGCGGGCGACGAAGCGGGCCGCGACCTTCAAGTCCGCGGAAGACTCTTGCCTCCGAGCTCGAGCGTCATCAGTTTGATTTGGGTGGATGCGATCGTTTCATGATCGCGCCGCCGGCGGCGGTCGATTCCGTAAATCTCACTTGGCGATGTCGGGATGTAGAGGTATGGAGAACGGCCGCAGTTCCGAAGGTGCAAGGACGATGGCGTTTCCCGCAGCAAGCGCAGAGACCATTTTCCATCCCGGCGGATTCCTTGACTCGCCTTTCCGAAAGCTCGCGAACTCGGATGGCCATTATTTTTCGGGTTGAGCCGCTAACGCTTCCCGCCAGCAATCAATCTCGCCTCCGGGTCCAGACGCAGTCCTCACATGGCGCCGCATCCGATCACTGGGCCGATAGCGAGGGCGAGACTGGGTATTCCGCGCAGCAGTCGAGGATACTGCCGGAAATATCACGTTCCGGCGGTTACTCCATACACCCGACGTTCCTATTCGTCGCCACCGCAAAATCCGGGCCGAAGCGAATCCGTTTGATCCGATGTGGGACCGCTACTTCGCCGCAGCCGTGGTCTGCCCTCGGAAACTACGGATCGGCCTGATGGAACCGCCCACTCTGCCGATAAACAGGAACTGGCGGCTCTGGTCAAACAGGGCCTAGTGGAGGCTTGAGCCGTATGCGGGGAAACTGCGCGTACGGTCTTAGGGAGGAGCGACCCGGCGAGGGGTCGTTCCTAACCCGACAGGACACGCCGCAGCATCGGCGCTTGCCAGATCATTCGGCTGATGGGGCGAGATGAATGATGTCTCCCCGGGACCAGCCTTCGGCAAGGCTCATCAGAAACTCCAGCTCCCGTCTCAGCGCGACGGTGCGACTTACATCCTTTGCATGCTGGTTGTCGGCGCGCACGTGATAAAATTCGCCGACCGCGATTCCCGCCGCTTTTCGCTTGTCCTCAAGCGCGGACTTCAAACCTGCCAGCTCGTCCCTAACAGCGAAGTAGCGCCGCATAACGGCGATCAAACGCAGGTCGTTTTCTGCTTCATCCATATTGGCGTCTTCCAAAATGCTTTGATTAGGAAGAAGCAGATTCGCTCTCTCCTGTCACGCCTCGAACGACAATCGGCAAGGATGATACTTTAGAAATATCTCAACTAGAGAGGATGTAAGATTCATGGCAAAGCGAGAAGAGTTCCATTCATCGCCTTCCGCGACGGCGCAAACAATCCAATTTCCTTCAACTTGAAGGGTGATACCCGGAACTCTGACCCGTGTGTCGGGTCTCCCTTTCTATTTCGTTCGCATGTAGCAGATAGCAACGCGCCCGCTGATAGTCCATTCACCGCATTATTTGAGGGAAGAACCTAACAAAGAAAAAACCGAACGCGCTTGCAGATCGTCCGGCTTTTCCCGCGACTACCTACTTCGACAGGGCAAAGTCGGGTAGCATGTCGCTAGTTGGAGCGTATGCACGATATGGAATATACCAGTCGCATTTCGCGTGCGCGAACTACCAAGGCAGGTAGGTTCCCAAGCTCGGCGACCCGACCCTGCGGCTTCCGCGTCGCATGCCCATCCGACCCGGCGAGATGTCGGAGAGCGGGTTTCATTTTCCTGATCGTTGCCGCCGACATCGGAGTGGTTTCCAGCAAACCACGCCTGTTGCAGGCAATCCGGATGCTCGAAATATCGCGCAAGGACAGCTCCTCACATTCAGCGCACGAGCAGGCCTTTGTCGGGCACTTGCTCCGCCGGTTGTCGGCATTGAGACTCAATGTCAGTAACCTGACACTACGCGCCGCTAGGAAGTGCCTGCTGAGCCTGCGAATTCACTTCGGCACGCGATTTGCTCTGTTTGCGGCATCATCACCAATCGCAGTGCGATGGTCTTTGGGACGGACACGGCGCCGCGTCGCTGTTCGCGTCTGATCCGACGGTTCGCTGTGGGAATGACTTGGCGCGTGGTTGTGGACCCCGAGAAAATGCAGGGACGTGTTGGATGCGATCTAGTTTAACTGCCACCGGCGGTGTGGGACTGGGCCGGAGGTCGTGTTGGCGGAGACGTCGCTGGCGGGTAGGGTCGAACCTCTTTCACCAATCCCTACGACTAGGCAATCTATGCCGACTCCGACAGGTTCGACGTCATCTTGCACAACCCGCACCTGTCGCTCGGCGAAGCGTCGGAATTCCGCCTGGGCGCTGCGCCGGCGCGCCTAGAATTATGGTGCACCTTCCCCGCGCCGTTCGTGCCGCTGCACGACCTGGCGCTGACAATCGCCGTGGAGGACATCGCCTCCATGCCGTCTTCCGTCGTTTGCTGCCCGTCGCCTGCCAGTCACCTTCCGCCCTTTCCATCGCTTAGAGAGTGAACTGCCACCATGTCCGAACAACCCTTGCCGACGCTGCCGATGTGGCGCCTCAATCACATCGAGCCCTCAACCGAGATGCTAACGCTAAGCGCCAACGGTCCGATCCATCGCGTGCGCTTCCCGTCCGGGCACGAAGGCTGGTGGGTGACAGGCTACGACGAGGCCAAGGCGGTGCTCTCCGACACTGCATTCCGACCCGCGGGGATGCCGCCGGCGGCATTTACCCCGGATTCGGTGATTCTCGGTTCGCCGGGGTGGCTGGTCTCGCACGAGGGGGACGAGCATGCACGGTTACGCACGATCGTGGGACGGGCCTTCAGCGACCGCAATATGGAGCTGCTCGCGCAGAAGGTCGAGGCGATCGCCGCGCAGTTGTTTGAGACGCTGGCGGCCCAGCCCCAGCCCGCCGACCTGCGGCTCCACCTCTCCTTTCCGCTTCCGGCCATTGTCATCAGCGCGCTGATGGGCGTGCTCTATGAGGATCACGCCTTTTTCGCCGGGCTGTCCGACGAGGTGATGACGCACCAGCATGAAAGCGGCCCGCGCAGCGCGTCGCGCCTGGCCTGGGAAGAGCTGCGCGCCTACATTCGCGGCAAGATGCGGGACAAGCGCGAGGATCCCGGCGACAACCTGCTGACGGATCTGCTCGCGGCGGTCGACCAAGGCAAAGCGACCGAGGAAGAGGCGATCGGCCTGGCGGCGGGCATGCTGGTGGCGGGGCACGAGAGCACCGTCGCGCAGATCGAATTCGGCCTGCTGGCGATGTTCCGTCATCCGCAACAGCGCGAACGCCTGGTCGGCGATCCAACCCTTATGGACAAGGCAGTGGAGGAAATCCTGCGCATGTACCCCCCGGGCGCGGGCTGGGACGGCGTCATGCGCTACCCGAGAACCGACGTGACCATAGCGGGCGTGCATATTCCCGCGGAGAGCAAGGTGCTGGTCGGCCTGCCGGCGACGTCGTTCGATCCGCGCCATTTCGAGGACCCGGAAATCTTCGACATCGGACGCGAAGGAAAGCCCCACTTGGCGTTCTCCTACGGGCCGCACTATTGCATCGGCGTTGCGCTAGCGAGGCTGGAACTCAAGGCGGTGTTCGGTTCGATCTTTCAGCGCTTTCCCGCGCTGCGCCTCGCCTTGGCGCCCGAAGAACTGAAGTTGCGCAAGGAGATCATCACCGGCGGGTTCGAGGAGTTTCCGGTGTTCTGGTGATGCGTGGAAGCCGCTGGGAATCGTAATCTTCTCCGCATGGCCGGCGCGCCTGGCGCGCCGGTCAGATCAGCAAACCAACAGGTAACCAAGATGGACGTGAAAGAAACAACCGCGGTATGCCGGGACGCCTTCGCCGAACTCGCGTCGCCGGCGTGCATCCACGACCCATATCCGTTCATGCGGTGGTTGCGCGAGCACGATCCGGTGCACCGGGCAGCGTCAGGCCTCTTTCTGTTGAGCCGCCACGCCGACATCTACTGGGCACTCAAGGCCACGGGCGATGCGTTTCGGGGACCGGCGCCGGGCGAACTGGCGCGCTATTTCCCGCGTGCGGCAACCAGCCTGTCGCTCAATCTGCTGGCGTCCACTTTAGCGATGAAGGATCCACCGGCGCATACGCGTCTGCGCCGGCTGATCTCCCGCGATTTCACGATGCGCGAGATCGACAACCTGCGGCCGAGCATAGTGCGCATCGTCGCAGCGCGCCTGGACGGCATGGCGCACGCGCTTGAGCGCGGGGAGGCAGTGGACCTGCATCGCGAATTCGCGCTTGCCTTGCCAATGCTGGTCTTTGCCGAACTGTTCGGCATACCCCAGGAGGACATGTTCGGGCTCGCCGCCAACATCGGCGCCATCCTGGAAGGCCTGAGCCCGCACGCCAGCGATCCCCAGCTCGCCGAGGCGGACGCAGCCAGCGCCAAAGTTAAGGCCTACTTCGGCGACCTCATACAGCGCAGGCGCACCGATCCCCGCCAGGACGTCGTGTCGATGCTGGTCGGCGCACACGGCGATGATTCCGATATGCTGTCGGATGTGGAGTTGATCAGCATGCTATGGGGCATGCTGCTGGGTGGCTTCGCCACCACTGCTGCGACCATTGACCATGCGGTCCTGGCGATGCTGGCGTATCCCGAACAGCGGCACTGGCTGCAGGGAGATGCCAAGGGGGTCGAGGCATTCGTCGAAGAAGTCTTGCGCTGCAACGCGCCCGCCATGTTCAGCTCCATTCCGCGAATCGCACAGCGCGACATCGAACTGGGCGGCGTGGTGATCCCGAAGAACGCGGACGTGCGCGTGCTGATCGCCGCCGGCAATCGTGACCCGGACGCCTTTGCCGATCCCGACCGCTTCGACCCCGTACGGTTCTACGGCACCAGTCCTGGCATGTCGATTGACGGGAAGATCATGCTGAGCTTCGGCCACGGCATCCACTTCTGCCTCGGGGCGCAACTGGCCCGGGTGCAATTAGCCGAGAGCCTGCCGCGGATCGAGGCGCGCTTCCCTACGCTCGTACTCGCCGATCAGCCGACCCTGGAGCCATCCGCGTTCCTTAGGACATTCCGCGCCCTGCCCGTGCGGCTGCATGCGCAGGCGGGGCGCTGAGATGCGCGTTGTGGTCGACCAGGATCTTTGCGGAACCACTGGGCAGTGTGTGCTAACCCTGCCGGGCGTCTTTCGCCAGCGCGAACTGGACGGCGTGGCCGAAGTGTGCGTGGTGACGGTCCCCCAAGCGCTGCACGCCGCCGTGCGGCTCGCTGCCAGCCAGTGCCCAGTTGCCGCCATTTGGGTCATCGAAAGCGACGCTGGGGATGGCGAGCCAGCCCGGGCCGACCCTACGCCTTCTCTGGCAGAGGCCGAGCGACATGCCACGAAAGACCAATGCAATCCAGGAGGACACGATGGGACGGTTTGAGGGCAAGGTGGCCGTGGTGACCGGCGCCGGCGCCGGCATCGGGAAGTCATGCGCCCTCGCCATTGCGCGCGAGGGCGGCAGGGTGGTGGTGGCCGACATTGACGGCTCAGCGGCCACCGCGTGCACGGCGCAGATCGCGGCCGAAGCTGGCCACGCGCTGGCCTTGGCCATGGACATCGCCGATGCTCAGGCGGTGGCCGCGCTATTTGAGGCGGCGGAGCGGCACTTCGGTGGGGTCGATCTGCTGGTGAACAACGCGAGCGCCATGCATCTGACCCTATGCGACCGCGCGATCCTCGATCTGGACCTGGCGGTTTGGGATGAGACGATGGCGACTAATCTGCGCGGCACGCTGCTCTGCTGCCGCCAGGCCATTCCGCGAATGATCGCCCGTGGCGGTGGCGCGATCGTCAACATGTCCTCGTGCCAGGGGCTCAGCGGTGACACCGCGCTGACCTCCTACGCCGCGTCGAAGGCCGCGATGAACATGCTGTCGGCCTCGCTCGCCACCCAATATGGTCACGCGCAGATCCGCTGCAACGCGGTTGCGCCGGGTCTTATCATGACCGAACGTCTCCTCGACAAGTTGGACGAGTGCATGCAACGGCATCTGCGCCGGCACCAGCTCCTGCGGCACGTCGGCCGCCCCGAGGACGTGGCCGCGCTGGTGGCTTTCCTGCTCTCCGACGATGCTGCGTTCATCACCGGCCAAGTCGTGTGCATCGACGGCGGCATGCTGACGCATGTGCCGACATACGCCGATGGTGGCAACAGCCGTGCCGCGCGGCCGACCAGTGACACCGCCGAAGCGGCCGCGGCGCCAGAGAGGTAATAGACATGCTGCTCAACCCGCTGAACCGTCGGCACCGGCTGCGGGACGACATCCCGGTCATGCCCGGCGCTTTCCCCCTGGTCGGGCATCTTCCCGCCATCGTTTGTGACCTGCCGCGCCTGCTGCGGCGCGCGGAACGGACGCTGGGCAGCCATTTCTGGCTGGATTTTGGCCCTGCCGGACAACTGATGACGTGCCTGGATCCGGATGCGTTCGCGTTGCTCCGGCACAAGGACGTGTCCTCGGCACTGATTGAAGAGATTGCACCCGAAATCCTTGGCGGAACGTTGGTCACTCTGAACGGTAGCGCGCATCGGCAGGCGCGCGATGGGATCAAGTCGGCATTCCTGCCGAGGGGCCTGACCGAGGCCGGCATTGGCGAGCTATTCGAGCCCGTCATCCGGGCCCGGGTGCAGGCATGGCGCGAGCGCGGTGAAGTAACTATCCTGCCCGAGACCGGCGACTTGATGCTGAAGCTCACCTTTTATCTCATGGGCATCCCCGCCCAAGACCTGCCGGAGTGGCATCGCAAGTACCGGCAACTGCTGCAGTTGATGCTCGTGCCACCGATCGACCTGCCCGGAACGCCCTTTCGGCGCGGCCGCGCCGCCCGCGACTGGATCGACGCGCAGTCGCGCCAGTTCATCCGCGGCGCGCGCGCGCATGCCGCGCGCACCGGGTTGATCAACGACATGGTGAGCGCGTTCGATCGCAGCGAAGGCGCGCTCTCCGATGACGTCCTGGTCGCCAACGTTCGCTTGCTGCTGCTTGCCGGTCACGAGACCACCGCCTCAACGATGGCCTGGATGGTGATCGAGCTGGCGCGGCAGCCTGAGCTGTGGGACTCCCTCGTCGAGGAGGCGCAACGCGTGGGCGCGGTGCCGACCCGGCACGCGGACCTGTCGCAGTGCCCGGTCGCCGAGGCGCTGTTTCGCGAGACGCTGCGCATGCATCCGGCGTCCTCGCTCTTACCGCGTCGCGCGACGCAGGAATTACAACTCGGCCAGCGGCGCATTCCTGCGGGCACCAGTCTGGGCATCCCGCTGCTGCATTTCTCGACCTCACCGCTGCTGCACGAGGCGCCTGATCAGTTCCGCCTGACGCGGTGGCTACAACGCACGGGGCCGATCCGGCCGGTGGACATGCTGCAGTTCGGCAGCGGCCCACACGTCTGCATCGGCTACCACCTGGTATGGCTGGAACTGGTGCAGTTCGGCATCGCCTTGGCACTGACCATGCACAAGGCCGGGGTGCGGCCGCGGTTGCTGAGCGACGCTGAAAAAGGCCAGCGCTATTACCCGACAGCACAGCCCTCCATGAAAATCCGCATCGGATTCTCATGAGCTGGCGTCGCATGCTCCGCGTGGCGTGGCAGCGACGCCGGCAACGCTAAGGCGGTTCGCCGCTCGCCGTGGCCCTCTCCTGTCAGGAACAAGGACATAAAACATGCAGACCGGTTCCACGCTACACGATGACCAAACTGGCATTTCCGCGCTCGGCGGATTGGGCGCGCAGGCGCCCGGCGCATCCGGCAGGCTGCTGCCGGAGATCTGGATGCAGGACGGCGCAAAGCGGGTCGAACAGGCGCTGACGCGTCTTCTCTGCCCCGAGGACGACGGTGAGACCGAGCTGATGGCGGCGATGCGCTACGCTACCTTGCATGGCGGGAAGCGCACCCGCGCCTTGCTCTGTCTGGCTGCCGGCGAACTGGCCGACACCCCGGCGCACATGCTCGACGTCGTCGGCGCCGCCATCGAGATGATGCACGCCTGTACCCTGGTCCACGACGACCTGCCCGCAATGGACGACGACGTGCTTCGCCGCGGCCTTCCGACCGTGCACGTCAAGTTCGGCGAAGCAACTGCGATCCTGGTCGGGGATGCACTGCAGGCGCACGCCTTCCTGACCCTGGCGAGCCTTGATGCCCCGGGCGACAACCGTATCGCGCTCGTGCGCGAACTGGCGCAGGCGGTGTCCGCCGAGGGTGCCGCAGGCGGGCAGGCCATAGATCTGTCGCTGGTTGGAAAGCACGTTGAGCTGGGCAGGATCTTGGCGATGCACCGCATGAAGACCGGAGCGCTAGTGCGCGCGTCCGTTCGCATGGGCGCACTATGCGCCATCGCGGAGGATGCCGCCAACGCTGAGCTGTACTGTGCGCTCGATCGCTACAGCGCCTGTTTCGGCCTGGCGTTGCAGGTGGTCGACGACATTCTCGACGCGACAGCGGATAAAGCGACCCTGGGCAAGACGCCCGGCAAGGACGCGGCGGCGCAGAAGCCGACCTGCGCGTCGATCATGGGGCTAAAGGCAGCGCGCCAGTTCGTCGCGGATCTGTTGCGCGACGCGGAGGATGCCATCGCCCCGCTGGGGCCGCGTGCGGAACGGTTGGCGCAGATCCTGCAGCGGGCCAACGCATATCTGTTCACGCACGCGCCATGCGCATGAGCCCGCGTGGAACCGCCCCTGTGCCGCTGCGATCGGTGGCAGCAGCGGTGCATGCTGTGCGGTTTCCGAGTCCGCGTCGCCGATCGCAGCGGTTGCCTAGCACAGCCGCGGCGCGCTACGCGCAGGTCTATGCGGCGGACCGCGACGGGCACGCGCCGACGTGCGCGTCGTCTGCCCGATTCTGGTTTTCGTCAACCGTCTGCAGAAGGAACATCCCGCGTGAACGCGCTGTCCGAACAGATCCTTTCCGAATTGCGCCACCTGCTGAGCGAGATGAGCGATGGCGGCAGCGTCGGTCCCTCCGTCTACGACACGGCGCGAGCTCTGCAGTTCCGCGGCAACGTCGCCGGTTGGCAGGACGCGTACGCGTGGCTCATCGCGCAGCAACAGCCTGATGGCGGATGGGGAAGCGCGGACTTCCCGCTGTTCCGCCATGCGCCCACGTGGGCGGCTTTGCTGGCATTGCAGCGTGCCAATCCTCTTCCCGGTGCTGCCGACGCAGTCCAGGCTGCAACCCGGTTCCTCCGGCGCCAGCCCGATCCCTACGCGCACGCGGTGCCGGAAGATGCGCCGATCGGTGCGGAGCTGATCCTGCCGCAGCTTTGCGGCGAGGCCGCATCCTTGCCGGGCGGCGTGGCGTTTCCGCGCTACTCGGCGCTGTTGCCGTTGCGGCAAGAGTGCCTGGTCAAGCTGGGGGCGATGGCAATGTCGCCGAGCGGCCATCCGTTGCTGCACACCTGGGAAGCCTGGGGGACGTCGCCAAGCACCGCATGCCCGGATGAGTACGGCAGCATCGGCATCAGCCCGGCGGCCACCGCCGCATGGCGTGCGCACGCCGTGGTACAGGGGAGCACGCCGCAGGTCGGGCGCGCGGACGCGTATCTGCAGGCGGCATCGCGGGCGACGCGCAGCGGCATCGAAGGTGTCGTTCCTAATGTCTGGCCGATCAATGTGTTTGAGCCATGCTGGTCGTTGTACACCCTGCATCTGGCGGGGCTGTTCGCGCATCCCGCGCTCGCAGACGCGGTGCGCGAAATCGTTGCGCAGCTCGAAACCCACCTTGGCGTACGCGGTCTAGGGCCGGCCTTGCACTTCGCCGCCGACGCGGACGACACCGCCGTTGTGTTGTGCGTCCTGCGCCTTGCAGGCCGCGACCCGGCAGTCGACGCGTTGCGCCAGTTCGAAACTGGCGGGCTGTTCGTCACCTTCCCCGGCGAGCGCAATGCCTCGGTGTCGACCAACATCCATGCCCTGCATGCGTTGCGACTGTTGGGAAAGCGCGCCGCCGGCACCAGCGCCTATGTCGAGGCCAATCGCAACCCGCACGGACTATGGGACAACGAAAAATGGCACGTTTCATGGCTGTATCCCACCGCACATGCGCTCGCTGCGCTGGCGCAAGGCAAGCAACAGTGGCGCGACGAGCACGCGCTGGCGGCGCTGCTGCAGGCGCAGCGCGACGACGGCGGCTGGGGCGCCGGTCGTGCGTCCACATTCGAGGAAACCGCCTATGCGCTGTTCGCGTTACATGTGATGGATGGGAGGGAAGAACCCATAGGGCGCGCGCGCATCGCTCAGGTGGTGGCGCGTGCGCTGGAATGGATGCTCGCCCGCCATGCGGCGCATAGATTGCCGCAGACGCCGCTGTGGATCGGCAAGGAACTGTATTGCCCGACCCGGGTCGTGCGCGTGGCCGAACTCGCCGGATTATGGTTGGCGCTCAGTTGGGGGCGGCGCGCTGCCGAGGAAGCAGGAGCAGCGCCATGATCCAGACCGAAGGCGCGCTGCAGCAGGTGCTGGAGTGGGGTCGTTCCCTGACCGGGTTCGCCGACGAGCATGCCGTCGAAGCGGTCAGGGGCGGCAAGTACATCCTGCAGTGCATCGACCCGAGCCTGCGAGACATTAGCGTTCGCACGGGCCGCGATCCGCAGGACGAAACCCTGATTGTGGCGTTCTATCGCGAACTGGCGCTGCTGTTCTGGCTCGACGATTGTAACGACCTTGGCCTGATCACGCCAGAGCAGCTCGCCGCGGTGGAGTGGGCGCTGGGACAGGGTGTGCCGTGCGCGCTCCCTGGATTCGAGGGCTGCGCTACGCTGCGGGGTTCGCTGGCCGCGCTCGCCTACGATTGTCGTGACTATGCTCAGCTTCTCGACGATACCCGGTACTACTGCGCGGCTCTGCGCGCCGGACGCGCGCAGGCGCAATGGGCGGAACGCTGGTCCTACACCGAATACCTGCACAACGGCGTCGATTCGATCGCCTACGCGAACGTGTTCTGTTGCATGTCATTGCTCTGGGGGCTGGACATGGCGACGTTGCGCGCGCGTCCGGCGTTCCGCCAGGTCCTACGGCTCATTTCCGCGATAGGGCGCCTGCAGAACGATCTGCATGGACGCGAGAAGGACAGGTCGGGCGGCGAGGCCGACAACGCGGCGATCCTGCTGTCGCAGCGCTACCCGGCTATGCCTGTGGTAGAGTTCCTCAACGACGAGTTGGCCGGCCATACGCGCATGCTGCACCAGGTGATGGCGGAAGAATGCTTTCCGGCGCCGTGGGGACCGCTAATCGAGGCAATGGCGGCCCTCCGCGCCCAGTACTATCAGACCTCCACCAGCCGCTACCGCAATGACGCTGCGGGGGAATGCGCAGTGCGCAGGCCTAAACGCGCGGCAAGCGGCGACATGCGCGCGCTGCCGTCGGTCAATGGCAAACAAGGATGGCTTATAGCGATCTGGGAGGAGCTTCGGCATAGGCTTTCGGGTTGACCGGCTGCCATGAGTGGCGGCCTTCCTAAGCGAACCTCGTGTTGCCATCCATGCCGGGCCCGCTCCGATCCGTGTTGGGCAGGACAGGCCTCTCCATTCGCATTCGTGCGGAATGTACTATCGGCGCAATCAACCAACGAAAGCAAAAGCTATGACAATCAACCGCACTCGCCGGCCTGTTCCTGTTCCTCGGCGAGAATACCGACAATCGAAAGAACCCGGTTCCTGATTCGGGGCGACAGACGCAAAATGCCTTCGATCAGTCGGCGACCGTCAGCCGTCGACAGGTATGCGATACGTTCGTCAATCTCCGCGGCTTCTTGGTGGGGAACTCCGCTGCCCGGCTCCGGCAGGCCTTCGAAAAACCGCGTCACTGGCACATGCAGGCAACTTCCTATTTCATAGAGCATCGAAGCACTGACGCGGTTTTTGCCGCTTTCGTATTTTTGCATCTGTTGGAAGCTGACGCCGACGCCCTTGCCCAACTCGTTCTGCGATAAATTGGCTTGAATTCGGAGAATGCGGATCTGTTGTCCGACGTGGCGATCGACGGGATGGATCCTCGCATCCAATGGCGACGGCCTTTGCCGCGTGAAACTAGGTTCGAAGTCTGTGATATCACTCATGCCGGCTCCCTTAAGGTCGCAAAAGGGCATGATAGGGGCAACCAGACGTCTCGACTTTCAAATTTGTGATGCGATTACAAATTCTTGATGCGAAATTCACGACTTCGGCGAGTTCTGCCGCAAAGCACGTCACCCGATCGCGCCCAGCTTTGGGAGTGATTCTGTCCGTCCGCTGCGCCGCGAACGGATCGCCATTGCGCGGTTGGCCGGAACACGTCGACCTTCAAACTGACCAACGGTCTGACAAGACGATACCGACTCGCGTCGCTATGCTTTTGTCGTCTCTTTATGGAACAAGTGTCGTGCCGAAAAATGTACACGATAAGGGATCAACGCTCCCCGTTTCCCATCATGTTGGGGCCGATTTCGGCTCCGACAATTGCTGCCGCTGGTCGTCATTCCAGTGTACCCGCAAAGGGCCAACGGTCGCACATTCACCCTCCTCTGGACCGGCAGCGTTCAAAGTTTGCCAGACGGCTTGGGCGCAGAGAACATGGTGGTCGGCATATCGAGAGACTTCGCGGCGGGCACGCGCCGTCATGCTTGAGCCACGGGGCAAGGGTATCGTGTTCTGGACGCTGCGCTATGGTGATGAGGTGCGGGATGAGAAACTATTTTGCGGCAATCGATGATGAAGAGCCAGAAGCGGAGCTGATGCCGCTCGTGCAACAGCCGATCAAGATACAGACTCAGCACTGGAGCCCGAAGATGGTCGCCGATCCGATGCAGGAGACGCTGCTTGACATCATGAACACAAAGAAGAGCAATTGAAGAAACCGTCGAAAGCCATGCCGAAGAAGAAGGCTGAAGCTTCGACGGGCAATGTCATCAACATCATGGATGCGTTGCGCAAGTCCATCGACAACGAACAGGGTTCAGGGAAGCAATCGACGAGATGACGACAAGACGCAAAGCCTCGACGCCGCTGCTGAACGAATCCGCCTCGACCCTTCAGTCGCGCCCGGTTCGAAAGCGCGATCCGGCCCAGCCAAGCCTGCCCTTCGATCCGATGCCCGAGCGCATCGAGCCGTGCCTGGCCCTTCTGAAGCCGACACCACCGAAGGGAGCCGACTGGCTGTTCGAGGTGAAGTGGGACGGATACCGTCTGGCGCTCCACATCGATCGGAAGGATGTGAAGGTCATCACTCGCGGAGGCCACGACTGGACGCACCGCTTTCCGGCAATTGTGGATGCGGCGCGTGCACTCGGGTTCAACAGCGCCATTCTCGACGGCGAAGCCGTCGTGCTTGACGATCAAGGCCGCTCCGACTTCGGGGCACTACAGCGCTCGCTTGGTGGCCGCGGCGGCAAAAAGGCGTCAGACGAAGCGATCCTATATGCGTTCGACCTTCTCTATCTTGACGGCCACGACTTGACCGGCACCGAGCTTTCGGTGCGGCGGCATCTGCTGGAGGATCTCATTTCACCGACAAGCGACGGCGCCGTTCGCCTGTCGCAGGAGATGGCTTTGGACGGCGAGGTCCTGCTGGAGCACGCATGCCGGGCAGGGCTTGAGGGCATCATCGCCAAGCACCGCGACCGGCCATATCGCTCCGGGCGCACCGGCGATTGGCAGAAGATCAAGTGCATCCAAAGCGAGAGCTTCATGGTCGTCGGCTATGAACAGTCGTCCTCGGCACGCGGCGGCATCGGCAGCCTGCTGCTCGCCGCGCGGAAAGGTTATGATTGGGCCTATGTCGGCTCGGTCGGAACCGGCTTCAACACGAAAGATGCCGAATACCTGCGCAAGACCCTCGATAAGCTGAAGACAGCCAGGCCGGTCGTGCCGCTGAAGGGCAAGAATCTCGTCTTTGCTCAGCCGACGCTGATTGCCGAAATCGAGTTCCGCGGCTGGACACATGACGGCAGCCTTCGTCACGCCTCCTACAAGGGTCTAAGGGAAATCCAGGACAACGCCGCAGTCTTCGACATTGCCGAGCGGCCTGCGCCAAGCGAATAGAGCGCTCGAGGCTTTGGGGAGTACCGCATTACCTCCGGGGGAATAGTAGCCTGGCTCTCGGATGGATGGGAGGATTACTGCCAGCAGTTGACCGCCGTATGGAGACGCGGCGACCGTAAACAGGGGCTCGTCTTTCCATAAGGCGTCTGACAACATTTCCCGCGTGCCAAGGTCGAAAATCGAACGCATATATGTTTCATTGAACGGATCGGACATATCGTAGTGAAGCTGGCAATCAATAGAGGCTACATGAAGCTTGGCTTCAGTCCGACGGGCATAGCCGTATAAGGCCATCAGAGAATCCCGTTCCTGCGCCTTGACCAACATCGAATATGCCCTTGCCATCACAGGCAACGTGCTGTCCGACATATTGGAGAATTCCGGGATCAGAGCGTTATTGACGATAACATTCAGGTTGATACATCGGCAATCAGGCTCCGTAACGAATCTCTTATATGTCAGAATTGACTAAAGCGATCTGAGAGCTGCCGCTCTGAAAGAGCCTCGATATCCTAGATTATTGCCGGCGGCCGGGGACGTCTGAATGTTTCCAGGCAATGACATTTGTGAGAAATTTTGTTTCTAGATCTGGTGATGTGCGCCAGGTGAATAACGGGTTCGGCCCGATGCGATGGCGCCGGGCAACTATGCTACCCGTTACATCTGGCTCACAACTTTCCTAAGCAATGACAAGCTCTCGGCCATCGACGAGCGACGATGGCGCTCTCGGCTTGACAGTGATCGCGTTATGTATGTTCGCCCCGACCATGGGGGGTCGGAAAGCGCTCTTGGAACGAAGGGTACCTGCGTGGGAATTCAGCCCGAGCGAAATAGCAGGTGCAATTGCCCAGAGAGCTCAGTTTCTCTAGCTGGCAGATCCATCGCCTTCGATCTGTCCATTATCAATCCGCGAACACGCGTCGACATGGAACGGGTGTCAACATGCGCTTTATAACGCCGTAGTCCGATTCTTATCATAGCTGCGCCCTAGATCGTATTTCGGCAGGACGCCGAAAGCCGCACGATACTCCTGAGAGAAGCGGCCCATCTGTATAAACCCCCAGCGACGCGCGATTTCACTGACCGTCGCAGATGGCGTGGCAGTTAAAAGATCGCGACGTGCGCCATCAAGGCGGAGCTGCCTCAGATAAGCCATTGGAGTGACGTTCAAAAAACGTCGAAAATTGATCTGAAGTGCCCGCACGCTGACGCCCGCTGCCGCTGCCATGTCCGCAATCGTGATAGGCATTGCGATATGTGCTCTGGCAAACTCCAGCGCTCTTCAAAGCTGGCGAGGCGCAATGGTCTGCACCGGCGATTTCGTCTGCGAAAACGTGTGAGGCAGATTCTGCACCATCAGCAGACAGAACATCTCTTGGAAGCTCGTCAGGGCAAGGGGAGAAACCTCTAGGTTTTGATCGGCGCAGATCTCATCTCGGAAGAAACGCATGAGTTTTAAAAGAGGTGCCGCCGGTCCCGCTGTCAGGTCCTGCAGGGGAGCGAATTCGAAATCGACAGGTGGCAGGCGTTCGAAGGTGCTGATCAGAGCGGCGTTTACTGCGCTCCTTGGGATGCAGAATCCCTCCGCAACAGAGCCTGCGTGAATGTTCACCGCGGAATAGCGGTCGGCCGTCGTCAGCAGTCCCGTGCAGGGCGTGATAGCATGACTTATGCCGCCTGTTGCCAGGTCATAGCAGGTTCCATGCTCGACAAAGAACATGAAGTCATCATTCTCGATCGTGACGGAAAAGGCGCGGTCCGTTGAAGTCGATCCCGTCCAGCCCACCATCTCGCCGGCGCCATGGACACCGAATGAGAAAAGACCGCGGCTATCGCTACTGAGAGGCCGATAGAAATTGTCGTGCTTTTCACCGTTAAGCCATTCGGAGACCTCACTGGTTGTGAGCGACGTCGCCTCGAGCTTAAGCGTCAGAATTTCGGTCAACTTGCTCCACCAAATTCACTGTTTTGTCGCGCGCTTGGAGTGACGGCAAACAACTGGCCCCCTGTCAGCTTCTAATGAAAAATTGATTGACCTCAAATAGCCATTTCAGGCTATTTCGCGCATGTCTCTTCCTCGGACGAAGCTATTTGACCTTTGAGCAAGCGGGCCGCTCATGGCGCGAGCAAGACGCGTATCACTGACGACAAACCAAGAAGCAATTCGCCAGTTTCGCTCGCCATGATCGACAGCCTCGGCGATCAGACCGTCTCGGCAACTTCGTCGCCCATCCACTGCTTGTCCTCGGCGATGATATGACAACCGACCACATATCGCCGGCAGGCCAGATATCCGCCGGCAGCGAAGCGGGCAGGCATTTGATCGTCGAGGGCAATCCTGCAGACGACCCTGAACGTCTATGCCACCCGACGCGGAAACTGGAAAGCGATGGTCAAAGGACTTTCCCACAACGGAATGGCGGCCAACCTCCTCATCGACGGCCGATCCGCGCGCCACACGATCCATAGCGCTTAAGGCGAGGTAGGCCCGTTATGGGAGGTAGGCCAACGATATCAAAAGGCGGACTGGATACGGTGATCGTTGCAGGAGAACGCTAGGGCGCCGGCTCGTCGCGGGATTGGGCTGCAAAGGGCGCCGGTCTCTTGGGCGCCGGGGCGATCCTGATCGAGGCGAAGCTTTCTTGGCTTCCGGATCCGCAGAGCGCTGATGAGCCCCGCAAGGCCCACGCCGCCGCCTTCGCCCGCACTACCGCGGGGTCTCCGACAATTGGATTGGCCAGACGCTTCATTGTCGCGACAGCGTCGTCCTCATCCACCGTCATGAATGCGTCGGCAACACGCGCCAGTATCCGCCAGGCGACAGCGACGGCTCGTAGCATTCGAGCATCGCCACGACGTGTCGGAGACGATAATCCACTCATTGGCCTCGGCGACCCGTGCAGCCTCCTTAACGGAATCATCGTAGGTTCCGGCGACCCTGATCATCTCCGCTCCTCATCTGGCAATCAAACGCAATCCTTGGTCTGACAACATCGTCGCCAGTCGGTGGATGGAGGTTTGGACGCCGGAAACGGTCTTCGCCATCCGGCCGTCCTGCTGCGATGCTCTGTCGAAACAGAAGCTCAGCAACGTAATCGCCGCCATCAGGAGCACTGTGAGCAGAGCCGACTGGGTTATGGTGGTTGGTTCAAATGGCACGCAATAGAGCAGCATGTTGCCAAAGGCGAAGGTGAAGAGGCTCGTGCGACCGAAGAACGTTAGCGATCTCCACAGCGCGGTCGGCGCAATCGACTGGCGCAGGGTAAGCAGGACAGCGGCGGCCGTAACGGCAAAAGCACCGAGAATGCCGGCGGCGAAGTAAAGCGGATGGCTGTCCAGTCGCATGGCCATGTTCCCAAGGCCTCTCTTCGTTTCGCTATCGAGTATCCACGCGCCCGCGATGAGCGACAGTCCGGTGCCAAGGAGCACAAGCCAAGCGCGCCGAGTCATCCCTGCGGCCACACCCGAAGCCGAGCCCATCAGAATTTTCCCGAGGGCCATTCCGGATATGACAAGCGTCATGCCATGCAGGACGGAGGGGCCACCGAGCTTGGCTCCCCCTATTCCGAACAGGAACATCGCGAGACGGTCCACTTCCGTTGGCAAGCCAAATACTACGGGGCTTGGCAGCCCGCGCAAGACCGGATGAAGAATGTGAATGGCGACGGCCAGGATCAGAAGCGGAACTAGGCCCAGGCGATTGCGCGTCCATAAAAGGGCGGGAGCCACAGTCAGTGCGATTGCGTAAAACTTCAGAATGTCAGTGAATGGGGTCACCCCCAGCATGAAGATCGTCGATAGGGAAAAGAAGAACGAGTATTCCGACTTCGCGAAAAAAAGAACGACGACGGAAAGACTGTATAACAGCCAGCATTGAATGGCCCGCGACCACAGACGAGCGATCGATATACTGCGCCTGTCGGTATCAAATCGTGGTCTGTATACGACTTCAAGCATCGTTCCGAAAAGAACAATGAACGTTGGCGTTGCAAGCGCCATCATTAATTTAAGACCATCAACATAGGCTCCCTTAAAAACGTCTGCCAATTTGGACACCGCCAAGACGTGACTTCCCATAGCCAGGAAAATCGCACATGAACGAGCCACATCGATCCCAACTATCCGATTTAACTTCATATTTACTCTCATGGTCCGGCAATTCGGCGCCTTGATTTTCAGTTTCGACCTCTAATAAGCATCTCCGAAAGATCGGTAAAATTGATTGGTTGGATCGCAATGATCTAAGCAATGGATGGTGGAAGGCGTTTTGAGGGTCTTCGCGGGCAGTTTCACTCCTGTCCTTGGCGTAGCGCGACAAATCACGCCAACAGCCGGAGCGCCATTTTTCAAAACTCTCCTCTGCGAAGCGGTCCTCGCCGCACGAGCATGAAAACACTCCTTGCTATGGCTGCCGTCCCATCATGACGGAATGGAAAAGCACGGGCGATAAACTCCAGTACAACGGCACTCGCAGCCCACATGTTCAGCGCGATGACCGATGGCGCTTCTTCCGCCGCGCACTCGTCACGACAGTCAGGCTAATATGTTCACATCATTTCTGACTGCGTGCATATCGTGGGTTATCTGGAAGCTCTGGCGAGGACGGCTGGGCCTACGTGCAGGCTGATGTCTGCCCACACTCGCTCGATAGCCACAGTAGGGAAAATCCGCCTGCAAGGCTCGCAGCAAGTAAGCATATCTGCCCATGACGGTGCTTCGTCTCTTGCAAAATTCTCACGCAAGAGGGACTTTCGACAAAGTGCCGTGCCGCTTCGCAGTTCCGCCCGGTGCCGGCTAGGTTGCCTGTTTTAACGAACGTCAAGTTTTCCGTACATGAGATTGGAACATGATCAAATCCGAACTTATCGAAATTGTCGCTCATCGCAGACCCTTTCTGCATTTGAAGGATGCGGAAAGGATCGTTGATGCGATCCTCGAGGAAATGGCTGAAGCGCTGATGCGTGGCGACAGGGTTGAGCTAAGAGGGTTCGGCGCGTTCAGTGTCCGCCATCGCTTGTCGAAATCAGGCAGAAACCCAAAGACGAACACATCGATATTCGTCGAGGAGAAGTGGGTTCCCTTTTTCAAGGCGGGAAAAGACATACAGTATCGCCTGAACGCCGCGAGCAACCTCGATGCCCGAAGAATTGCTTCAAGAGGTTAGCTGCGATAGCGCTCGCACTCCAACCAATAAAGCCAACATGGGGAAGGTTATGGCAAGAGGGAAAGTCAAATGGTTTGACGCGAACAAGAAGTACGGCTTTATAAAACTGACGATGGTGGCCCGGATATTTTCGTGCATCTCAGTGAAGTTATGAAGGCGAAGCTGCCTCATCTGACGCCAGGCGTACCCATTGCCTATACTCTTGAGAGTGAAGACGGCAAAAAGGTCGGCAAAAGAGCTCTCGCAGTGACTATCCGCGCTGATCCAAAGTCCCCCGCCCGAACGATGAAGGAGCTGCCGAACGATTTTACGGACGAATTCGAAAGGAAATGGGGACTACGGCAAGCCTGAAGCTGGCCCGGTTGCTTTCCGGCCTTTAAATTCGAGTGTTGCCTTGTCTTTTCGCTTCGCCTTACAACGAAAGGCCAATAAGTGGAGATTTCACTTGGGCGGTCCGCTTGCAACCATTATCTATGGCCAAACCTTTTTGTTTCGCGCGTGAGGTTCTACGCGGCATATTATTGGAACGGCGCCAGAACACGGCGTATCAAGATATTGAAGTTCAGTGTTTCGCTCTTGATTGGTCTGACGCTCTTGGCCGGCCCTGCTATAATGCTCGTCCGTGCTCATCCCTAGGAAAAACACCAGGGGCCTCGAATATACCGAAATCGGGAATCGATATCGTCGACTGGCGATTGTCTCGCCAATTGCGGTGGAAAACAAAGCCCGATCGGCCCTGCCCTGTGGATCAATTGGGCATTTCCCTGTGGCGATCCAGCGACTCAAGCACCGGGATGATTCCTTCAGCTACTTGCGGAGACAGATGCTCAAGTATGATACCGGATCGCACAACTGTTTCGAAGGAACGAGCGTCGACGACGGCGTAGGTATGATCTTCATCTTCAACTAGCGCATATCTTTGCATGGCATGGATCTCCATAAACCTGTGCCTGACGATTAAGATGCCGGACACCATATCGAATGATGCACTGGCCGTCACATCTCCCGAGCGACATTAATCGAACATCGTTGTTATCAAAGAAGACGAAGTAGCCGGTTTGCCGGAATTATCGCAGTGTTGTGACAGCTCAATGCAACGACGCCTGCTCAGACACGAGCAGTTCATTCACGGCTGCATCGACGATCTCTCAGAGCCTACGCCGACCGTCAAGATCGTCAAAAAATATCAGTGCAGCCAGACGGCTGCGCTCGGTTCAGACGGGAATGCGTGCACAATATGCAAAGCGTCAGCGCAAGCAACGGCAACCCCGATCCGGTGTATTTCGCTCGGTGCAAGGTATTGCAAACAAGCGCTGTTCAAAGCAGGGAAATTCTTTAGACCTTTGCGCCGAAATTGTACCATGGTCTATATTGGTGTCAGTATTTTAAGAGCAGCCATGGACAATCAGGCGCAACTGCCAAACGCGAACATCACTCTTGCGTCTCAACTGCCAAGTTTCTGTTCCACCACCCTTAGCATGGCATTGTGGCTGCGCGTGATCCCATTAAGCTCGCGGACGCTAAGCAATATGGACTGAGTCCGATTCGCTTTATGGCGTTGCTGTCGCCCGCCTTCCAATCCGCTGCTGACATTCTCTTCCGTTACCCATCGCAGAACATTTCGCTAAGTGTTGCTGACGGCCTGGGGAAACGCGCAGGGATTGCATGGCTTGCCAGATATTCTCCGTGTGAACCGCTATCTTATGCAGGCCGATCCATCGCTGGCGGCGGATCTCGCTAAAATCGGAGTCCGGCTTGAAGTTGCCGACACCACGGACAAGACGGTAACCGCATTGTTGCGCTCGGCCCAGGATGCTTCTGGATGGTTAGTGAAGAGGCGCGACCCGGTTGATGCGTCTCTGGCCGCGTCCGTCGAGGCCCTTTGCCGCGATGCACATAAGGATCACGACTGGAGGGCCGGCCGGGGTCCTCTCAGGGTCAGCAACCGAAAACTCGAGAACATCGAGCGGTGGCTGGAGTTGCCAATGCGCACCCCGCCATCCATTCCCCTCGAAGACGTCGATTGGGAAGCCGTTCCATGGCTGTCATCCTGGGAGATCTCGCTGCCGCCCGATCGGCCGCGTTATTTTCACCATGACGACTTATCCGGCAGAACCTGGCTGCTTTCGGGAGGCAATATTTAGCGCAAGCCGACCTTTCCCATGCAATTTGGGGCGTTAGAGTGAAACTCCCGTCTCCTCCTCAATAACGAGGTGTAATGAAAGATCCCAACGGGGCCCGTGGATCGACTTCTCCGCCGCGTCGGTTTCTGGTTCGGCTCCCAGCGGCAGCCATTGTGCGCTCCTGCCAGACAGGAGGAGCTCGCCGGTAAATTCTTCAGCAGGCGGATGCGATCTTCACGTTCCCGCCATGTCCGCCTCCCCCAAAGACCCGGCGTTCGCCGAAGGAGGAGCGGATCTGCCCATGAGGGCCGGGCAGGCCGATTTCGGGGAAGAGCAACTCGGAAACCCGGTAGGCTTCTTCCAGGTGCGGATAGCCGGAGGCGATGACGGTATCGATCCCGAGCTCCTGATATTCCCGGAGACGTTCCGCGATGGTCTTCGGAGATCCGACCAGTGCGGTCCCCGCACCCGTGCGGACGAGACCAATCCCCGCCCAGAGATTGGGAGAGACTTCAAGCTTTTCGCGGCGTCCCTGATGCAGGGCGACCATGCGCGCCTGGCCGACCGAATCCGAGCTCTTCGCGAACACTTCCTGCGCTGCGGCAATCGTTTCGTCGGAAAGCTTGGAAATCAGCCTGTCGGCCGCGGCCCAGGCCTCTTCATCGGTCTCGCGAACGATGAAGTGAAGACGGATGCCGAAGCTGACGTGCTTGCCCTTCGCCGCGGCGGCCTGGCGGACCTTGGCAATCTTCTCTTCCACTTGGGCCGGCGGTTCGCCCCAGGTCAGGTACTTGTCGGTGATACCGCCGGAAAACGCAATTGCAGCGTCGGACGATCCGCCGAAATAGAGCGGAGGGCGCGGTTCCTGTATAGGCGGCAGGCCAAGTCTCGCATCAATGGCCTTGATGTGCTTGCCGTCGAGGTTGGCCTTTCCGGTCTCGACCAGCGAGTTGAACACCTGGAAGAACTCGCCCGCATGATCATAGCGTTCGTCATGCGGCAGGAAAATGCCGTCACCGGCGAGCTCCTGGGCACTGCCGCCGACCACGATGTTAATCAGCAGACGGCCATTGGAAACGCGGTCGAGCGTCGCGGCAAGGCGCGCATAATAAGCCGGCGATGCCGTACCCGGCCGAATGGCCACCAGAAATTTCAGTCGCTCGGTATGGGCGGCGAGATCGGCGGCCAGAATGAAGGATTCTTCGCACGCCGCCCCCGTTGGGATAAGCACGCCGGAATATCCCAGCCGGTCGGCAGCCTTCGCGATCTCGCGGAAATAGGCGGGATGCGCCGGGCGGCTGAGATCGTCCGACCCCAGATACGCACCGTCACCGGACGAAGGGATGAACCAAAGAAAGTCGAGAGGCCTATCGATTGCCATCATTCCCATTCCTGTCAAAAGCGGCAGAACCGTTACAGTTTTCGCGATATTATTAAATTCTATAGTTTTCATAAGCAATTTTCTTCCAACTATTGCGCTGCTTCGAAAAGATCGGTTCTCTTGCGGGGGTCTTCAGAATGCATCGGCGGGCGGTGACCGAACTGATCAGCAAGTGTCGGTCTGATACGGTTCGCAACGAACACGGCGTGTTCGGTGACCTGGGGCAGACCCATCAGTTCACCAAAGTTCCTCGGGCCAAGGGGCCGGCAATGAGCGCATCAGATACGGCTTCACCGCCTCGAGAGATCGGATGTGCTTTACCATTGCAGGCGATACCGAGCCACGTCGGGCATGGCTGCAGGAGCCGGCGACGCTAAGGTCGCGTAAAAAATCCTGGCTCTCGAGAATAGCGCCATGCCCGGCCCTGTTGTCACGACGATGGTCTCGACCATGATTTCCCGGCTATCTCGCCTGTGCCGTTGTCGTAGGCTCACCTTGAAGCTGGAGCCGGTTCTCTCAACAGCCGCTACTGAAGCGGCGAGGATCTCAAGTTTGCGGCTGGATCGGCTCGAATCTCGGATCAGTCGACAGCCTGCAAGCGGACGGCGATCGACTTTCCCTGCAAATCCTCGACCTTGGTAATACCCGTGTCCTTGCGAGTGACCAGGGCGGTTCACTCGGGGCGCGAATAAACGTAGATCGACTTGATCGGGTTGCCGTTGATCTTGCCGATCAGTGCGGCAGCGCCGGCCGTCGAGCCGAAATCAAGCGACGATGCATCGAGAAATTCGAGTGCCTTGTTCGAGCCGGCGGACTGAACCCACGTCACCTTGATGCCGTCCTTTCCGAACTCCTTTTCAAAAAGGCGGTCATTCTTCATTATGAGGCTGACGGGGTTATAGGTCGCCCAGTCAATGTGGATTTCGCTCAGGTCGCCCGCAAGAGCCTGACCAAGAGCGGTCACCGATATCAGAGCGCCAAGGGCAATGCCGCGCAGCGCTCTCATTCGTATCTCCACACAATTCGATATTCTGAAAATCAGAGGGCGCCATGGCGCGGGGGCAGGATGCCATTCAGGTAGAAGTTTCCGATATGGTGATATTTCCAGCGCACCGGATCATGCAGGGAATGCGTGCGGGCATTGCGCCAAAAGCGGTCGAGCCCATAGCCTTCGAGGGTCGAGCGCGCACCACCGAACTCGATAAGCTTGGTGGCGGCAAGCTGTGCCACTTCCGTCCCGAGCGCCTTAACCTCCGCGACAGCAACGGATGCCTGCGCTACGCTCGCCGCCGTCGGTTCAGCGATGGCGCGGTCGATGATCCGCCCCGCCCTTGCGAGCAGCGCATCGGCCGCATGCACTCTGATCGCGACGTCGCCGACGCCATGTATGGTGTGCGGGTCCTCATAACCGTGCTCGATCGTCAGTTCGAAAAATGGCCGTGCATGGGCACGAACGTAGGAAATCGTCTCCGCGAGCGCCCCGCGCGCGATGCCGACTTGCACAGCAGCATGGATAATCTGCGCAAAAGGACCCATCGGCGTAGGCTGTTCGAAGCTTCCATCATGGTCAACGATCTGAAACGGCGCCACCTCGACGTCGTCGAAGGTGACGGTCCCGCTCCCTGTCGAACGCTGCCCGAAGGACGACCAGTCGTCGACGAAGCCGAGCCCCGGAGCATCCCGGTCCATGAAGACCAAATGGACGCGGCCATTCGGTCCCTTCGCCACAGCGACGACGATGTGGGCGAACAGTGAGCCGGTCGCGTAAAACTTCTGACCGTTCAGATAGAGTTTTCCGTCGCGCTCGGCGAAATGCGTCTTAAAGTCGACCGGCGTTTTCGTGCCGATCTCAGTAAAGGCGTTGCCAAGACGGTCACCCTGCAGCACGTTCCGGAAATAGTGCTGCTTCTGCTCCTCGCTGCCGGTCAGTCGCAGCGCCTCTACCATGTAGAAATGATTTTGCGGGATCTGCCCGATTGAAGAGTCCGCAGCCGAGATGATGGCGGTGACCTCGGCAAGCGTCACCGCAGAGACGCCGGCGCCGCCATATTCCTTCGGGATGGTGATTGCCCAGAGACCGCTCTGCGAGAAGCGGTCGATCTCCGCAAGCGGAAGGCGTCGTTCGCGGTCACGCTGAGCGGCACCGACCGCGAATTCAAGCGCAAGGTCCGTCGCGATCTGGATGGCCTCCGCATCATCGCGGATGACATGGGCCGGGGCCCCGCGCGCGGCGATGCGCGGCGCGGGACGGCCGGCGGTGAGCGCTGCCTCCCGGTGCAGCTTGCGATCATTCGTGCTCATCTTGGGGTCAGTTCCAGGCGTGGCGCGGCGGGTGGACCCCGTTCAGATAATAATTGCCGACATGGTAGAACTTCCAGCGCACTGGATCATGCAGCGTATGGACGCGGGCATTGCGCCAGTGGCGGTCAAGTCCATGCTCGGCGAGGGTCGAGCGGGTTCCTGCAAGTTCGAACAGCTTGTTCGTTGACAGGATCGCAATCTCCGTCGTCAGAACCTTGGACTCGCCTGTCTTGATCGTTGCCTCCGAGACCGTCTCCAGCGTCGGATTGGCGCGCGCCACATCGATGGCGTGCCCGGCGATCTCTAGCAGCGCTTCGGCCGCATGCAGCTTGATCTTCAGGTCGCCGATCTGGGCGATGGTGAACAGGTCTTCGCCGGCGGTCGCCTTGCCGCTGTCGATCCAGGGCCGGCTATACTTGCTGACGAACTCGATCGTATCGTCGATCGTGCCCCGGGCGATGCCGACATCGATCGCCGACTGGATGATCTGCGAGACAGGGCCGCCGACTGTCGGATGGTCGAAAGAGGTGACCTTTAGCGCCCGAGCCTTAGGCACGCGCACGTTTTCGATCTTGACCGAACCCGACGCGGTGGTGCGCTGACCGAAGCTCGACCAGTTGTTGGTGACGGTGAGACCGGGGGCGTCGCGGTCGGCAAAGACGAGATAGCCCTGGCCAGTCTCGTCGACGCCGACGATCGGCACGATATGGGCAAGGAGCGCGCCAGTCGTGTAGAATTTCTCGCCGTTGACGACCACGTCGTCGCCATCATGAACGACCTTGGTCTCGAAATCGGCGACGGTCTTGCTCTTCAGTTCGGAGAAGGCGTTGCCGTAACGGATCCCTTCGAGCGCCCAGCCGAAGAACACTTTCTTCTGCCCTTCCGTGCCGTCGAGATCGACGGTCGCGACGATCGCCAGGTGGTTCTGAGTGATCTGCGCGATGGCCGGATCGGCCGCAGCGATGATGGCGATCACCTTTGCGAGCGTGGCATAAGAGACTTCCGGGCCGCCATAAGCTTTCGGCACGTTGATGCTCCAGAGACCGCTTTGCGAATACGCGTCGAGCTCGGCGATCGGAAGCAGCCCCTCTCGGTCACGCAGCGCCGCCCCGACCTTGAAGCTCGAGGCCAGCTTCTCGGCTATCTGGATGGCCTCCTCTTCGCTCCTGATCACATGCGCCGGCTTTTCCGGGCGCGGACGGGGCGACAACGGGTCTGTTGAATTGACGCGCGGATGGACGCTGTGATCAACCTTGGTCTCGGTGATGCTTCCCATGGGAAAAACCTCGTCGGGTAAGGACTTCAGCTGGCATTGGCCAGCGTAATTGCCTGGTTGCGTTTGAAGGATTCGATGTCGCGGTAACGGTCGGCCGGATGGGCCTTAGGCAAATGGGGTCCCTCGCCGAACAGCTTCTCCCGCAGCGTTCCGGGGCGGTAGCCGGTCGGATAGACCCCGCGCTTCTGTAGTTCCGGCACCAGATAGCCGACGATATCCTCAAAGGTCTCGGGAGTTACGGCGTAAGCGAGGTTGAAACCGTCAACGTCGGTCTCCTCAACCCAGGCCTGCAGCTCGTCGGCTATGGTGGAGGGCGATCCCACGACCACCGGTCCCATACCGCCGATACCGCCCCATTCGGCGAGCTCCCTGATCGTCCAGCGCTTATTCGGATCGCCTTCCGAAAGGCTCTCGATCGCCGAGTGGATGGCGTTGGTCTCGACCTTGCGCACGAGGTCGTCCGGTGCGTAGCGCGAAAAGTCGACGCCCGTCCAGCCGGACATGAAAACCAGCGAGCCATCATAGGAAACGTAATCGAGATAGTCGCGGAATTTGGCGCGCGCCTTCTCGTCGGTCTCGTCCACGATGACGGTCATCAGATTGTAGATGCGGAACTTGGACGCATCGCGCCCGACTGTCGCCGCCCGCAGCCGGACATCGCGCACATAGTTCTTCAGAATGGTCCTAGTCTGTGCCGCAACGAAGACGCATTCTGCATGCTCCGCCGCGAATTGCTTGCCCGGCCCGGAAGCGCCGGCCTGATAGAGCACCGGGGTACGCTGCGGCGACGGCTCGGTCAGGGCGTTGCCCGGCACTTCGAAGAAGCGGCCCTTGTGGCCGATCTCGTGCACCTTCGACGGATCGGTGAAGATGCGTTTGTCGCGGTCGCGCAGTACGGCACCTTCTTCCCAGGAACCCTCAAGGAGCTTGTAGATGACCTCGAGATATTCGCTCGCCACTTCGTAGCGGTTATCATGCGCACGCAATCCGCCTTGTCCGATGTTCTTGGCACCGCTCTCCAGATAGGAGGTCACGATATTCCAGCCGACGCGCCCCTTTGTCAGGTGGTCGGCGGTGGCCAGACGCCGTGCGAAGGGATAGGGGTGCTCAAACGAGATCGAGGCGGTGATGCCGATGCCGAGATGTTCGGTGGCGAGCGCAATCGGGACCGCGAGTTGGATCGGATCATTCAGGCTTGGCCCCGAAGCATCCAGACACTGCATTCATTTAACAGTTATTATATGTTTTTTATAGGCTATTCCGTGGAATCTTTTTCTCGGACTTTGATGGGCAGTGAATGGCTCTCGTCTCGGTTATCGCGCGATGAACGACCTATTTGACAGCATCCGATCGTGCGTCCCCACTTCGGCTCCAACCGCTCGAAGCGTCGCGCCCGAAAAGAAATTCTATGTTTTTTGTCTACTTTAAATTCCTGTTGGTTAACGGCGCGAGTGATCTGTCGAATGATCTCCCCCACGGCCGACGCAGACTGCCACACGGAATACCGCTCCGTGGTCATTCCTGCGGCCGGCACCGTCGCAACCGAGGATCAATTCATGGCCAATCCCATCATCGACCAAGCATATCGACGCCGCACGGTCTTGAAGACCCTGCTGGCATCAGGAGCGCTCCCTCTTCTCTCATCGGGCGCCTTCTCGTCCGCCCTGGCCGCGGACAATCGGTTCGCCGGCCGCTCCCTCAATCTCCTGATCATTCAGCCGCATGTCGTCACGGGCAAGAAGATCGCCGAGGATTTCGAGAAGCTGACGGGTGCGAAGGTCAACGTGACCGCGGTTCCCTACGACCAGGTCAGCGTCAAGGCGACCCTCGACTTTCAGTCCGGAGCCGGAGAATTCGACGTCATCGACTATTTTTATACGTACAAGGGCCAACTCGCCGAGGACGGCGTGATCGAGGACGTGACCGACTTGATCGAGCGAGATAAGGCCGAAATCCAACCCGACGACTTCATCCAGACGATCTATGACCAGTACACGCTGCATGAAGGCCGTCGCTATGGCCTGCCTTATGACGGCGACAGCCAACTTCTGTTCTACAACAAGGAACTGTTCGATCGTCATGGCCTCAAGCCACCAACGACCTGGGACGAATACAATGAAAACGCCAAGATCATCACCGACGCGGAATCAAAGAACGGTATCTACGGTGCTGCAGTCCTGGGCGCGAAGATCCCGGTGATCATCCTGTCGACCTATGCCAACCGCCTCACCGGCTTTGGCGGCAACTTCCTGAAAGCAGACGGCACCTCGGCCCTCGACAGCGCCGAAGCCGTGGAAGCGCTGAAGTCGCTCCTTGCATCCGCACCGCATGCATTGCCGACGCCGCTCGAGACGCGCTTCGAGGAAGGTCTACCCGCCTTCCTCAGCGGTAAGGCCGCCCAGATCGACTTTTGGACTGACCTCGGCGGCTACGCCCAGGATCCCAAGGGCTCGAAGATCGTCGACAAGTGGGGCGTCACCCGCATTCCAGTCGGTGGCGCCAACAAGACACCGCGTCTCGCCTTCAACGCCGGTTTCGGCTTCGCAATCACCAGCGGGTCGAAGAACAAGGACGTCGCCTGGGACCTGATCAAGCTCGCGACCAGCAAGGGCTACCACGAACAACTGCTCACGCTGACCGGCTCCGGGATCGATCCCGACCGTCACTCCGGCCTTAACTCCGAAAAGTTCAAGGCCTTCCAGCCGCTCGTCCAGCCGCTGCTGGCAGACGGTGCACTTGAAAACAGCCTCGCCTGGCCCACGGCCGTCTATGCCCCTAAGCTGGAAAACGCGCTAACCGATGAACTCTCCCTCGCCCTTGCCGGCACCAAAAATGCCGAACAGGCTATCGCCGATGCCCATAAGTCCTGGACGAACATCATCGAAGCCAATGGCTGATCATTGCCCGGCCCGCCTGCGGACGTCGCATACCAGTCCCAAAGGCGTGGCTCGCGGCCGAGGGGGCACGCCTTTCCAGAGAAGAACGACAAAGACCACAGGCGCGATGACATGACTGCGATCGAATTCCTCCCCGCTCGAAGACGAGCCGCCTCAACGACGGCAGATCACGGCATTTCGGCACACCGCGTCATCGGTTGGCTATGGATCTCGCCGATCTTGCTCGGGCTCGCCTCGACCCTGGTCTATCCCACACTCTTCCTGGTGGCCCTTGCGCTCAGCAAAAGTACGCTCGGGAAACCCTTCCGCAGTTTTGTCGGATTGCGGCATGTGCGGGACATCCTCCAGGATCCGCTGTTTGTGACCTCTCTGACCAAGAGCATCGCCTATGCTTTCATCACGGCGAGCATCCAGCTGGTTATCGGCTTTTTGATCGCCTTGCTCTTCAGCCAGCTCCTGAAGGCCGGACGGTTCCTGGTAAGCCTAATCCTGCTGCCGCTCATGACGCCGCCGGTGATGGTGGGAGTCGCATGGAAGTTGATCCTCGCGCCGGCCGGTGGGCTCCTGAACGGGGTGCTCCTGAACCTTGGCATTGTCGACGCGCCCGTAAGCTTCCTGGGCGATCCTGTCTTTGCCTGGTTCGCGATCGCAGTTGCCGATGTCTGGCAATGGACGCCCTTCGTCGTCATTCTTAGCTTCGCCGCCCTTTCGACCATTCCCGAAGGCGTCCACGAGGCATCGATCATTGATGGAGCATCACCTCTGCAACGCTTCTGGCACATCACGCTTCCGCTCGTGGCGGCGCCGCTCTCCTCAATTTATCTCCTGAAGCTCATTCTCTCCTTCAAGGTCTTCGACCTCGTCTATGTCCTGACGTTCGGCGGTCCGGGCTTTGCCACTACGACGACCGGCTTCTCCATCTATCGCCGCGCATTGGAACAGTTCGATGTCGGCCGCGCCGCCGCCGAGACCCTGATCTACAGTCTGGTGATTGGCGCGGTGTTGTGGCCGGTCATCCGCATTCACCAGCATCTCGAGAGGAAAGACGCATGAAGATCAACCGCTCCGACATCCTGCTCGTTGCCGCGACTGCACCGGTGTTCGTCTTCTTCACCCTGCCGATCGCCTATCTCGTGTCGGTTTCCTTCAAGACCACGGACGACGTGCTGAGCGGCCACTTCCTGCCGACAAGCCCGACGCTCGACAATTGGCCGGCCGCCTTCGAGGCTGCCTGTCTTTCAGGATTCATAGCCAACTCCGTTGCCGTATCGCTGCTCGCCGGCGCCTTGACATTGCTGCTAACCCTCCCCGCCGCGTACGCCGTGCTGCGACTCGGCATCGGTGGCAAGTGGCTCGGTGATCTCACTCTGTCGAGCTACATGGCGCCACCGATCGTGGCTCTCATTCCGCTGTTCTATCTTCTCAAGGCAACCGGGCTCCTCAACACCCATGCCGGCCTCGTGATGCTCTACGGCTTTGCCAATATCCCCGTCGCCTTCTGGCTTCTCACCCCTTTTCTCCGGCGCATGCCGCTGGAGATCGAACAGGCGGCGGCACTCGACGGAGCCGGCCCTCTTCGGATCCTTGTTCATATCGTCGCACCGATCATTGTACCCGGCATTGTGGCGACGCTGATCATTGTCTCGGTCCTCGCCTATAACGAGTTCCTCTTTGCCTCCGCCTTTACCTTTTCCGACGAGACGCGCACGCTTCCTGTCGGTATCTCGCTCTTCCAGGGGGATCGGCTGGTCAATTTCGGACAGATGGCGGCTGCTTCTCTCGCGGGCATCGCACCAGTCTATCTGGTGGCACTCTTCCTACAGCGTTATTTCGTTGCAGGTCTTGCCCATGGCGGCCTCAAATGACGGAGACGGTGCAAGCACGAGAATCCCGAGGAATGGGCCGGATTGTTCCTCCGAGCCGTCACCATCGCTAGAGAAGCTGGGGCGCATCCATACCCGCCTCCGCACCGCCCCCACCGACGTTCTCACACAGCGGCTCGCCTCGGTCAGGCGGCCTGCGCCTTTAGCCGTGCAGAACGCGAGCAAAGGCTGGCGACAATATCGTGAGTTCCACCGACCTCCGCTGTTTACCGAATACGGGTGGGCTGGGGGAGAGGTGAAGTGGCGAATAATGTTCAGTATGGATCGCCCGGAGAGTACGTACAGGAATTTTTCGCCGGAATGTGCCTCGAGTTCAATGAACTCCTCGACCGACCTATTGTCCAGTCTTATGACAAAGGGAGTGAACTGCTTCGTCGCCAGATCCGAGGCGAGCATCTCCCATGCGTACCGGCGTGTTCTTTTCGCATACCTGAACCGCTTCCCGTGACAGTGATCCGTCCCCCTGCGCAAGATCTCTTATTTAGCTTCGAACCAGTTCAGCAATATTGACCTCAAGGCCAACTTGCTAGCCGCAAGATAGTTTCATAGGTCGGGGAGACCTGCCCATTTGTCGATCTTCGATAAGGCAGAAGTTAATATATCCGCCCCCCGCCGGAGGGGGGTTAAGGCGAGTTCCGCCTGCGTTCTGAGCATCTGACCTGCTGGCCCGATGGGAAGATATTTCTCGTTCATCGAACCTCTACTCAAATTCCGGTTAGTCCTGCACTTCCCGATGCGAATTACAGATTCCTAATGACATCCAATGATTCCGAGCTCAACAGCTTTCAATGCAGCAGCCATTCTGCTGCTGCAGTTTAGCTTTCGCATGGCATTCCTAAGATGAAAATTTACCGTGTGCTCCGATATGCTCAATGTCTTCCCGATCGCCCACGATGATTTACCTTTCGCCGTCCATGCGAGGCATGCTTTCTCACGGTTTGAGATGGCTGGATATTCCGTGTTCATGGCCGAGTTTTGCATCGTGTGGTTCCTAGGTGGAGTCTTGAGCCGGCAAGAGGTTCGGAAGGGACAATGCGCTTGTCACCGTGATCGATCACAAAGCGAGAGCCAAGAATTGTGCCAGACCGTCCACTGTGGCGCCAAAATGCGGTGAAACCTCAGTGGAGGGGCCGATAAGTGACAATTGAAATCGGTTTCGATGGCGAGATGAGCAATCTCTGAACCGACTCACGAGCGACTGACGGTTGAACCGGCCGCCTGACCAAAGTACCCCCTCAAAAAGAAGAGCCTTTCGTGTCGAAGGGCCGGATGTCGCAGCGAAAGCGCTGGCGATCTCGCAACAGCCGGCGGCCGCCATCATTCATATTACCGCCGCCAAGCCTGACGGGGCAGCCGCCGCCAACTGTTTAGGCAAGCCGAGGTTGGCATGGACCGTCTCTTCTCCGCGTTCGGTGCGGATACACGCCCCGCTCCTGCAAAAGCGGCACGACCTTTCCGACGAATTCGGCAAAGCCGCCAGGAGGTAAATGCGGCGCAAAGACGAATCCATCCGCGCGATCGGCTGCTCCGGCTTTTGATAGTGCCTTATTCGTCAGCGCCTCCGACATGTGTTTGGCAGAGGCCGCATTTGGCTCACTTTGCCACGAAGCTTGAAGTCTCTCACGCCGTGACGGCGCAAGAGATTTTGCGGATCGTCAACTCCACGCATGCAGCGGGGGATTTTCGCCGTTCAGGAAATATCGTCCAAGAATGGCGTATTTCCAGCGCACAGGGTCATGGAGCGTATGGGTGCGCGCATTGCGCCAATGGCGATCGAGGTTGTGCTCGGCGAGTGTTGAGCGAGTGCCCGCGAGTTCGAACAGCTTGTTGGTCGCCGCAATGGCGATTTCGGTCGACAGGATCTTGGCCTCGGCCGTCACGATCTGCGCTTCGGCGACCGTCTCCGCATTGGGGTTCAGTACGGCGCGGTCGATTGCATAGCCGGCTTTTTCCAAAAGTGCCTGCGCTGCATGCAGGCGCAAGGTCAGGTCGCCGACCGCCTGGATCGTATAAGGATCCTCCCAGGCATGATCCTGGCCGCTATCTACCCATGCCCGGCTCTTGGTGCGCACGAAGGCGACGGTCTCGTCGATTGCGGCCTGTGCGATGCCGGTGTCGACCGCAACCTGGATGATCTGGAAGATCGCACCATCTGCGGTCGGCACTTCATAGCCCTTGTATCCGGGCACAAGATGGGTCTTGGGCACCTTGACGTTGTCGAGCAACACGGTGCCGGAGAGCGTCGTTCGCTGCCCGAACGAGGACCAGTCATCGATGACGGTGAGCCCAGGCGCATCCCGCTCGGCAATCGCATACCAAGCTCGCCCCTCGTCATCGAGCGCGACGATCGGTACCAGATGCGCGAGCAGTGCGCCAGAGGAGTAGAACTTGCGCCCGTTGACGACGACGTGATCGCCGGCATCGGTGAAGCGCGTCTCGAAATCGACCGCCCGTTTGGAACCGAATTCCGAAAAAGCGTTGCCGAAGCGGGCACCTTTCAGCACTTCGGTGAACAGAAACTTCTGCTGGGCGGGATCCGATACGGTCCGGATGGCAGCGACGACGCCCAGATGGTTCTGGGCGATCTGGCCGATTGAGGAATCCGCTGCCGATATGATTTCGATGACCTTTGCGAGCGTTGCGTATGAAACCTCCGGCCCGCCGAAGGCTTTTGGCACGTTGATGGACCACAAGCCGCTTTGCGAGAAGGCATCCAGCTCGGCGACGGGCCAAATGCGTTCTCGGTCGCGCTTGGCGGATTCCTTCACGAATTCGGCGGCAAGCCCGCGGGCAACAGCGATTGCCTCGGCATCGTCCTTGATGACATGGGCAGGCTCGGCCGGGCGAGGAACCGCCGGTACGGCCTTGACGGCATTTTCGGTATTGACCTGTGAGAGCGTCATGATGGTTTCTCCTGGTTGACGATGGCGGCCGATCAGGCCGGTTGGAGGCCGGTTGGAGGCTTGTTGTGGCGGGTGCGGATGCCGGTGCGGATTTCTGACCGAGATAAAATGCCTTGACGTCGTCGCGTCCGCGCAACTCAGCCGCATCTCCCGAAAGCACGGCAGCGCCGTTTTCGAGGACTGTCGCGCGGTCGGCATAGCGCAGAGCAATCGCCGAATTCTGTTCGGCAACGAGAATGGAAAGGCCGCTTTCAACATTGAGCCGCCGCAGCGTCCGAAAAATGTCCTGCACGACGATCGGCGCCAGCCCCATGGACGGTTCGTCGAGCACCAAAAGCTTGGGACGGGACATCAGCGCACGGCCGATCGCCGTCATTTGCTGTTCACCGCCTGAAGTAAGGCCGGCCGGCGCGCAGCGCTTCTCCTTCAGCCGGGGAAAAATCATGTAGATTCTCTCCAGATCCGCGGTGATCTCGGCGCGCGAGCCGCTCCGTCCAAGGCCGCCGGAAACGAGATTTTCCTCGATGGTCAAGTTACGAAAGCAATGCCGGCCCTCAAGGACCTGGACGAGACCGGCGCGGACCAATTCGGCCGGCGTTGCGGTGGTGATGTCGCGGCCCTCGTATAGGACGCCACCGGCGGTAATCTCGCCGCGCTCGGCCGGAAGCAGATTCGAAATCGCCTTCAGCGTCGTCGTCTTGCCGGCGCCGTTAGCACCCAGCAGCGCCAGAATCTCGCCGCGGCGCAGTGTGAAGCTTACACCGTGAAGCGCCGTGATTGCTCCATTATAGGTCGCTTTGATTCCGTCCACGCTTAGCAGAACGTCTTTTCCTGCCATGGTCCACCCAATTTCAGTGCGGTTTCGTAGGCGAGCCGGGCACCGGCAAACAGCAGCATGGCCGCGCTGCCGATGCCCAGCCACGGGGCTCAGTTCGTCACGGCCTGTGCGTCTTCAGACGTTCGCAACTTGATGCCCTTTTCCTTGGCATAGGCTTCCGACGATTTCTCAATGATCGGCCGGAGCAGTGCCCAGTCCGGCGCAATCCAATCGGAGACGACGTTCCATTTCTTGCCGTCCCACTGCTGGAAGGTCACGTAGCCATTGCCCTCGTGATTGTCCCAGCTGACGTTGATGGAATGGAACAGGCCGTTAGCGCCAAGCGCCTCGACGCGAGCCGGATCAAGCTGCAGATGCTCGAAGCCCCAGCGAACCTCGTCGCCGGTCAGGGTTCGGTGTCCGAACTTTTCCTGGGCAATACGGATCGCTTCCACATTCAGGATGCCGTTGACGATGCCGAGATTGTGATAGACGGAGCCGATACGCTTTTTGTCTTCGAGATTACCCTTGCCGTTGTCGTAGAGCGTCTTGACGATCTCCTGCACGATCGGATACTCCGTGCCGGAAGCCTGGGTGGTGATGGCGGTATATCCCTTCGCGGCATCACCGGCCGGGATCACGTCCTCTTCCGAGTTCGACCAGACATTGCCGATAATATGGTCTGCAGGAAAGCCGGTCTTGGCCGCGGTTTTCAGGGCGACCGGGTTCATGACACCCCAGCCTCGCAGCACGACGTAATCCGGCTTGGCGCGGCGGATCGTCAGCCATTGTGCCTGTTGCTCGTTGCCCGGATGCGGCACTTCGATCTGCTGCAGTTCGAAGCCATATTTCTGCGACAAGAGTTCATAGATCGGGATCGTTTCCTTGCCATAGGGCGAGCCGTGATAGAGCACGACGATCTTCTTGCCCTTCAGCTTGTCGAGACCGCCGAGCTTCGAGGCGATGTAGTTCACGATGCCCGAGGTCTCGCTATAGGGATTGAGCAGCAGCGGAAAGACATAGGGGAAAACGCGGCCATCAGTGGAATCCGTGCGACCATGGTTGATGGTGATCAACGGCACCTTGTCCTGCGTGATGCGGTCGATCATGGCATAAGCGATACCGACGGAAAGCGGGTTCCAGGCGGCTATATTCGGATTGCTCTTGAGACGCTCATAGGCCTCGACGCCGCGTTCAACCTCGTATTGCGTTTCCGCCTCCGACCAGGTTAGCTTGACGCCGTTGACGCCGCCATCCCGCGTGTTGATGAGGTTCAGGTAGTCGATAAAACCACCGAAGAAACCCGTGCCGCCGGCCGCATAGGGCCCGACGCGGTAGCTCTGCAGCGGGAAATATTGTTCATCGGCATGGGCGGCCGGTATCGCGGCCGAGACGGCTAGTCCAGCCGCAATGACGCCGGCCTTCAATTTCGCTAGCATGGTCATATTTGGATACACTCCGGGTATTGTCCGGTGTGATGGCCGGAACTGGGTTGAACGAGCAGTGGGTTTGGTGTTTTCGGAGCTTGTGCCCCGGCTTGGTCAGGCCGGCCTGTCGATGGCAGAGCCCAACCGCCTTCGGATCTTGCCCCAGAGCGAGGAAAGCCCGTCCGGTTCGAGGATAAGAAACAGAATGATCAAGGCGCCGAGCACGATGCGCTGGCTCATGTCGAGCACGCCGGAATCGAAGACATCGCCGAGCAGGAACGAGCCCAGTCGGGATAGCACGAGCGGGAAGACGACGATCAGAGCGGCGCCGAGAAAGGCGCCCCGCGTCGAGGCAAGGCCGCCGATGATGATGATGAAAAGGATCTGGAACGATCGGTCGAGATTAAAGCCAGCCGGCTCGACGGTCCTCAGATAGGCAAAGGCCCAAAGCGCCCCTGCGACGGCGATGATGAAAGAGGAGATAGCAAAGGCCAGCAACTTGGTTCCCAGCACGGGCACACCGATGATGCGCGCCGCTGTCTCATTATCCCGAACGGCGATGAAGTTGCGGCCGGTTTGAGATGTCGTCAGCCGATGCGCCAGGAAGGTCAGCACCACCACGATCGTAAGTGAAAAGAGATAGCGACCTGCCGGGCTCGTAAACTCGACGCCCGCAAGCGTCAGAGGCGGCGCATCGATGACCCCAGAGGCAGAGTCGTTGGAAAACCAGCTAAACTTGGTGAGAGCCCACTGCACGAAGAACTGCGCAGCCAGCGTCGACACCGCGAGATAAAAGCCCTTCAATCTGAGGCTAGGCAGGCCGAAAATGATGCCGATCACCGCCGCCAGAAGGCCGGCCAGCAGGATGCTGACGATCAAAGGCAGGCCATCGACGCGCAGATTGAAATTGTAAGCGGCAAAGGCACCGACGGCCATGAAGGCGGCGCTTCCGAGCGAGACTTGGCCTGCATAGCCGGTAAGCAGATTCAGCCCGACGCCGGCAAGACTGAGCGCCAGGAACGGCAAAAGGATCGCCTCGAACAAATAGGTCGAACCGACAAAGAGAACCACGAGGTAGGCGCCAGCAAGGATGGCAATCGGCGTCAGCCAGCGGCTGAAGAGCCATGTGGGATGAAGATCGGCGGTAACGACGGCCATATCAGACCCTTTCCACGAGCTTTTGCCCAAACAGGCCGGAGGGGCGGATGAGCAGGAAGGCGAGTGCTACGACATAGGCAATCCAGCCTTCGATGCCGCCGCCGAAATATTCGCCGATGTAGACTTCCGCGAGCTTCTCTGTCGCGCCGATCAGCAGACCGCCGACGATCGCACCCAGAATGGAATCAAAGCCGCCAAGCACGAGAACGGGCAGCGCTTTCAGCACCACCAGCGACAGAGAGAACTGCACGCCGAGCCGCGCGCCCCATAGCAGGCCAGCCACCAGTGCCACGACACCGGCAGCCGCCCAGACCGTCGCCCAAATCCAGGGCAGTTTCAGTCCGACGGCAAGCGCAGCGAACTGATCGTCCGCCACAGCCCGGAATGCCAGCCCAATTCGGGTGTAGCGGAAGAAGGCGGACAGCGCCGCCACCATCGCGGCAGCGACTGCCGCCGCAAATAGATCGAACTGGCTGATGAACACGCCGCCAATGTCGAAGGGAACATCCTCGATCCCGAGCTCCAGACCGTGGACCTGCGTGCCCCAGATGAGTTGAGCCGCCCCCTCGATGATATAGGAGAGCCCGAGCGTCGCCATGAAAAGCGTGATCGGCGGTTTGTTGGTCAATGGTCGCAGCACGGTACGCTCGATGGCAATGCCGATCAGCACCATGACAGCGAATGTAACGACGAGCGCCAAGGCAAAGGGAACGCCGCGCTCAAGAAGGCTGACAAAGGTCAGCGCGGCAAACAGCAACATTGCCCCTTGAGCGAAATTGAGCACGCCCGACGTCTTGTAGATCAGCACGAAACCGATGGCGACGAGCGAATACATGACGCCCGACAGCAGGCCGCCAATCAGCACTTCGATCAGAAACGGACAGTCGAAATCTGCCATCAGATGCCCTCCTCATCCTCGTTTTCCGCAACGACGCCGAGATAGGCGTCGATGACGCGCTCGTCGGCACGAATTTCGTCCGGGCTGCCCTCGGCGATCTTGCGGCCGTAGTCGAGGACTGCGATCCGGTCGGAAAGCTGCATGACCACGCCGATGTCGTGTTCGATGAGGATCACCGTCGTGTCATACAGATCTCGGGCAGACCGGATGAAGTCGGCCATGTCGTTCTTTTCGCTCGCCGTCATTCCCGCCATGGGCTCGTCCAAAAGCAGGATCTTCGGTTCCGCCACCAGCGCGCGGGCGAGCTCGACGCGTTTTTGCAGTCCGTAGGGCAGCGTGCCTACGAGACGATGACTGACCTGGCCCAGATGCAGGAACTCGAGAATACGGGCCGCCCGCTCGCGTGCATCCGCCTCTTCGCGGCGCGCGCGGCCAAGCCCGAGGATCTGTTCGGCAAAGGTCGAGCGCACGGTATAGGCTCGACCGGCGATGACGTTATCAGTGACACTCAAGCCCTTGAACAAGGCGAGGTTCTGGAACGTGCGCGCAACGCCAAGCGATGCCAATCGCTCCGTCGGCACATGACGATAGGTGTTGGAGCCGATACGAACATGGCCATGGTTCGAGCGATAGACACCGCTGATGACGTTGATCAGCGAACTCTTGCCTGCGCCATTTGGACCGATAATCGCCCGGATCTCCCCCGGCTCAACAGAAAGGTCTACATTGACCAAGGCAGCGACGCCACCGAATGACAGGCTGATGCCATGCAAAGAGAGAGCATGGGTCTCTTCGTCATGCTGCGGGATGCCGCCGGTCTTGCCCGGTGGCAACGCGCGGGCAATCTGGTCGCCGGAGTCCCGCAGCGTACCGGGATCCAGCACGTCAAGGGAATAGGTCGCGGCAGGCATTCAGTGTCCTCCATTCGGCTCGGGCGCGGCTTGAACATGGCACGCCAATCCCGTCGGCGTGGACCAATCGGCCCACGCACCCATCATGTTTCACTTTACGAGGTATTTTGCTGCAGCGAGGCCTATTCGGCCGCCACTGGCTGCGTGCTGGCGGCCTCTTCGAGCTCACGAACCAGCGGAATCACATGCTTGCCGAAATACTCGACCTCCTCCTGGAAATGCAGGAAGCCCAGCAGAATCAGATCCGCACCCGCCTGCTTCAGCGCCACAACCCGCTCGGCAACCTGCCGTGGCGTGCCGATGAGGTTCGAGCGGAAGCCATCATTATATTGAACGAGGTCTTCGAAAGAAGATTTCGCCCAGTTTCCTTCGCCTTCCGGCGACGCCTTGCCGGCGTTCTTAACTTCATGCCCGAAAGCATTGACCGCCTCGGGATTGGCCTTCTCGATGATCTCGGCAAGCACTGCCTTGGCTTCTTCCTCGGTTTCGCGCACGATTGCGAAGGCGTTCACCCCGATCCGCACTGAATGGCCATTCTCCTTGGCCTTCGATTGGATGTCGTCAACCTGCTTGCGGATCTCGGCCGGCGTATTGCCGTTGGTGAAGTACCAGTCCGACACACGCGCCGCCATGTCGCGAGCTGCGCGTGAGGAGCCGCCCTGGAAGATTTCCGGCTGCGGATCGATCGGCTTCGGCTTCAGCGAATAATTGTTGAAGCGATAGAAATCGCCGCGGAAGGTGAAATTATCCTCGGTCCAGATACCGCGAAGCGCACGGATGAACTCCTCCGAGCGGCGATAGCGCTCGTCATGATCAAGCCAGTGCTCGCCAATGGCGGCAAATTCACCGCGGAACCAGCCGCTGACAATATTGACTGCGACGCGCCCGTTGGTCAGGTGATTGATGGTGGCAATCTGCTTGGCGGCAACGGCCGGATTCCAAGGACCAGGCAGGATCGCTGCGATCACCTTCAATGTCGTCGTCGATTCAAGAAGGGCCTGACTGAACGAAACGGACTCATGCTGAAATTCCGCTCCATAGCCTGCCGTGAAACGGATCTGGCTTAGGGCATAGTCGAAACCGCTCGCTTCGGCGATCTGCGCAAGCTTTCTGTTGTATTCGATCGTCCAGCTTGTGCGCTGTTCGATATTCGAAATCACCAGTCCTCCCGAGACATTCGGCACCCAATAGGCAAATTTGACCGGATCGTTTGAGGCATTGGAAAAAGTCATGTAAGGCTCCCTCTGGAATTTCGTTCTATGGCTAAGCTGCCAATCCGCTGTGTTTTGCCGAGGCCGCGATCGCTCCGATGTCGAGCGCCGGCGTGATTTCAGAAACCTCTTCGACGGCTCGATCCACGCGCTCGAGGACGGCAGGATTCCTGAGCTCGTGATCGGTAAAGTCGGCCTCAAGCGCATAGATCGAGGTCGGGACGGTCAGCGCATTGAAGAAGCCGAAGAGCGGCCGCAATTGGTGCTCAAGCATCAGGCCATGCAACGGCGTGCCGCCGGTTGCGGCGAGGACGACGCGCTTGCCCGTCAGCGCTCGATGATCGACAAGGTCAAACAGATGCTTCAGCGCGCCGCTGTAGGACGCCCGATAAACGGGTGATCCGGCGATGATGATATCGGCTCCTTCCACCGCGGCAATGACCGCCCTGCCCTCGGTATCGAGCTGATCAGCTCTGAGCGCCCGAAAGAGCACCGGTGCTGCATCGACAAGCTCGATGCACTGCACGTGGCCACCAACGCGCTGCCGCAGGCGATCGGCGGCGACCTTCACCAAGGACGCCGTGCGGGACGGTCTTTTGACATTGCCACTCAGCGCGAGGATGTTCATGATGACCAGGAGTCCCGATTGATTAGATAATTTACCCTATATATTTAGTAGCTTTTAGAAAGGCGAAGATGTTCTAATCTTCCGAGCAAAATGGATTGAATTACTGTTTTGAGCGATGGCTTATCGGAAGAATTTTCTCAAACGCAATCTGTCGTGCATGGCACGATGGGTGCTGAAGAACTGACGCCGAAGTGCGGGGACTGATCGACATACGAGCTCTGAGGGCAGTCATTTTCTTAAGCGCCTTACAAACTTTATATTGGCCGTTGATCGCCCGGCGTCCAACCCAGTGCACGCGTTGGGGAGGCCGATGGGGATTATGGCTGGTCGCCCCAGTGAGCGAAATCGCAACCAGCCTGTCCGTCTGCACCTTTGAATCGCGAAATCAGGTTGGGAAAGAAAAACGAATTCTTCGGCCGCTTATGATTCTAAGTTAGACATGACCTCTGGTTGTGACTGCCGCAGACATACGACAGCCTTGCGTGCGAGCAGTGATGCCGGAATTAGATCAGTGTTGGCCATTCTCAGTTCCTCGGCTTTCAGACCCGCAGCTTGCATCGAGATCCGGGCGTTCGTTAATACCGTCTTCGCCCATTTGTTGTCGCCCCTCCCAAAACTTCCTCTTCATCGTGGCACTGATCGGGGGCGGATTGCGACACGACATGTCCGCAACCCTACACCCCCCCGATGAAACATCCGCAATCTCGGACGGTTGCGGGGGCGACCTGATTGGCACGAGTAGTGCTCAGAAGAAGCCGGGGGGCTAAACCCAAGAGCGCGACGGAGGTACCATCGGCGGCATTATTCGCTGAAAACGGATGGCGATTAAACCGCCCAGTTTGCGCACCGCAAGCGTCTACGCGTTACTGTCGTGCGAGAAGGCCATGCAGTTAGAGGGATGCGCAGGTTCTAGATGAGCGTCTACGCAAAGCGTAGGCGGTGCATACATCCGAAATCGAGGGCATCGAGTTCATCTGTTTCCGACCCCTTGAACCACAAGCGGCGCATGAGGCCGCCACAAATCACGAGGAATTTCACATGACAGAAATCAACGAAACAACGCTCAATGAACTCGTGAGCCGCGTCCTTGACGACCTTGGCGGAGCGCTCAGCGTGCCGCTGGTACGGATTGGAGATGCTCTCGGGCTATACAGGACGCTGAAGGCAGTCGGGCCGGTGAAGGCCGACGAACTTGCCGATGCCTCGGGATGCGCACCTCGTTATGTGCGGGAGTGGCTGGCGGCACAGGCAGCCTCAGGTTATGTGCATCATGAGCGAGGATTGTTCTCGCTGACGCCGGAGCAGGCCTTCGTGTTTGCCGAGCCGGACAGCGCGGTCAATCTCGTTGGCGCGTTCGATATCGCTGCTGCGATGGTCGAAAACCAGCCGAAGGTGCAGTCCGCCTTCAAAACCGGCCGAGGCGTTGCCTGGGGAGATCAGGCTGGCTGCATGTTCTGCGCCGTCGCGCGACTATTCCGCCCAGGTTATATTAATTCCCTTGTGCAGGACTGGCTGCCGGCACTCCACGGTGTAATCGATAGATTGGAAACGGGCGCGAAGGTGGCGGACGTCGGATGTGGGCACGGGCTATCCACGATCCTTCTGGCGCAGGCGTTTCCCAATTCCCGCTTTGTGGGCTACGACTTCCATGCAGGCTCGATTGCCGCTGCGATCGCGCACGCCCAGGCACACGGGTTGACGAACCTGCACTTCGAGGTTGGCCGGGCGCAGGATTTCGACGGCGGAGATTTCGATTTGATCACCTGCTTCGACTGTTTGCACGACATGGGCGACCCGAAAGCCGCTGCGGCTCATATCCGAAAGGCGTTAAAAAAAGGCGGGGTCTGGATGGTGGTCGAACCAACGGCCGGAGATACCCTGGAGGAGAATATCAATCCGGTTGGACGGCTCTACTACTCAGCCTCGACGATGATCTGCGTTCCGACCTCGCTTGCCCAGGAGACAGGGCTCGCGCTCGGTGCGCAAGCTGGAGAGCGGCGATTGGCCGAGGTGATCCGCTCAGGCGGCTTCACTCATATCCGGCGTGCAGCCCAGACGCCCCTCAACATGGTGCTCGAAGCAACCTGACGAGAATGAGTGACGCATCGGTCCGGCCAGATGGGGCAGGCGCTCTGCGCGTGACGTCGGAAAGCGGGTAGCCGCCCTTGAAATTTGGTCGCGTCTGCTGGGTACAGGAGAAATCGCGCGCTTGCGATAAACTTAGGCCGGGTTCGAGTGCGATCCGGAACGCTGTCCTGCGGCTGTTTGGCGACGCCTTGTACCGGCGGACCTATGAGCAGCTCACACGCCCCTTCTGAAAGGCGGCCGAACAACCAAAGTCCCTAGCCCTTGGGTGCCCTCACCCGCAGATCGATCTCTCAACCTGGGATTTGATGGTGCGCCAGTTTGGTGGAGCAAAGCCTGCCGCTATTAGCCAGTGTCTACGCGCGAGTCAGGCGGTCACCTGTCGACATCGATTTTCGAGACGAGTTCTGTCGTCAGTCATTGGTCTTGCCCCCTTAATACATCACGATGTTGAGTGTGACGTCGACAGGCGAAGCCGCCTTGAGCTGGGTGCTCCCGCGCGCCACCAGCAGGCCATCCGCACGCTCCAAGCGCGCGACGATCTGCAGCGTTCTCGAAGCAGCCGAGCTTGCGGGCAGGGACAAGGAAAAGGCTATCGCCTTTGACCCGCCGTCGCTTCTGATGCGCGTTTCCGTGGCGCGACGTCGCGCATTATTTTGAATGGCACGGTCCTCGAGATAAATCTCAAGACGACCCTTCGGTATCACCGCGCCGCCCTCGAACGTGACCGTGCCGCGAATATCCGACGATTGAGCAGCGACTGGTCCGGCGACCGCCGCAACAGCCGCAGCCCCAACGGCCTGTAATACTGTGCGGCGGTCGGTCCGGTGCTTCATCGCACACTCTCCATGATTGCCTCGCAAGGCCCTGCGGTAGCGAGATTGCCGCTCAGCTAAGGGCTCGAAAAGATAAACCACTGCAAATGTAGTATCGGAAGGGGCGCCTGCAAGCGCCCCTCCTGGTATCGAGTTAGATGACAATGAAGTCGGCTGCCGAAAGCCTCAGATTTGGGGTCAGCTGCGCAACCTGAATGGCCGCAAGCTCTCCGCCTCCGTCGACGTCATATGACAAGGCGCCGCTATCGGTGTTGTAGATGATGCGGTCGCCTGCGTTATGAGCGATGCCCTCCGCGCTCCCGTGGAACGCGCCCAAGGCGAGAGCGCCGTCTCCACCGCCGCTCTCAAAGACGAGACTGTCCAGCAGGATCATGTCGTTGATCACCCTGAAGTCCTTGATCCGCTCGACATTACCGTTCCCAAGCTCAGGCGAGAAGCGGAATGTATCCTGACCCTCGCCGCCGGTCAGCGTGTCCTCGCCAGCTCCGCCACAGAGGATGTTGCCATCGTTGCCAGGCAATTCGTCGGCGTAGATGATGTGTTCGACGTTGGCGATTTGCGGAATTTTCAGGTTCTTGGACAGGAGGATGACGGTGTCGTTCCCGCCGTTGGCCTTCTCGTGAATGACGTCGTCCGGGGAATCGACGAAATAGATATCGTCGCCGCCGTTGCCAGCCATGCGGTCGGCGCCGCCGCGGCCGTCGAGGACGTTGGCGCCGTCGTTGCCGATCAGGACATCGTCATGGCTGCTGCCGATGCCGTTCTCGACGTAATAGTCGGTCGCATCCGCGTTGTGTCCAGCGAAGATCGAAACATTGTTGCTGCAACCGTTGACGCTGGAGAAATGTCCGGCGCGCAAGTCGAGGATCGTACCCGCCGTCGAGCCGGAGAAATCGATCGTGTCGGTCCCGCCGGTATCATGGATCGCGAAGCCGATGTCATGCTGCTTGCCAGAGGAGGTCAGCTGGTAGCTACGCTGTGGGCTCCCGAAGCCGTAGATATTGTTCTCTGTGTTGAGGTCGATGTGCTGGTAGGTGCGCACTCCATTCGCGTCAACGGTTGAAAAAAGGCGGCGAATGAAGGCCTCGATGTCGGCCATAAGCGGCGTCGACGCAAACCAGAGGCTGGTTTCGCCGACAGCGTTGCTATCGAAATAGGACATGACGCTGTATTGCCACCGATCATATATCCAGGTCGCATCGTTCCGATAGGTGATCGGCTCGCGCCGTCGGGACCGCTGTAATTGTAGTCTCCAGGATGATTCGGACCGAATTGATGGCCGAATTCATGCATGAAGGCTTGGAAGACATAGCCGCCGACATCGGTCTTGTGGGCTTCCTTGTCGTCGAAACCCTGGCCGATGCTGACATGGTGACCGTTCGAATAGGCCATGCCATCGTCCTCCTCGCCAAGTTCGGGGCTGACAACCTCAATCTGGTCCGTGGTGCCGTCGAACGGCGCGTCGTCGATGATTTCGAATTTCAGGGGTGTGACAGACGCCCACATCTCTAAGGCGCCGATCGCGGCGGCCTTGTATTCCGGGTGGTTGTTGAGTTCGTAGAGATTGATCCTCACCGTTCCCGCAGCGATCTCGGGCGTCAGCCAACTGGGCAATGACCCAAGATGGTCGATAAAGGACTCATAATCCTCGCTCTTGCCATATGGGTTGTCGGGCGTCTGGTCGTTAATCCACCAGTCGTCGCTCGTCTGGCTTGGTTTTCCGGTCTGGCTTGGATGCGGCATCTTGGGATTCCTCTCTCTTCGATTGTGCGCAGTTACGGCTGTACCGTTCTGCAGGGGTCAAGACTTCCGGTACCAGTTTGGAGGACGCACAGTAGAGAAGGATTGACCTCACCATAAACCGCCCGATCGCTTAGGTTTTCTGTACCGTTGCTACTCAGAGGCCAATAACCGATGTTCATGATCCATTCGTCCTTAGCGCAGGATTTTGAACTGCTCCTGTCCTAACCCCAATTACATATGAGCCACAGCCTGCACGTGAGGCGCTGCGAACCCCCATACGCCGACGAAGCATTCCCCCGGAACGCATCGTTCTTAAAAACCGCTGCCCCGCCCGAGGCGCCCACCTCATTCGCCGATACCTACTCGCCGCTCCAGCCACGCGCTGCTCAATCCTCCCGAAACGCATGCTGCATCTGGTCGGTGAGCGGCTTTGTCAGGTAGGAGATGACGGTACGGTCGGCGATCTTGATGAAGACCTCGGCGGGCATGCCGGGGTAGAGCGAAAGGCCCTTGAGCTTGGCGAGGCTTTCCGGTTTGGGGTGGATGCGCAGCGGATAATAGGTGGCCCCGGTGCGCTCATCGGTTACGAGGTCGGGAGCGACCGTCACGACCTCCGCCTCGACGTCGGGCGTGGTGCGCTGGTTAAAGGCGCTGAAGCGGATCTCGACCAACTGCCCGACGTGGATCTGGTCGATGTCACGGGTGGCCACCCGGGCTTCGACGGTCAGATCATCTGCCTCCGGTACGACGAGCATCAGCGTCTCGCCTGCCATGACGACGCCGTTGATGGTGTGGACTGCGAGCTGGTAGAGCCGCATGTGGAATCTCGTATCCACCGAGGATGGGATTCTCGCTTTTGTTCGCGGCGCATCAAAAGGGCAAGGAGCGCAATATTGGACCCAATCCCAGATAGGTCAGTTCTTTTCCTCGGGTGCTAAGCAAATTGCGGTTGTTCAGGCACCCCAGACCATCAGGACCAAAGGTTACGGTGCTGTGTCGCTCACCGCGTCGGAAATCTATCGCGTGGACTCCGATAACTTCGGCAGTCCGTATGAATGCTCGGTGATTTGCCGGCAGCAGAAGGCCGCCGCCCTCTCCAAGTTCGGACTGACTTTTGTGACGGATCGCACGTGGAGCGGGGACGAAAACCTCTGGTGCCGGGAATTTGAGTCTGGACCTTTGGACGATCCCGAGAACTTTTCTATCCCGGAAGAGGCGTTTGATTGGACCCGTAACATTGCCGCGCAGCAGCCGGCAGAGATCAAACTGGGGTTTATCGACGGAAATCTCGTGTCAATTGATGACCATGACGTTGCACTGATCGACACAATCCCGCTCCTAAATAAAACAGTTGGTAAATTCGGACACGGCCGCTTTGTCGGGCTCGAACACATTTCAACCGGTGAAAAGGTTCTCGAGGTCCGCGAGGCGCCCGCGGCGGCCATCATCATGGACGCGCTGCGGCACCTCGAAACCACGGCTCTGAATCCGGGTTAACAGTTATGCTCGGATGATTTCGGCCATGTATTGTGGGTTTCTGCCTGCTTTGTTTCGTCTGAGTTTGATACTGCGCTTGTCGTTATGGCTTCGAACCATGTTGATGGCGAAGTGTCGGACGACGGCCATGTTGGCTGGTCCATGCCCGGTTCGAGATCGGGCGGCATCCTCGTTGAAGGTGACGTCGAGTACCCAATGGAGGGAGTTCTCGATGGCCCAATGGCCACGTATGGCCTCGGCGAACTGGAGCGCGGTCATCGACCGCGAGGAGATATAGAAGCGGACCTGGCTGCTTTGCCTGGACTTTTCATAGACTTGTGCTTGCACCTTGACGATGGTGGCGATGGACGGGAAGCGGTATTCGCCGGGAAAGCGCCTGTCGCCGGAGAGCCAGTCGATTTGAGTGGAGACGGTGACCCGCCGCTCTTCGACCCGGCCATGGCCCTTGTCGACTTCGGTCACGGTTGAGGTGAGGTTTGCCGGAGCGTCGGCAAAGAAGCGCTCGATCTCACCCATCAGGCCGGGCTGATTGGCCTTGGCCGCCAGGAGGTAATCAGCGCCTGCATCGAGCACCGCCTGGGCGGTTTTGGCATTGCAGGCAATGGCGTCGATGGTCACGAGCGCGCCTTTCAGGCGATCCTTTTCGGCCAGCCGTTCCAGCAGCAAGGGGATGGTGTCCTGCTCACAGCTTGTCGTTGCCACTGCCTCTTGTCCGAGAACCAGCCGTTCACGGGTGGCGAAAGCCGAGACGAGATGCAGCGCCGCCCGGCCGTTGGCCCGGTCATGACTGCCGCGCGAGGTCTTTCCGTCAATCGCCACCAGCGCCGGAGCATCGGGTCGAAGCGTCGCCGCCCAGGATATGAAGCAGTTCGAAAACAGGTCCGGATCGATCCGGTTGAGCAGAATGCGCAGCCAGCGCGAACCCGGTATGCCATGGTGATAGGGAAGAAACCGACGTAAAAACGCCAGGTTATCCTCTCCCCATTCGACGATCTCGTCAAAATCGTCGCATGCGCCGATCGTCCCGCAAACGACCAGAAGAAGCACCTCGGGTAACGGATGGGCGACCCGCCATTGCTCCCGCTCATCCTCAACGAGACTAAAATGGTCCAGCAAAACCCGCAGCCGCGGGCGATCGTCTTCAAACATGTCGGCCTCCAAATCACCGACACTCTCGAATCACACCCAAACCGTTCAGGGAAGAAACGTTAACCCGAGTTCAGAGCCGTGCATCGAAACCGCTTCCCTTGACGTCGGATCAATCGTGTTGAAGCAAGGGCTGGAGCAAGCCTGGTCCCAGGAGGCGGTTTCAGGTGCATGGGGCAGTACTATTCACAGGATGTGCGATCGGGCCATAGCATCCGCACTCGAGGGCGTCAGCGGAAGCGTCAGCTACATAGTCGACAACACGCGCTTTCTACCTCGGTCCATCATAGCCAGCACGCCTAAATACATTACGGACCGCCACCTGTGGGAACACCAACCCGTCAGGGGTTCCGTGGAGCTGCAGCAAGGCTGCGGCGGAATAGAGCCTGGTCCGAAGGACGTGCCTGTGAAATCACGTGGCACCGATGGGAAAACAAATGAAGAACGATTTACGCCGTGCTATGCCTATTCACGGCACCTCGTTTCATAGGTGATGCAGGGATAGACAAGCAGGATGCTGTGATGCTGAAAACCGATACCCGCCAAGCGAATTGGCGCCGTGCCAATCCAGGCAAATACGATGCTCACCTTGCTGTGCAGCGAGCGGTGAAGGCAGGCGAGCTAGAAAAGCAAATATGCGAGGTTTGCGGGATCGAAGCGGTCGATGCCCATCATGATCAATACGATGAGCCTTTAAGGGTGCGGTGGTTATGCCGACGGCATCACACCCGGCTTCACCACTACGGCGAAGATATGTTTCCGATCAGGGACTTGATCACTGGCAGCGACTGCAGAAACTGACACGCAGTCCAATAACTGTCCGTACGGGGCAAAATGACCTGGTCATAAATTATCTTGGCAGGCTTTCGAACAGAGGAGATATTTCGGACAGCCTATTCGGCCTAAATTGACCCATACCGCACCTTTGCCTAATCTTTCAATTTCGTTGCGGAGGTGTGGCGAACTGGAAAAAGCCTGTCCGACAAACGGACGTTTTGCGGGCCGTGCAAGAGGCTGCCGCGCACTTGAAGATTGGCAAGCCCGCGCTCTACAATGCACTGAAATCGGAAAGGAAATGAAATGGCGAACCGCGACCGACTGTTCTTGCTGCGCCCGGGCTTTGACGATTCTGCCTATCCAGGTCAGCAGTTTTATTGCTGGCACTGCGCCCTTCTGGAGGGGGTGCTGGCCTCGTTCCCGGATTTGGCGATGAAGCTTAATGTCGAGCGCATAGAATGGCCGAGACCCAGACAAAGCGTCATCGCCCTTGTTGGAGAGCAAAACCAGTCCTTGCCCTTGCTGGTACTAGCGGAGGGAGACAGCTCGCCTCATCAAACAGGGGTTTATGAGGGGCGCATCTTCATCGCAGAGAAAGACAAGATCCTTGCCGCGCTATCGGATCGGCACTGCTTTCCGCTCCCACATCCATAACCAGTGAAAAGCGGTTCTTCACTCGTTCTCAAAAGCCGGACAGAATCACCACTTCGGTGTCGTGACGCCTAAAGGGAGAGGACATGAACGGATGAGACTGGTACGCCTGACCTTGAATGCCGCAGTCTTGGTGCTCGGCCTTGGCGCAATCTTCTTTATGATCGGCGCCACACTTGAATTTCTGAGGATCGATGTGGGCATGGCCGACGTGTTCCGTAGCACCATCTATTCATCGATTTGCACGATCCTGTTGGCATTCGCCGCCGTCTGCCTGGACAAAGCCAACCAAGCATTGTTGCGGAAATAGATGCTCTGAGGCGTGGGTGGGGCCATGGCCCCTGCTCGCGATGAGGTCTCGGAAGATAGCCAATCGGTTAAAGAGGAACCTGCTGGCAAATCACTTAGACCTGAGCCCGAGGCTGGCATACGCAGCCCCCTCCATCCATACCAATGGTCTTGCAGCGACAGTAAATGACTTGCAAATCGCGCATAATTAGGTTGATCAGGGGTTGTAGGAAAGCACTACCGGTGTGGCGGATATCCAAGTTCAACTGTGCGCATATCCTGGTGGCAAGGCGGCCATCACTTGACGCGGAGAAAGATAATCGCGACATTTCAGAGATGACTATATTCAACCTCCTCGCTGTGAGAGTTCAGATCCGGACCGGCACCTTTGGTGCCAGTACGCGCTGCATCTGTCCTTCGCCTTGTCAGCAAGGCGGTCGACGCCGGTTGGGGCGAGCGGGAGGTTGCCGCAGCACTCGAAAGGCTTTCCAGGAATTCGATGCCAAGGGCCGGATGAAGCCATCCTCCTATTATGACCGTGTCGTCGATGTCTGCGAGGAGCTGGCAAAGTTCACCTGGCTGACGCGTGATGCGTCCGGCTACCTGACAGACCGCTACAGCGAGCGGAAAGAGGAGGCCGAAAAACTCGAACAGCGCGTGAGCCTCAAATCCATATGACGATGATCAGCACCGAACGACCGCCCGTCGCGGCTATCCTTGCCCTCGGTCTCACGCAGATCATCGGGTACGGATCGCTCTATTACAGCTTCAGCATCCTCGCACCGGGCATAGCGCGGGATCTGAAATGGTCGTCGAAATGGATTTTTGGCGCGTTGTCGGCCGGTCTCCTGATCGGCGGCTTGGCGGCCCCAGCCATGGGCAAGTGGATCGACCGCTTTGGTGCCGGTCGCGTCATGACAGCCGGCTCGGCGATTGCCGCCGCCGCCCTTGTGGCTTGTGCGTTTGCCTCTGGCAAGATTGCCTTCGTCGCCGCCCTGATCGCGCTTGAGACGGCTTCCAATCTCGTGCAGTACGGTGCGGCCTTCGCGCTTCTCGTTCAGATCAGACCAAAGGTCGCCCAGCGCAGCATTACCTACCTGACGCTGATCGCCGGCTTCGCCTCGACGATCTTCTGGCCGATCACGACGGCGCTCAACGCGCATATGTCGTGGCAGAATGTCTATCTGGTCTTCGCTGCGCTCAATGTCGCTGTCTGCCTGCCGATCCATGCGTGGCTGTCGTCCAGCGTCACCAGAAGCCGCAAGCGTGCATCGGCCGAGCCTGCAAAGCATGTCGAGCCAAGTCTCTCTCCGTCGATCCGCTCGCCAGCCTTCATGCTAATGGTAACAGGCTTTGCGCTGGAGAGCTTTGTCAATGCCGCGCTCCTCGTCCACATGGTCCCGGTTCTGTCGGGACTTGGGCTCGGAGCGATGGCGCTCATGGTAGGCACGCTGTTCGGCCCGTCGCAGGTGCTGAGCCGGTTCATCAACATGGTCTTCGGAGGCGGCCTACCGCAGCTGGTGCTGGCGCTGATCTCCGCCGTGCTGTTGCCGGCCGCGCTGGTCATCCTGATTGTCACCGCCCCCTCCGTGCCAGGCGCACTGGTGTTCGCCGTGGTCTTTGGCCTCGGCTCGGGCTTGAGCAGCATCGTGCAGGGAACCTTGCCGTTGGCGCTCTTCGGCAGTGAGGGTTACGGCCAACGACAGGGACAGGTATTGGCCATCCGTCTGGTGGTCTCGTCGACGGCGCCCTTTATCCTGGCATTCCTGATGACGAACGTCGGGGTGTTCTGGTCACTAACGGTTGCCGCCACTGTCGGCGCGATTGCCGTATTTGCGTTCGTCGCAATCAGCCGGCTGGCGCACCTGCCTGACCCTTCGCATCTCGCTCTTAACCGTGCCGAGACCTGATCTTTTCAACAGCCTTTGCGAAGGATCGAAGACAGTCCGCTCAACAGATCTCGAGATGTCCTCGACGGTGCCGCAAGGATCGCCATATCGCCAACCTCGCACGCCTTGATGGGAATCGAACTGTCGTTCTTATCGCGCGAATAACTAAGATATTGATCTCAGTGGAAAGCCTCGACAATGGATAGTCGTTTGACTGGACAACTTCTAAGAGTGTAGACCTCAGTGCGTGACATCGGGGAGAAATGACTTTGGAATTGCTCTTGAACGGTATCAATGGCAACTATCTACGAAACATCCTGTTAAATGCCGCCAAAGATACTGAACGAGTTGATGCCGCAGTCGCTTACGCGACCGAAAGCGACCTTCTCTTTGATTGGTGTTGGAATAACAAATTACCTCTACGCTTCTGGGGACGCTTTGACGAACAAGTACCTGTAAGCATTCCCGTCCTCGAACGTTTTCTTGCCCGACGGTCAGGGCGATACGTCTGCAAACTCGTGCGCCACTTCCATCCAAAGGTGATCTGGTGGCGCGGCGCCGGCGCATACATAGGGTCTGCGAACCTAACCCAAAGTGCATGGTGGAATAACGTTGAGGCAGGGGTTTTTCTCACCGAGGACGAGCTCGTCGATGGCGGACACGATCTCCAACTCGAGCAATTTTTCACAGAGATCGAAACGCACGCCGCGCCACTAACTCAGGAACTGTTTGATCTGTTGTTAGCCAGGAACAAGGAACTGACCCGGCGCAAGATCACTCAGAAGGAGGCGGACGAGGCATTCGTCGCGACCACGCTTGTTCCCCATTTTCCTGGGTTAGCGCGATCAAGCACGAAATCAGCGGGTGAGAAGAGAAGACAAGCGTTTTTGGACGAGTGGAACAGCACTCTCCAAATCATACGAGACATCTCGGTCAAAATTTCTGTCGATGGCAAGAGGCCCTCTTGGGTGAGCGCAACCGCGCCATTGGGAGCCCATGCCGATCAGTTTCTCCACGCTCATTATTACCAAAATACGTTCGACGGCAGGAGGGCAGATTTCGAGACGCATTTTGAAAGAAACAGATCTGACCCAGATACTGCGGTTGAGACAGCAATACAGTGGTGGCAGAAGCGGCCTGACAGTTCGGACGAAAACCGAATGCTGAACAAGACGGCCCCAGCCCTGCGGCGGGCATTTGCGGAAGACCGTCTTCAACGTTTGACGGAGGACGAGTTCATTCAGGTGCTTGGTAAAATCCATGCAACACGGGAGTTTGCTCGTAGAGCACCGAACCGCCTCATCGGGCTAAAAAGCGGACGCCCATATGACATACCGGAGAAAGTTGATGCTTTGGCGAGGCATATCTACAAGGCACCAAATCGCGGGGGCGTCTCCGCATTGGAGACTTTGAACTACGTTCTCTATGATGGACGAATTGAGGACGTACCGCTCCGGCTATGGAACGCGATTGTTGACCCAAAAAGGAAAATCGAGCTGATTGGCGTGAGCGCTCTCGGCGAAATCGTTGGCTGGGCTCTGCCGGACAGGTATCCTCCGCGCAATGGGAGAACAAGCAAGGCGCTTCGATCGCTCGGCTACGACGTCACAGTTCACGTGGGCTAGGTTCATCTGCTCTATAATGTAATTCAATAACTTATTTCCGTGAACCGTGTTGTTTGATCAAGCTATCTCCGTTGGGACTGTAACCGGACTTTCGGCCATTGGTGAGGAACGATCAGGCAGTGGACGCGTCAGCTGATCATGTAGAAATCTATGTGGATGCTCGATTTCCTCTTGAGGAAGTCAATATTATCGCCGCTCGATTGGACGCTTCCAAGGCGCTCGTTGCCGGCTACATCCCCCCTTCCGTGGGCATGCTCAACGTGGGTGCAATGAAATTCGAAAAACTGTCCGGTTGCTCATTTGTGCTTCTTCCTGATCGGAACATCGTCTCGCGTATGGCACGGGTTGCGAGCGGGCGCGAGCTCCATCCCTTCGAGAAGACGGCGCAGTTAGCGGTCGACCTGATGGCATACGCCCAGGCCATGGACATAGAAATTGAGCCTTCCGTTTCCTTTCACGAACTTGCCCACATGAGCGGCAATGAAATTGCAAATCTCGAACTTTCGCACTTCAGAGGCGCCGATCAAGGTCAAGCCGACGCGTGGATTGAGCTCGCGATGGGGCGAACATCAAAGCTTCGTTCGTTCAATCCGGGTGAGCTACTGGAACTTGACCTTGCCGCGCCGCTGAGCCGATGGCGACGTAATTACCTGGTTGCTCTGAAAGTGGGCGATCTGGAGCTTGCTGACCTGACACCGACAGAGCGGGCCGTATCGTTGCTCGAATGGATGGAGAAGGATTATTTCGTGGCGGGGCCTGGCCTTCTCTATGGGATGATGTTTCTTGGCCCGATCGCCCGAAAAGCGGACCTCTTCAAGCAACTTCGTTCCCCTGCCCGCGACCGGGCTATTGCCGGCATCAAAAATGCTGCTTGGGACATGACGCATCTTAGTGATTTTTTGAAGCGGGTGCAGGATGCCCTAACCGGGGACAGTTCGCGTCGTTTCCTATTTGCGACGGGCGATGAACGTCTCGCCAACATAGCTCGGGTCCTTTTCTCGCTAGTTCGTGAAGAAGAGAGCTTGAAGAACGACATTGAGAACGTCCTGCGCGAATGGTGGCCCAGGAGGGATGCCGAGGCTTTGGCAGAATTGACGTTTAAGCAGTTAGCTCTCGCCGGACGACGTCCCCCGCCAAGCTTCAAAGGCGAGAGTTCGGATCCGATCCGTGATTGGACCACAGAGGCGGAGGGAAGGATCCTGCACAGGAGATAGCTCGCACGCTGACATTGCCACTATCGCGCTGCGCCGCGAACCAAAGTGGAGCGTATCGGAGCGTTCAGCATAGCGACGCGCACGCGCGGGAAAGCGGGAATTCGCGTCACGCTAAGGCTGGGAAAAAGCAGCCGCAGGAACGGCAACATAGTGGTCCGAAGGGGCCGCGGGATTGGCTGCGCCCCCTCCGGGCGTTTCGCTCATCAAATCGAGCCGGTTACGAAAAACGGAAAGGCTGCCCTCGACCTTGTTGAACGACGTGGACAATCCCTTCGGACAAGCTGAATTCGCTGGCGACAAAACTAAATCCGTACCAAGGTTATTGTCTAAATCAGGTGGTAACATCATCCTGAAAAGATGATATCGAGCTGTGATTCGAGCACAAGGGAATAGACGGACAACAGATGGCACGGGGCGAGTTGATGAAAAAATTGCTGGCTAGCTACGGGCGCGATGAGGATTTTCGCGCCGTTGCCGAGCAGATCATCGACGAGGAAGAGAAAAAGAACAACCGCGCCTTGGCACGGACATTGCGGAAAACGCTCGAGGCCGGTCCTCAGCGGACCCCATCTGCTCCGAAAGCTCTTGCCCCCCTCATCCCATTCCCCGAAGCCGCCGCAGATTTCGTCGAACGCATTGAACCCGAGCACAATCGCAACGACATCGTTCTGAGCGCCGCGAACGTCAGGGTCCTTCTAGGCTTGGTCAAAGAATTCCGTCGCGCAAACGAGATTCGCCAGCACGGTCTCAAGGTTCGCTCGAAAATGCTTTTCTGCGGACCGCCAGGTTGTGGAAAAACGCTTTGCGCGGAAATTTTTGCCGCCGAGCTGGGACTCCCGCTGTTCCGGGTGAAGCTTGATCGCCTTATCTCTTCCTACCTCGGTGAGACGGCGACCAATATCCGAAAGACGTTCGAGTTCGCTCGCAAGCAGCCTTGCGTCCTGTTTTTCGATGAATTTGACGCCCTTGCGAGAACCCGCGACGACAGTGGCGAACACAACGAGCTTCGCCGCGTCGTCAACAGCCTGCTGCTCTTCATCGACAACATGCAGCCTAAGGGCTTCCTGATTGCAGCGACAAACCTCGACCGATCTCTCGACGCAGCTATCTGGCGGCGTTTCGATGAGGTCCTCTGGTTTGACAAACCCGACGCTGCGATGATCGGAAGATTCCTGAAGTTAAAGTTCAAGAATGTTCCCCTCGCGTTCGAGCCTGCCAGGCATTCGGCTGCGCTTGCGGGATACTCCTTCGCCGAAATTGAGCGCGTCTGCACTCAGGCGATCAAGGCGATGATCATAGAGCGTCGCAAGCAAGTCCAGGAGCGGGACTTCAACCGCGCACTTCAGGACGAGGCGCGGCGGCGTGCCGGACAAGCCCGTCTTGCACCGATGATCTGAGGCCGCCGTGGCCCAGTACGACCATCTCGAACTCGTCCGACTTCCCGAACGATTTGAACGTCGCAAGCACGGCGGGGGTGGCCCGCCGCCCGATAGGGATGGTCCCCGACACAGCGCAAAGCTAAGAGATGAGCTAAACGCAGCCCGAGATGAGCAACGCCGGCGACGCAAGCCGGAATTCGTCGATCCAGCGCTGATCCTTCGCGTCCAGATGACAGGAGCACTGCAGGAGGCAGACTGGGAGCAGCTCGGTCTTACCGTGCTGTCCAGCGACGCCGATCGAACGCTCGTGTTGTTCGCATCCAATGACGAGATGACTGAGTTCAGAACCCGACTGGATGCCTACCAGCGTGGCGCGCCTGCGGGCCAAAAGAACGCCCCCTATAACAATTTCATCGGCGGTATCGAAACGATCGGGTCGGTCGAGCCGCGTGACCGCATAGGAATTCGTTTCCGCGAGGACGGCTTTGTCGAAACGGCCGATTTCCAGGATGTGCAAGCCTATCTCGTCGATATCGAGGTATGGGATCTCGGTGAGCGACGTCTTCGCGAACGCAAGCTCGACGACATCGTTCGCTACATCGAGGCTCGTGGGGGCGAGGTTTTCGACCAGTATATCGGTCCCTCTATCTCGATGCTCCGCGCCCGCTTGAGCGGAGAGCTCGTCCGGACGTTGCTGACCATTGAGGAAGTGGCTTCGGTGGACCTTCCGCCAAGCCCCGACCTTGTCACCGCCGAGGCGATGGACATGGTCCTTGCGGAGACCCCTCCCCTCAATGCGGTCGATCAGGCGGCCCCTGTTATAGGCATCATCGATAGCGGCCTCAATGCTCATCCCTTCCTTGATGGGATCGTAGCCGGCAGCATCGCGGTCCCCGAAAATCTCGGCACGGCCGATGTGTGGGGGCATGGAACACGGGTTGCCGGTATCGCCGCCTTCGGAGATCTGCGGGCGCAATTGGCGACGGGTGAACTTCGTCGTGGTTCCAGGATTTGTGCAGCGAAAGTCACGAACGATGCAGGCAGCTTTGACGACCGGCGCCTCGTCCCTTCCCAGATGCGCGAGGCAATTACACGGCTCAACGAAGAATTTGGTTGCCGGATTTTTGTCATCTCGCTCGGCGACAAGAAGCGGGTTTTCGACGGTGGCAAGGTCGGGACTTGGGCCGCGACACTCGACGAACTCGCGCGAGAGCGCAATGTCGTTATTATCGTTTCGGCTGGAAACCGTGGGCCCCGCGCCGGTAACCGCGTAGAGCAAGGCGTCACCGAGTATCCGAGCTACTTGCTCGAGGCAAACAATCGCCTTCTTGAGCCCGCCGGCGCCATGAATGTAATCACGGTCGGTTCGATTGCGCAGGGCGAGGGCCTAGACGCCAATATGGTGGACGATGTGCGAGTGCGCCCGATCACCCGCGCGAACGAACCTTCTCCGTTTTCGCGGGTGGGGCCAGGTCTTGGTGGTGGCACCAAACCGGACCTTGTCGACGTTGGTGGGACATTAATCTTTGACGCCGTCGTCGCCCGCCTTCGAGGCGGCGAGGATCGGCCAAGTGCTGGCGTACTCACCCTGAACCACAACTATCTCAACCGTCTTTTCACGGCCGGATCCGGCACATCCTACTCGGCGCCCCGCGTCGGGTTCAGTGCCGGCCAAATTCTTGCTCGCTTTCCCGACGCTTCTGCGAACCTGGTCCGTGCACTGCTGATAAATTCTGCAGAGGTCCCGCAGGAAGCAAGCGAGCGCCTTCAAGTGCTGGGAAGCGAGGCGGTGCGTTCGGTTTGCGGCCACGGTCTCATCGACCTTGAGCGCGCCGGTTTTTCTGATGATGCCCGTGTGACATTGTATACGGAAGATGAGCTTCCGCTCGATCATTTCGCTGTCTATCGCATCCCAATCCCTGAGGTCTTTCAGGAAGGAAACACCGAGCGCACAATTCGCGTAACGCTCGCCTATGACCCTCCCGTCCGCCATACCCGGAACGATTATGCTGGCGTCGGGATGAGCTTTCGGCTGGTGCGCGGGTGCGAGCCGAATTTCATCTTCGAGCACTATCGCAAGAGAGCGGAGGTTGAAGGCCCCTTTCCCGAAATGGAGAACCGCTTCAACTGCAAGCTCGAGCCTGGACCGAAGGTAAGAGAGAAGTGCTCAGTCCAACGCGCCAGCATCACGTTCAAGCGCGGAATCGAGCAATACGGCGACAGCTACTACCTCGTCGTGCGCTGCGAGAGTGGTTGGGCGACCCATGTGGATCGCCAGCCGTTTGCCGTTGTCGTAGAGCTGCTTCAGAAGGCTGAAGTCCGGCTATACGAGCGCCTGCGTCAGCGCATTCGAGCATAACAGAACATCTGAAATAGTAGACTCCTGCGAAACGGACTGAATGGCCGAATAGAGCGTTTCAGCTTTTGACGGACGCATAGCCAGCGTTTTGAAAATAGTTGAGCATTCGTGTCGCACTATGGCGTCGTGAGGTAACCGCACGTTGTGGCGTTATGCGGTCCTCTCACCAGTCATGCCCAAACGGTATATGGAACGTCAAATGTCTCAATCTATACAAATTAACCGCTCTGCCGCTGACGCATGGTCGCAGCTGGTCAAATGCGGAGCCCTCGACATTGACGGCCGCGACAAAGAGTTCGCCGGGGCGGTCTGCAAGATGCTGGACCCGATAGGAACTGATCTCGGGGACGCGCTCGCGAAAGTGACGACAGATCAGCTGATCCAGGTGTTCTTTCGTGCCCTCCAGCCTTTCTCAGAAATGTACCGTGAAATCCTACGGTTTTTCACAACAGCCGGCGCAAAATACGGGCGGGACCAATGGCGGATTGGGATTAGCGAAAAGCACTTCGAGCTGTCTGACTTTGAAGATTTCGTGCGGATGTGGGACGGCGTTCCCGGTGAGATCAATGTTCCGGCATTGGGACATGAAGACTTTGGCGTTGTTTGGCTTGCCTGGGAAGCATATCCGCAACTAGGAAACCTCGCCAACAAGGCGGCGCGAGAATCTGCTGAGCTCGGAATTGCCGACGTCGATCGGTGGCTCGTCGACTACCGATCGGGCCAAATCAATCCCCTTCCAATATCGGTGCTATTAGAACAACAGGACCCAGGATTCCGAGAATTGGCCGCACTGGTCGCCACAGTTCATGAGGGATTGGTGGCGTTTAGTCAGAACCGAGCTGTGTTGCGGTCGCAATTCGATTGGCGAACGTTGAAGGGCAGTGATGCTTTTTCAGTCAACCAACTTGCCTTCCTCGATACGGACAACTGGCTGGGGACAGCTGTCGCAGGCCTGGCGCTGGCAAAGGCGATCGCGCCTGAAAGCAGAAGCAGGATCGCCCGCGTTCTCCAAAATGCGTTCGAGGGTCTGCCAACTCGCAAGCTGAATGCAAGCGTCTCCTTGAACGATCTCGACCGGTTTTTGTCATTGCCGGTCTGGCAGAAGCGCCACGAGATCTATGCTGTCTGGGTATTCACAGAAATGGCTGCGGCTGCGAATGAGCACGATTTAGAGATATATCACGACCAAGGTAGGATCGCCTTCGAGTTCCGAGAGTCTCGACTTGCCACTGTCACGTCGGCTCGACCACCGATCGATATGATAACGGAGCGTCGCTCCCCAATTGCAAATCCAGTCGGCGCTGGCCGAACTGGCAATGTCCAGCCGGATTTCGGACTTTGGTCACGCGATCCGGGCGCCGAGCACTGCGCTCTGGTGGTCGAGGTGAAGCACTATAAACGCACCGCGAAGAAGTCGTTTTCGGAAGTAATGACCGACTATGCGGCCGCTCACCCGAATGCGCCGATCGTTCTGGTCAACTACGGCCCGATCGGCGACATTCTAGACTGCGTCCCGCTCAGCGCGAAGGCTCGTTGCGTTACCGTCGAGCACCTGACTGCCCTCAACCGGAAAGCCAGGGAGGAATTTCGAGGCTTGGTTCGAAAGGTGATTGGATGGCCAGTGCGGGCGGCGCTCGAGATTGGAGGGACAACCCGGGCGAAAAGTGCTGTCGCGGTCGATGTTTCGCGTTCCATGGCTCCAGTTCTCAGCGATCCTCGATTCAGCTCCGCGCTGGCCGCGATTGCGGTGGCGCCGCACGCCTCTGAAATCTTTCCCATCGATCGACGTGTCCACACCGCAATTTCGGTCGAGCAGGCGGTCGAGCGGCTGCGTAGCATCCAAGGCGACATAAACGCGTTGGAAGCTCCGGTTACTGAGCTGCTTGAGACTTATGAGGAAGTGATCGTTTTGACGGATCGGGATGGGCTAAACGATTTGAGCGCATTAAGATCGGCAAGTGAGGAATTTGCCGCCGGTAGCTTTTTCCGGGTGACTGTCTGCAGGCCTTAGCCGACGTGATCTGCCGAGGCTCGCCGCCAACCGACTAGACTACCCATCACAGCATCGCCCCCGGCAGAAATGCCGGGGGCGATGCTTGAATTCTTCCCCTCGGGAGCCGGAAGATACCTCAATGACTGACGGCCAAAAGCCGAAGCTTATGCACCCTGCGATCGACGGCCAGAGCCGGATTGGCCGCGGCGATAGCATCCAGAATGGTGGTCATATCCGATGTGCGGCCCTTGCAGGGCGGCCCGCATGCAGCCCACACCAATCTGAGGGCAGCGGCTGGGAAGCGCGTGGCGAGCTCGGCGTTATTGCGTTCGAGATCATGAAGGCTGAGCCAGTCACCCTCGAACGTCGAGACATACGGTAAAAGGGCCTCAACCGCAGCGTCAAACGCTGCGCCGGCCGCCGTTGCTAATGAGAATACTTCCTTGCTCACGCCATTTGAAAGATAGCTGCGATCGCGCGGCCAGATCGCCTGGAACGTTGGGCCATATAAGTCAGTCCAAGCGGAAGCTCGGTCCTCGTCGGGATTTTCCTCAAGCCAGTTTGTCATGATTTTCACGGCTCCGACGCGTATGTCCGCGGCAGCCTCCCGAAGCGTCTGCCGCGCCTGTTGCGGCGAGATACCCCTGGCCACATTTGGTTCGTCAAAGGACGCTACCACCGCTCGGACAAGATGCGAGGCGGCATTGGCCGCCGAGACATCCTTTTGCCGGCTCTCTCGAACTCCCTGCAGAATGAGATCGGCAAAACTGATTTCAGCATCCGCAACAAAGCTATTGTATTCGACCAAGACCCCGCGCAGTCGCCTACCCTCATCATTGTCCGCGGCAATGAAGGCTCTCAGATGGTTGAGAGTAATTTCGTTCGAAACGCTGAAAACGAAGGACAGGTACCGGACGCACGCTGCACGTGCCATTTCGCCGGAATAGGTCGTCGACACGATCATGCACTGCAGACGTTGAAGGTCCGCGGCGTTCACGTCACCTCCGTTTTCCCTTTGAGAGCTGATTCCTTGAAGCAGTGCTTCCGCAAGTGATCCACCAGTCGAGTTGATGACGCGGTCATAGGTTTCGACATCATCGCCCCAATCAACCTCGGGCTCGCCCTCAGCAGCTTGCCACAGGCGATCCCACCAGTTCGCGGGGAGAGCGAGTTGAAGGTGCCGGGCGTTTTCTGTCATTCGAGCCAGGGGACCGACAAGCGCGTTGACGATCTCATCATCTGCCTCTCCGAGAAGGTCGACCGCTTCCTGTATGACACGCAGCCACTCGGAGCTTGTCATATTCCCGCGATTGGGAACGATCTCGAGCCACGTCGCCCAACGTGCAACGACGCCAATTTCGAGGGGACGAGAACGGAGCGCAGCATACGCTCCGACCGGATCCTCTCGACAATATTCTCCCCAGCCCTCTCGATCTTCAATGTCGCTGCTTTCCTCGAGCCGATCGGCGATCGTGAGGCGTTCGCTTGGCTGTGCCGACACGATTTGCGCCGTGCGCCCGCGAACAGCCCTAACTCCCGAGCTCCAAGTGCGGAACAGATCCCGCTCGTCGATTTCACGCGACAGGTATGTGCGCCGCTCGCGGATTTCATGCAGCAGGGTTTCCGCCTCCTGCGGGAGAACTACATGCTCACTGATAGCGGTCAATCGAACCCAAACATCGCGGTCACGTGCACGGTCCTGCCAGTCGATGCCGTCAGCACTCTGTTCCCGGTCGGCATATCGTTGTGGTCCCTCGACAAGGAGGCGCCGAACAAGACGTTCGACGGCCTCCCCGCTTGCCTGAGCAATGCGAGCGCGAACAATGGCGACGAACTCCAGCGCGAAGGACCAGAAGCCCACCTCACTACTGGCTGCTAGCGCGTCAATCGCCTCGTCGGCGGTGAAAAGACCTTGATGAGTAAGTGCGTGCATCCAAAGCCGAGTGGTCAAGTTGAACGGTTCCGCCCGCCATCCCTCGACCACCCTTTTCGTCCCCTCCAAATTGCCTTGAGCGGCCATGGGCAACGCGGATGTGATCAACACGGTGAGCGGAACAAACCCGCGGCGATGCTGATTTTGCTGATGATTGACAACAGACGGTACACCAAAATCTGTAACATCGCGTCCCTGCCCGATCAGTTCAGCATCGCGCGCAGTCCGGAGCTGGCAAGAAAGTCGCTGCGAACCCCGCTCGAGCAGCCGCAGGATGTTTTCCGCGTTGCCGGCGGGGGACGCCAAAACATCCCGCAAGAACTCCTGATGCTCGCTCTCCATCGAAAAACGAGCAATATCCGAGAGCTGATTTGGGTGCTCAGAAGGATCCTCATCGCGAAACGGCGCCTCGATTGTCAGGTGCGGTCCGATGGCATTGACCAAGTGTCCGAGGTCAGACTCCACGATCGGTCCTCGGTTCAGCCGGTGACGCAGCTGATAGTCGCGCAAACTGTCGTGTGATGCCGCCGCGGCCGCTTCGGCGAGCAAGCGCCAGGCTTTCTCCCATGTCGCATCCTGTGGACGGTTTTGATCGAGTTCGCGAAATAGGGCATCGGAGAGCTCCTGTGATCCCCTCCCCAGATGTTTAATGGCGGTTAGGTATCTGACCCTGTCATCCCATCCTCTTGCGAACCATCGGGCAAGCATCCAGGCTCGCGCGCGTTCGCCGAAAGCTCGGATCTCCACGGCAAGTGTGTCGAACCATGCAGCATCTTCGCATCGCGTAATGAAGTGCTCGAAAAGGTCGGCCCTGGCGCCCAGCGCCCATTTGAGGGTGCGAATATCGTGGTCCGTAGTTTCGGATACGGGGCCCGAGACGATGGCGGCGATCATCTCACGACGACGAACATCGGGATTCTCCACGAGGTTGGCCAGGCCTTCAAGACTTGACCATAGTGGGCCGTATGGATTGCCGCGTTCTGGTTCGAATAGGAGCGGCTCCACCGCCAGAGCCTGCCACGGGGCGCCCGCGGCTTGGGGGTCGCCATTTGATGAGCTGAGCGCATATACGCGCCTGAGATCGGCAAAACGCTCCCTGTCACCTTCCAGAACGTTCAGAATGTAGCGCACCGGAGCATCGTTCGCAGTATAGCCCACCAAAACCAAGGTGCGACAACGCATGAGATCGAAAAGGAAGCGAGCGGCCCAGCCGGCTCGCAGATATGCCTCCCCATACTGAGCGCTGGTCAGTACCAGTTCTGTTTTCGAAAGATCGAGCTCATCGTCAGTCAGCCGGCCGTGGATGTGGACGACACCCGTGAACCTCGCGCTTCCCGGAGCGGGTATATCCTGTCCCGCCGCGCTCTCCTGCGTCGCGAAAGCTGCCGAATGCGAAACCATGAGTGACCGCTCGAACAGCGTGTCAAAGTTCGTGGTGACGATAATCGGCCTTCCAACCTGATCACGTGATAGCCGAAGGATAACGTCGTGATGCGTGGTATCAGGATTTGCGGGAACCTGCAGTTCTGCGGCCGCAGCGTCTATAACATCCTCTGATCGTACAAGGCGCCGTGACAGGGCACCCAAAACTTCTTCATAGCGAGACGCCTGGAAAGCATGGTCTTCGGCAGGCGTGCGCTCTTCGCCCAATCGATTATAGACGTTGAGAACGAGGTCACGAAAATTTGGCAGTTGCGGCGCGCTGACCCCTGCACCGCAGAGAAATACGACATTGCCTTCGAGCAGTTCGTCGACGAGCGCTTCTGGGAAATCGGGACCGAGGTGATGAAGTCTCATGGCACTCTGACAGGCTCTTTCAAGTTGAGTTGGGACTATATGTAAAATTTAAAGGGCTGTTTCTTCTCGCCTTTGACCGCCGATCCCATCGTAAGGACATCGCCGACCATACGAGCGAACCGCACCGTGACTGGAAGGCCATCGTTGAAGTTGCAAGAATTGTAGTTGATCTTGGTCAGTCCCATGATGTCGGACAGGACGTCACGAATCTCGGGTTTGGCGTCCTTGCTGCGCGTTACGGTGACATGTAGCGGATTTGGAGTTTCCGGACCGATGTAGGTATCAAGCTGCGGAACGTATCCTGTCGTCCAGATGTAGGCGGTCTGCGCGTCGAGGATCAAGGCTGTGCCGCGCAGCACAGGATAGTCTCCATCGCGGAAGAGCTTCGTTTCGCCACCCGTTGGGCGGATTCGCACGCCTACAACATTTGTCCCCTTCGGCGCCGCATCGGCAAACGCGTTCCACTCCTCATCGTTGAAGTAGGTCTGGCCATGAATGAAGAGCTCCTTGGGCGCCTCACCGTGGGTGCCGACATAGCTGTCAAGAACGAGCTTCAGGAGATCTTTGGCTGCGGGAGCCTTCAAATGATAGTCGTAGTCCCCGGTCTTCCAGGGGCCGTTTGCGCCACGGAAAACGACGCCGTCGCCCTCGTTGAGAAACATTTGCGCCGCGCAGCACGCGTGGCCATCGGGATCATTGGGCAGGCTCTTGTAGACCATGCCGAGGTAGCAAACGCCGGGCCGGATCGTCGATAACCGCCAGGGTGGGCGCGGCTGTGTTTTATAGTACAGGCCAGTGCCGAGATTCCAGGCAACCGTGGCACGATCCTGCGTCTTGCGGGTCGGGAAACCTGCCGTATTAAGAAACGCGCCTGGCGCAAGCGTGGTTTCTCGAATGAGCTGCGTCGGCGCGATGTTCAAGAAATCAGCTTTGATGCGCCGATGAAAATCCGGAACGTCGTCAAAAATGGTCTCACCACTTTGATCGATAATACCTGCCAAGAGCGGCAGGCTTTCGCGCTTCTTCTGCTTCTTGGCGAAATCCCCTTTCTCCGTTGGCAGACCAGTGCGCTTGGAATTTGGTCGGCACCTTTCGTAGACGATCTCAGGAAGCACCAGCACCCAGATGTCTACCGCGCGCTCCTCGTTGTGGAGATGTTTGTTTACACGCTCGATATAAAGCTTCGCGACCTTGTCCACTGCTTCGTGCTGGTTTGTCACCCGCGTCGCGCGATCGATATCCGCGAGCGGGATCGATAGTGCGCTGAGCTCGTCTGGGTCGTAGAAAATTCCAAAGGTCTCTTCCAATCCCGGGAAGTTCGCGAGGTGCAGCCGGTTCGCCTTTTCGCCCTTCCCGGGCGGGGGTACCTTGACAATGGATTGGAGGTCCCGGCTCCACGTCCGGAAGTGACCGATGCCTTCACTTGTGCCGATGACACCGACGCGGATTTCTTTCGCCTTTTTCCCCTTGAGATGGGGTCCGTAAAGGTGGAGGCCGTCTTTTGGATGGGCGCTCTTCTGACCGAAGGCAAACTCAAGTTCCGGCTCATGGATATGATCGACCTCAAGCGATCGTTCCAGAAATTTCATTCGCCGACCTCCTCATCGTTGTCAGGTCGGCCGAGAGTGCTATCATCCAGTTCCTCGTCGTCGTCATCTAGGTCGTTTGGAAGAACGGTACTGACCGGAGATGAAAACAGCATCGGCGATGCCTCGAGAACGAAGGTTTCCGTCTCGGAAAGAGGGAGGCGCACAAAAGCCGACTCTCCGGAAAGCAATTCTAAAAACGCGAGAAGCCGCCCGTACCACTGCTTGTTGCGCCATCCCTTACAGACCGATCGCCTCAAGCGGTGGAGCTTCTTGGGATCGTCGACAACAAGGCCGGCTGGGGTGTCGTTATCTTGCGCAAACAGCACCCTCGACTTCAGCTTGAAGTGCCAGAACGGCCAGAACGCTGGCATGGCAGTCACACCGAATTGCCAGATATGGCCCTTAGCGGAATTGCGCAGCATCGATGACCGCTTCTTTTCGGCCTGGTTGCCCCACGGAATTCGCTTGCCCGTCGGCGCCTGTTCTGGTGACGCGTGGAAGCCGATGCCATTCGAATATCCGTGTTCAATGAACCCGTTGCGTTTGCAGTAGTTGAACCAGGCCTTCTTGAGCATCGCTACAATGAGGTTGGAGGCCGTCTGGCGGTCAATTCGCAGTCGCTGAAAGCCGCCCTCCGTGAATTCCACGAGCGGAATTTCATGTTTCAGCTTGAAGCGGCCGACGGCTTCGAATGCCATTTCGATTTCCGGCACGCCACCGAATGCCAGAAAACCTGATCCCCCGACCAATGCGCAAGGATGTCCATAGCTGTCGATCGCTCCCTGGAGGCGCCCTTTGTTGATCGATCCCGAGCATTCGAAGTATCGGATGAAATCTGGCACCTCGGCGACCCGAAGCCAGTTTGAGGTCAGTCGCTCAGGAATTTCGATGATCGGCACGGCGCCACGCCGGCGATAGATCTCCCAGTTGGGGTTTATCATCGTGTCGATGCTGCGCTGGACTTTTTGCCGTTGCAGGGTATCGATGAGCTTGAGCAGGCCTTCTCCCCAATTTCGAACGAAATCGACCGCGACAGTGTCACCGAGACCTTTGATCTTCCGAAACGTCTCCATGCGTAGCGGAATGACAAACCGCTGATCACCGAGTTCCTTTCCCGTTTCTATAGCAATGTCGAGGTCGTCCTGGATGCTGCTATCCTCAAGACTGGAATCACGGCAGAGAAGCAGGACCTTGACCGCGCGATGGCGCAGCGCACTGGTTATCTCCCGTCGCCAACGTTCGCCAGGCATGAGGGTGAGCACGTCGGCAAAGACCTGGTAGCCCTCGGCCTCAAGCTTTGGAGCAAGCCATAGCGTGAACTCGTCGTCGATGGGTGACGCCTTGATTATGAAGATCGTATCGCGCTTTACGGGCTCGATCTGAGCATCGGTCGCTGCCCCGGGTGGCGGCATTAGGCGAGCGAGCGTTTTGGGAACCTCCGCCGGCGCCATTGCCTTGCGCACCGCGTTGGTGACGACCTCTTCGAGCACTGGGGTGCTGTGTGCCCAGAGCCCTTCGTGAGCCTTCACGATCTCAGGATAGGATCTGAGCAAGCCGTTGAGGTCGTCCGCGCCGAATATGTCGCCGGGTCCGACTAGGCTTGGTCCGATGATTTCCGACAGCGTGGCCTTGTTTGCCGGGGTAAGCGGTACGGACGTCGTCAGAATGTATCGTTGCGGGGCCAGTTCGTCGATTGAAATACGTTCTTCTCGCATCTTTGACTTGAGTTTCGAGAAGCCAGATCGGAGATAGTGCTTGGCCTGGAGGATGATCGAACCATCGGCTTTGGCGTGGCGTCCATCCATACCGTCATCTGCGCCAACGGTGAAGGCTTCGAACCGAACGCCGGTTTCGGCGCCCACAAGATCGCGACTCAGGTTCTCGAAGTCATCCGGAGAAAGTGTTGAGAAATCATACTTCATTTGTCGGATGATGGGTCGCGACAATACTAGGCGTCAAGGCATCAATAGATGTCTTCTCAGTTGTAGAGCGGTTACCAACAACTCTGATCGCGTGAAAGCGCTGACTGCAGTTCCGTTTCGCCAGAGTCGCTCTCCTCTGAGCCCCTCGTGGAACCGAACACACAAGCTCCCGAAAACTGAGCCCGCCCGGTTCCCACTACGAGGACGGATCGGCAGGTAGGGCCCCCACCTGTCCCTAGGTAGCAGACACTGCCGTGCTGTAGCTGGGATTGGCGGTGACAAAATCTCGGAGCGAATAGTGCCCCGTAGAACGGCTACCGCGCACCAAACCATCCTCTTCGACCCAATCAAAGGCCGAGACACTCGTAACGAGCATCATCTCGCCTCAATCCCACAGGCATTGTTGTTATCCGAAGCGAGCGGTTTCTTACGAGTTTTGATGGCGAAGCTTTTGAGACAAGGAGCTCCGTCGCGCGGGTCCTTAGGGCAGATCCGTCTCTCCGGTCCGGCGACTTCATTGGGGCACCAGGAACGCCCGGCGCAAAATCAAGTCGGTGAGTTTTATTACGAGTCAGTATTCTCAAATCCTCCGCCTTGCGCTTACATCTTAGAAAGATGGACTGTTCATAATTGGGGGATACAAGGTGGTCGATTTCAAAAAGCTTCGCGAGGACAAGGCAAAACCGAAGCCCATCGCCCCGCGAGATATCTTTCATTCCCTCCCGAAAGCCGTCGGGATCAATGATCTCTATGTTAGCCAGGCCGAGGCCCTCGATGCTTGGTATCCGTCCCGAAAGAACGACAAGGATGTCGTCGTAAAACTGCATACGGGCGGAGGAAAGACCCTGGTTGCGCTTCTCATGGCACAATCAACCATGAATGAACTCGGTGAACCCGTCCTCTATCTCGCGCCAACGACCCAGCTCGTCGAACAGGTTATCGCCAAAGCCACTGAATATGGAATCCGCGCGGTGCCATACACGAAGGGGCAACCTTTAGCCTCCGAGTTTCTGGATGGTAACGCCGTTCTTGTAGGAGCCTACGAGAGCCTTTTCAGTGGCCGAAGCAAGTTTGGTGTTCGGGGTTCCGCCAAGCCGGCGGTGAAAGTCGGCGGCATCATCTTGGACGACGCGCACGTCGCACTTTCCTCGGTTCGTAAAGCATTCAGCCTTACGATCACATCGAAAGACCACCTCAAGTTTTATCAGGAGTTGGCAGATCGCTTCAGGGGCGCGTTCGACGAAGTCGGACGAGGCGGCGCCTTTGCGGACATCACCAGGGGGAAAGACTTCGGCGTGATCGAGGTTCCGAGCTGGGCCTGGTTGTCCAAGGTCCCGGAAGTTCGGGAATTTCTTTCACACCATGTCGAGAGCGTCGATCCCTACATATGGCCTCTCCTGCGCGACAATCTGGCGATGTGCCACTGCCTCTTCAGCCGCAAATCGGTGACGATCACCCCCACCTTTCCGCCGGTTGATCTTATTCCGACGTTCGATGATGCTAAACGGCGGATCTATATGTCTGCTACGATTTCTGACGACAGCGAGATTGTTCGCACATTTGGTGCCTCTCCTGCTGCGGTTGGCAGACCAATTCAGTCCTCATCGCTCGCGGGTGTAGGCGAGCGTATGATCTTGGTGCCTGAGTTGATGCCGCTCGGCAATGTCGCGATCACGCCGATGGTAAAACAGATCGCGAAATGGATCGCCGGTTACGCCGGTGTCGCGATTTTGGCGCCGTCTGGAACCGTTGCCAAAGAATGGTGGGATACTGCAGAATACCCGGAGACCAGCGAAGCGGTAAGCCAACGCATAAAGGATATGCAGGCCGGATCGTTCAAGGGTCCGATCGTTCTTGCTAACCGGTATGACGGCATAGATTTGGCCGGCCAGTCTTGCCGCCTGCTGATCATGGACGGCCTGCCACAGGGCACAACCGATTACGATATGTTCCGGACGAATGTTCTTGCTGATTCTGCGGTTAACTCGTTGTTGGCGCAGCGGATCGAGCAGGGCATAGGGCGCGGCTCCCGGGGTGGCGGCGATTTCTGCGTGGTCGTCCTGACGGGAAGCGACTTGGTCGCATGGATCGGACGCAAGAAGAACCTTGAGCATTTGACCGCAAGCAGCCGGGTGCAGCTCAACGTGGGACAAGAAGTGAGCGAGGCAGTCACCAGCTATCAGGAAATTGGCGAAACCATGCTCAAGTGTTTGAACAGGGATCCAGATTGGGTCGCCTACCATGCGTCAGAGCTCGCAGCCGCCACCCGGCCGCCGGGAATTGACGAACTCTCGCTGAAGGTCGCCGGTGCTGAGCGCAGAGCTTTCCGATTGGAAAGAGTGGGACAGTATGAAAGCGCAATTCAAGAACTCGAACAGCTGATTTCTTCAACAGACCTAGCCCAGGATGGCCAGAGAAGAGCGTGGCTTTCTTCGTTGGCTGCTCGCATTGCCTTCCAGATGAATGATAACCACAAGGGTCAGCGACTTCAGACCTCAGCTTTTTCCACAAACAACAATCATATCCCACCTCGCATCCGACCCGCCTACATTCCACGACCAATGGCAGGACCGCAATCGATCGCGATTGTTAGCCGAATCCTCGAATATCAACGTCGTGGATCGCTCATTCCTGCTTATAACGAAGCGGTCTCGGCGCTGGTGCCCGACGCCTCCCCATTCCAATATGAGGAAGCGTTAAAGAACCTTGGAGCATATCTTGGATTCGACGCCGAGCGGCCGGAAGCGGTGCACAAAACAGGCCCTGACGTCTTGTGGAGAACGAGCGGTTTGTTCGACTTCGTCATAGAAGCCAAAAGCGACAAGGAAAAGGACAACCCGCTCTACAAGAACGACCATGCTCAGCTCCTGGAAGCCGAGCAATGGTTCAGGCGATGCTATCCCCAGAGGCAGTCTTTGCGGGTTTCGGCGCTTCCTGAACCCGTAGCCGATCTGAAAGCGAGCCCCCAGGGAACGTATGCCCTCAAATTGGAGGAGGTGACAAAGCTCGTCGGGGCCGTTCGCAACCTCTATGTCTATCTGATAGGGCAACCTGGAGACAGGGAGGTCCTTCAGGAGCGCTGCGAAGCTGAATTGCGGCGTACTGGCCTAACGCCGGACGGCATCAAGGCGATCTATTTGACTGAATTCAGGTGAGCATTCCCGCCCTCTCCCGCGGATTTTTGGCGGCGGCGTGCCCGCCGCATTTTGACATCACGCGAAAAGCATCTCGGTGAGGTTCTCCGGCGGCGACCATAGTCCAGCCTTGGCCTTAACGTAGGTTTGGCAAAAGGTGACGATCTTCTCCTGATCGCCAAATTTCAGCTTCTGCTTGTCAATAGTCGTGAGCTGCTCGAACGCATTCGACGTGAAACCGTATGTCGACAGGAAGAGGCCACCGTCTTTCTTTTCTTCGACGATGATCTTCAAGAGCTTTTCCACGGCCGTCGATCCGACCTTCGTGGATGAACGCCAATGTTTGATCTCCACGTAATACTCAGCGAGCTTACCCTTCACCGTGCACGTCAGGATGACATCCTTTCCACCATCCTTCGACCCGGGCGTAAGCGTCACAACAAAACCCAACCCTTCGAACACCTCTGCGACGACCTGCTCGACCATGCGCCATTCGAGATGATCCAGGGCATCCGGACTCTTCGCGATCAATCGCGCCAGCCCGCTGCTGAGATCGCGCAGCATGATCCGAACCTCAGTCTCCACATCGACCTTCTCTTCGCGCAGGCGACTGATCCAGGCACGCAGTCCGCCAATGTCGAGCAATTCGATCCGAAGCGGCAAGCTTTTCTCGACTGCGGCATGCGCCTCCCGCGGAAATTCGCCGTTGCTCACCAGCACGACGCGAGTGAGATCCTGCAACAACGCAGCGCCGATCAACTTCTGCAGATCCGCCATCCCCACGCGGCGAACAGTCTTCCTGTAAAACTTGGCCTGAACTCCGATGGTCTCGGCGGGTGTCGAACTGGCCTCATCCGCCGTACGAGAGGCGCGGAAATCGATTCCCTGATCGTTCAATCCGCCAGTATGCTCAACCTCGTAGCCTTCGATCCCAAAAAGCGGCTCCAACACGCGGCCCAGGACCAATTCCGACTCTTGCGGATCGAGGCTTTCGTCCGCCCGCAGTTTAGTGAGCTCGAGATCGAGTGCATCGCACTCCTCTGCACTTAGTTTTCTCAACAATCGCCCCAACCGTGTGCTCTTTCCAATATTTCCATACCTAATCACCAAACGGATTTGGTGATACCCGTAGAGCCTGACTTGAGGGTTGAGAAAGCCGAATTTGAAAGTGTTGGCGTCAATTTAACAACAAGTCGCTTCTGCCCAGCAAAGGTGCGACATGCACGCTTGGCACCAGGATCTCGCGGACCCACTACCGCCGCAAAAAGGGGCGTGGGCATTATATCACCCCCCAGGCACGAAACCTCCCCCTCCCGGTCATCTCGCGCAAACCTAGTTCCTCAACGATCCGGAGCGCCGCCCGCGGCGTCACCCCGAGCGTTTCGGCAACCATCCCGGCCGAGACCAGTGGCCGCGACATAACGAGCTCGATCAGACCCGGCAGATTTGAGGATGAGCGCCGGCCGACCAGGCGCCGCTCCAGCATCGTCCGCGCCAGCGCCAGCCGGTCGTGCTCCCTGAGCCCGAATTCGGCGGCCGCAATGATCCCGTTGACGATCGCCAGCAGCCGGGTGTCGCGCGTGCGATGCCGGCGACGCTCGACGGCAATCGATTTGAGACCGAGATTGACCGCGGCCAGATGCGCCGTCGTCGTCAGACCCTCTTCCCGCAGCGTCTCCGCGGCGAGCAGGCGGCCAAGCCACGAGGCATGCTGCAGGACCTGCAGCTCGTTCCAGGCATCGAGCAACAGCGCCGCGCGCAATACCGGCGGCAGGCCTTCGGTCCCGTCCACCACGACCCGCCATTCCTCCAGCCGCTCGTCCTCGTCCCAGTCAAGATCGTAGACCAGCGCATCCTTTTCGAGGGCGGCAATTGGCCCCGGCGCCCTTGCCTTTGTCAGCGCCGCATCCGACCTGGCCAAGACCGCGTCCATCGCGGCAATCTCAACAGCGAGTGGATCGGAAATGTCCGGCCCCTCCTCGCTCGGCGCAATCGCGGCCGGTTGCCCAGAGGCGACCTCGGCGCTGCCTCGCGCACCAGTCCCAGGTGTCATATCGTCTCCATGACTGCGGAGTATCCTGATCCCCTCAGGGCTCAGTGCCCAGGCGGCGGGCTGCCCGGCGATCCGCCGGCGGCTGCGCAGCACGTCGATGGCGATGGTCAGCTCATGGGTCGGGGCACGGACGTCGAGGTGGGCGTCGTGGAGCACCAGGTCCTCGAGATGGACGAGCTCGCCATCGATCCACAACGAGGCGCACGCGTCGCTAAAATGGGCTCGCTCGATCCAGCCCGGACCGACCATTGATCGGGCGATGCGCTCGTCGAGACGTGACAGAGAAGATGCGGCGTCCGAAATTGGCCGCAGCAGTAAGTGGGGCATTTTGGTTGGCGGGCTCTCTCCGAAGGGCATAGAGAAGTGTGCATAAGGGCTTGGTCTGCGAGTTGATTTCCAGCGTTGGGATTCCGCGGGCGGAGCAAATCAGATTCAGTCTCGACATGGCAAAGAGACGGCTCCCCTCACCTGAGCATGCCGATACGCTTTCACTGAAGGCGTTGCGAAGTTTGGTGACTGGTCTGCTGGAACGAGCTGAACAGGCTGAAGTTCGCCTCGCGAAACTTGAATCCGAGAACGTAGCCCTTCGCGCAGAAAACGCGGAGCTCCGCCTGGAAAACACCCGCCTGAAGGTCGAAAACCAACTGCTGCGCGACGAGATCGCCCGACTGAAGAGCTTGCCGCCGCGACCGCCGTTTCGCCCGTCCGGCATGGACAAGGCAACTGATATCAAATCCGGCGACAAACAGGCGAGCAAGAAGAAGCCGCGCGGCCCGAAGCTCGATGTGAAGCGGGTCAGCCGGGAAGAGATTTTACGTGCAACCATTCCGGCCGGTTCGCGGTTCAAAGGCTATAAAGGTTGTTTCGTGCGGGAATTGGTGCTGTCGGCCGAGCTCGTGCATTATCGCCGCGAGTGCTGGATCACACCTGATGGGAAGACGGTGATCGCACCGTTGCCGACGGGAATTATGGGCGGCTACGGACCGAACCTCCGGCGGCTCTGCCTGATGTTGCACGCGCAGGGGCAAGTGACGACGGGGCGGCTGATGACGTTGCTAAATGATATCGGCATCGAGATCTCGAAACGCCAGGTCGTTCGCCTTCTGACCAAAGAGCTGGATGGGTTTGTTGCCGAGGACGCGGCGGTGCTGCATGCCGGCCTGGTGTCGTCCACTTATGTCACGGTCGACGACACCGGTGCCCGCCATGCTCATGATAATTTTTACACCACCCAAATCGGGGGTGAGCATTTTACCGTCTTCCGAACGACGAAATCGAAATCGCGACTGAACTTCCTGTCGCTGCTGCGCGGCAACTACCAGGACTATGTCCTCAATGACGCAGCGTTCGACTATCTGGAAGAGCGCCGTGGCGATCCAGGCCTCGTTGCCAGACTGCGCACTTTCGAGCTGCAAGGCTTCTGCAATCAGGTACCATTCCTGGAATATTTGGCCGGCAAGGGCATCGATATTTTCGACAGGCAGGGGATCGGGGTCCTGGCCGAAGCCGGTCTCTGGGGTTCCATCCGCCATCACGGTCTTCTGGGCGACATGGTGATTGTCTCCGACGATGCCGGACAGTTCCGGGTTGGCAATCATGCCCTGTGCTGGGTCCATAGCGAGCGCCTTCTGCAAAAGCTGATGCCGGCAAAGCCAAAGGAGGCGCGATCGGTCGCGCTTATCCGCGATCTCGTCTGGCGATTCTACAAGATGCTGAAGGTCTGGAAACAAAAGCCTTTATCACAGGCAATCCCGGGCTTCCGACGACGGTTCGACAGGATCTTTACCCTGCGTACCGGCTATGATGCCCTCGACGCATTGCTGGTGCGGTTGCACCGCCGCAAAGCCGAACTGCTGCGCGTGCTCGAGCGACCAGAAATCCCGTTACACACCAACGCGTCAGAGAATGATCTGCGCAGTTTCGTCACCAAGCGAAAAATCTCCGGCGGTACGATGAGCCGGGACGGCCGTGTTGCGCGCGACACCATGCTCGGTCTGATGAAGACCTGCCAAAAGCTCGGACTGTCCTTTTACCACTATCTCGGCGACCGGTTCGGCATCCCAGCGTCATCGCCTGCCATGATCGCGTCGCACTGCGGCCAGGCCATCCCGCCGCTGGCAGGCCTTGTCGCCGCAAAAGCCTGAGTGCTGCTATCTGGTGCCGGGCTTCGTAAACGGCACGACACGGCCGTCTTTGGACGCCTCTCCATCGAGACCATGGCGGCCCACAAGCGTCAGCAATGACGGCGAGACATTCCAGTGCTTCTCATCGTCGGTATGAACCGTCACCGTCTTGCGATTGCGTCGGATGACGATGCCCCTGATCGCTCTTCCATCCGGCCCTTCGAACGTTACGCCGCTGCCGATCTTGATCTCTTGCAGGGCAGCCGCGGTCTTTTGCTGATGCAGGAAGTGGAGCCGCTCGACGATGCGTCCATGCAGTTCCATCAGCGTTGCTTCGTCGAGCCCCTCGATATCGATCCCGCCCATTGTGCTGCTCCCCGTCTCTCATCCTGATCGCGTCTTATGCTCCGACACCGATTATGGTAGAAGAGCATCAACGGCACAATTGCCCAGCGCTTCAGCAGCGCCCACAAATCAGCCCCTTTTACCCGCAGCAGGTACGTGGGGCAAAATCGGTGGCAGCGTTTCGGTGAGCGAGCATAGAAGTGTGCATAACCCGGCGTTTTGAGAATTGATTTATGGCCTGGGGATTCTCCTGCCGGGGCAAATCATGATTCGATTCTGTCATGACGAAACGGCTCCCCTCCCCCGAGCATGCCGACACGCTGTCGCTGAATGCGTTGCGCAGTCTTGTGTCCGGTCTGTTGGAGCGGTCGCAGCAGGCGGAAGCCCGGCTTGCGAAGCTTGAGGCCGAGACCGTCCAGCTGCGCGAGGAAAACGCCGCCCTTCGGCTCGAGAACACCCGCCTGAAACTCGACAACCAGTTGCTGCGCGACGAGATCGCGCGATTGAAAAACCTGCCGCCGCGCCCGCCGTTTCGCTCCTCCGGTATGGACAAGGCGACGGATGCCAAATCCGCTGTCAAAGCCCAGACAAAGAAGAAACCACGCGGCCCAAAGTTGGATGTCAAGCGGGTGAGCCGACAGGAGATCCTGCGCGTCGATGCTCCGGCCGGGTCGCGCTTCAAAGGATACAAAAGCGTCTATGTTCGCGACCTGGTGCTCAAGGCGGAGCTCGTGCATTACCGTCGCGAATGCTGGGTAACGCCGGATGGAAAGACGGTGCTGGCACCCTTGCCGGCGGGGATCATCGGCGGCTATGGCACCAACCTCAGGCGGCTTTGCCTGATGCTCCATGCACAAGGGCAGGTAACGACCGCGCGTCTGACGACATTGCTCAATGACATTGGTCTCGACATCTCAAAACGCCAGATCGTCCGGCTTTTGACCCAGCAGCTGGATGGCTTTGTTGCCGAGGACGCGGCGGTGCTGCATGCCGGTCTGGTGTCGTCGTCTTATGTCACCGTCGACGACACCGGCGCCCGACATTGCCATAATAACTGTTACGCCACACACATCGGCGGCCCGAATTTTACTGTCTTTCGCACCACAAAATCGAAGTCCCGCCTGAATTTCCTGTCGCTACTGCGCGGCAATTACCAGGATTATGTGCTCAACGATGCCGCGTTCGATTATCTGAAAGAACGCCGTGCGGATGCGGCCATTACTGCCGGACTTCGCGCTCTTGAACCGCAGCGCTTCTGCAACCAGGTGCCGTTCATGGCGCATCTGGCCGACAAGGGTATCGACATCTTCGACCGGCAGGAGATCGGCACGCATGCCGAGGCCGGCCTGTGGGGTTCTATCCGTCACCACGGCCTGATGGGCAACACGGTGATCGTGTCCGACGACGCCGGCCAGTTCCGCGTCGGCAATCACGCGCTGTGCTGGGTTCATGCCGAACGTCTTCTGCAAAAGCTGATGCCAGGAACCGCAAAAGAGGAGCGGTCGCTCACCATGGCCCGCGATCTCGTCTGGCGTTTCTACAAGGCGCTGAAAGCCTACAAGCAGAACCCTTCACCGCGGGCCGTTCCGGCCTTCCGACGACGGTTTGACCGAATCTTCAGCCTGCGCACCGGTTATGAGGCACTCGACAAGCTGCTTGAGCGGCTGCATCGAAGGAAGACCGAGCTGCTGAAGGTGCTCGATCATCCCGAGATTCCGCTGCACACCAATGCATCCGAAAATGATCTGCGGAGTTTTGTCACGAAGCGAAAAATCTCCGGCGGCACGATGAGCCGCGACGGCCGTGTTGCGCGCGACGTCATGCTTGGTCTTATGAAGACCTGCCAGAAGCTTGGGCTGTCCTTTTACCACTATCTCGGTGACCGGCTTGGTATTGGCAACATCGGCCAACCGGTTCCGCCCCTGTCAGCGATCATTCTCGCTCGGGCTTGAACACCCGGGGCCGCTTCGGCTCGACTGCGCCACCACCGTTGCCCAATGAACCGGCACCGCCACCAAATCTGCCCCACGTACCCGCAGCAGGCTGTTCAGGGGCAAAGTGACCAAATCGTAACGCATTGAATTCATGGTAAATGATTCGTTAAACGGACGCTATCTCATAGTTAGCGTCTGGCACTGGGTAGGATGCTCCAGGCCATGCCTCACTTCCGATAAGTACTGCGTATCGATAGGTGATGGTTTTTGGCGGCAAGAGATAGCGTATTTGTCCGTGAGAATTGGCGGAAAAGCCGCAAATCCGGGCCCCTTGAGGGCTTTTCATTTTGGGTCGCTGGAAATTCTGCCTGATTGAGCGGAAATAACGCGTGCTGAACCGGTCGAGCTCTTCCCCTCCCCGACCGCCTCTCGGCGTCAGAACCTCATCAAAAAGCCGGAGCCGGAGCGACCTCTTCCGAAATAGCCGATTTCCCTGCGTTTTCGCCATAGATGCCCGCTGACGTGCGTTCTCGGGCGGCGATGGGTCGATGCCTGCCTCACGTCATAGAACGCTCTCTATCGCCTCCCATTTTTGTCATAAAACACGCTTGCAAATCCCCATTTTCTCATGCATTCATTATCTGTACAAAGGCCATCAAAAAAGAGCCAGAACGAATGCCCCAGGTTGCAATCGCCAGCTCCCCCTCTCCGCGGCCCCGGCTGATCGGATACGCCCGGGTTTCGACTGACGATCAGCTCAACGATGCCCAGGTCGATGAGTTGCGCGCCGCCGGCTGCGATCGCATTCATCAGGAGCACGGATCCGGGTTATCCCGCACAAGACCGGTGCTCACCAAAGTGCTGAAGGATCTCACCTCTGGCGACGTGCTAGTCGTCGTTCGTCTCGATCGCTTGGCCCGATCAGTCAGCCATCTGCTTCACGTGATTGAAGACCTCGAAAAGCGCGGAGTTCATTTCCGCTCGCTGCGCGATCCGATCGATACGTCCACGCCGCAGGGAATGTTTTCCTTGCAGGTGCTCGGCGCCGTCGCCCAGCTTGAGCGCGCCCTGATCGCCGAACGAACCAAAGCTGGCATCAAGGCTGCGAAAGCCAGAGGGAAGCTTCCCGGACATCCCGGTCTGCGCGAGCGCCGACCGGAGGCGATCAAGGCGGTGTCGAAAGCACGCGAGAAACTTTATCTCGACGAACTGATTTCGTCGGCACAGACCTGGCTGCCGACCGTGAGGCAGCTCAGGCCACAGCATAGTTGGGACAACGTCGTGCGCGTCCTTAACCGTCGCGGTCATCACTGGACGGTCGAACGATTACGCCGCGCGGTGCATCGGATGGTTCGTGAGAAGCTTGCAGAGCCAGAGCTGCTGGCCCGCTCACCGCGCCGCGCGCCCGAAGATCATTTGATGAAGTTGGTCGCCGCGATCACCATCGCCGACCCCAGTTTGTCGCTGCGCGACATTGCCGCGCAACTGGATCAGATGGGGGAACGGCCGGCGCGTGGTGGCAGGAGGTGGCAGCCCTCTTCCGTTAGGGCGCTGTTGGACGAGGCACATCGCTTCGGGTTAGTTCGTCCTTGAGTAGCTGATTCATAAGGGAGCGCCCGCGCTTTTTGCCCCGCGAGCTTCCTTTCCCGGCGGAGATCTCCTTCCAATCCGTGCTTGCCACGACCTGTTCGGCCAACCCCGCCAAGGTGGATTTCCTCCTCCACCTGACGCCCGTCCGGTTCAATGGTGTAGCCGGTCATCATTGTTCCTTCTGCCAACGACCGAGGTGGTTTCTCGTCTCGAACCCGCATGATGGTATGCCGGCTCGTCACGATCTTTCTTCAGCGCGGCGACCTGCTGGGCTGCTTGTTCGGCCCTCAAAAGTCGCTCGCGCAAAACATCGGGCAACCGAGCCTGATCTCGCTTGCATATACGATCAAAAGGAGCCGCAAGGCTTATTACGGAGAGCTCGAAACAAATCAGCGTAAGCTCGATATAATCGAAAGGCTCATCTACTCTACTTCTTGCAAACCATTCTCGATGCGCAGCAGACGACTCTCACGCGCGTTGCGTTTTATATCCGCAAGGCAAAGTTCTATGAACGGTTCCGCGACCAGTTCAACAATCGCCAAGGCGATCTCCCGCATGTTCCGCGAAGGGATTGAAGGCTTCAAAGGTGGCCTGAGCGCGGAAAATTACATCTCGATCACAGGGGCTTCCCGGGCAACGGCGACTCGAGACCTTCATGATATGGTGGAGAAGGGGGCAATGAACCGCAGCGGTGAACGCCGACATACGCGTTACACCTTAAACCTGCCGGAGCCAGAGTGATAGAAACAACGGCTGGGGCACGGCCTTTCGTCCACTCTATCCAAAGAGCGCGACATCACTCGGCGGAAGCAGACTGGCTTGATTCTTGCTGTGGCTGGTCGTTAGTTTGCTGCCTAAACTGCGAAGACACGAGGATTGTTATGCCAACTGGCAAGGTTAAGTTCTTCAACGCCGATAAAGGCTTTGGTTTCATCACGCCGGAAAGCGGAGGAGGCGACGTTTTCGTGCATGTCACCGCCCTGCAATATGGCGATTATCTCAGAGAGGGACAGTCCGTTTCCTACGATCTCGGTCAGGATCGGAAGACCGGCAAGTTAAAGGCGGAAAACGTCAGACCGCTCTGAGGCCAATTGACCGGAGCGGCGGCAACGGGCTCAAAAGCGCCTCGGGGCCACCTGCTCTTAAATTGCGAGATCTCGGCCTGTGCCAAAGGCGCAGCGCCCAACTTCTTGGCCCGGTCGAAGGGTGTCACATCCAGAAGCGGAACGTCTATGAGACTAGCATAGCCCTCAAACCCCATCTTGGTGCAATAGCAAGACTCATGATGTTATCGGCACGTACGGTCGCATTGATGAATTTCGAACACGAGTTCTTCGGCTGTTGTCCGAGTTGCGGTAAAAAGAGCTGTCGACGCTGGATATCTTTGGGTTCGCGCGTGCAAATGTAGGGATGTCGACAAAACGGTGGATCGCCGTACAGGCTTAACAACTGACAGCCGACAAGCAGCCGATCGTAACTTGCGATCAATAAACCACTCCGCGAACCCCGCGGCCGAAAGCAGCGTCTCCAGCGCCGTTGTTCCGCCGGCGCGGATGTCCGGATGATTTCGTTCAGAAGGCTACACAGCTCTTTGCATCCGAGGCTACGGCCCTTCGAATATGCTGTTTTCAGCGACCCCACTTTAGATTGATAGCTTATCGGCGATACTCGGGAGACCACAAGCCAGGATCTCACCTTGCTGCGGTCTCCAAACAGCATCAGCTTTTTGCAGC